>JBGCFZ010000451.1:0-6379 GCA_045110355.1 Lewinella sp. | reverse complement strand
TTGCAGGGGATTCCCGTCAGGGCTTTTGCTTCGGTGTCCTTGAGCTTGTCAGTTGTTGTCGCTGTATAAGCCCCCTCAGTTTCAGCGACGAGGTGAAAGAGGAGCAACTCGCGGAGTTTATCCTTATTGTCCGGTTGGAGTAAGGCTTCAACAACCCCTTCCGGGAGGCTGGCAAAGGCGGCATCCGTTGGTGCCAATAGCAGGAAGTCTCCCGTCTCCTTGAGGGAGGTGGTGAGGTCTGCAGCCCGCAGAGCGGCATTCAGCGTTTTGGTATTTGGCTGCTCGGCGAGGGAAGTGGCAATGGGCGCATCGGGCTCTGGCTGGGCGTGCAAGCTACCGGGAGCGTAGAGGAAGAGGCCGGCCAAGGCCAGCAGGGTTACAAACAAAGATTTCATGTCGGTTGGTTTTTATGACAATGAAACCGGGGTGTATTTCTATTTCGCGAAAATCAAAAGACTTAGTTCGCAGCTAAAACGGGATTTGGTAAGGCTAGTTGTGTTGGGGACTGGTGGATTGTGTTAAGGTGCAGGAGTTTAACAGTTATTGAATAAGCTTAGTGAAGGCCTCCCGGTACCCATCGCTAACGGGCAACCAGGTATCCCCAATCACCACCCTTCGACGTTCCACAAAGGTGATGGCCGCCAGGCCAACAAAATGACTACGGTGGATGCGGCAGAATTGTTTGGAGGGTAAGCGGGCGAGAAAATCTGTCAGGTTTTCGAGGGTAAGAATCTTTGTTCCATCGGTCAGGTAGAGGGTGAGGTAGTCGCCGGAAGAAGAACCATGCGTGAGGTCGGCCAGTTCGAGGCGAAGGGTCCGGGTACCGGACTTAACGAACAGCGACTGCGGGGCCGAGGCAGTTTCACTTTGGAGGGATGGCTCAACGGTAGCCACGTTGGCCGTCGCTTTAGCAATGGCACGGCAAAAGCGTTCGTAGGAGATGGGCTTGAGCAGGTAGTCGGTAGCATCCAGGTCGAAGCCCTCAAGTGCGTGTGCTTCGTAAGCAGTGGTGAAGATGACTTTAGTTTGGCCCCGAATGAGCCGGGCAACGTGCAGTCCGTTTAGTTCGGGCATCTGGATGTCGAGTAGCAGGAGTTCCGTTGGGTTGTTGCGCAGGTACTCCAGTCCGTCGATGGGGTTGGTAAAGGTCGCTGCAAGGGTTAACTCAGGATGTTTATCGATGTAGACCTTCAGGAGTTTTATGGCCAGGGGTTCGTCTTCTATGATGATGGTCGTCATGATGGGGTGTATTGGGATAGGGTCTGATGGTGGTGGAGGTCCCTGGATTACGCTGCTGACTTTGTCAGCTGCTTCATCCGGGGTTAAAGCGATTGGACGCCTCCGGCGTTAGTTGTTTCCTCTGGCGTCAGGTTTTCTATCCGGGAGAAAGGCGATGAGATGCCTGCGTGGCCAGGCTGGGGCTAACTTCAGGTTGCCTGTTTAAGGGAAGGGTAAGTTCCAATTCTACTACAAAAAGACCCTCCTGCGGCCCTGCGGTCAGCTGGTGTTGCCCGGGGTAAAGGAGGGCCAACCGTTTGCGGACATTGGCCAGGCCGATACCCCCAACCTCGTCTTTTGAAGTGACGTTGGTCCGGATGAGGTTCCTGACCCGGAAGATTATTCCATTACCGTCGGCCCGTTCTATGAGGGATAAGTGTAGCGGATGGTCGACGTCTTTAAGGTCGCCGTGTTTGAAGGCATTTTCGAGGAACGGAACCAATAGTAAGGGCGAGAGTTGCCAATCCTGGCGAAAGGGGCCAAAGGTGATCTCGGGGGCAGCCATTGCGTCGACCCGCAGGCTTCCGAGGTGGAGGAAATCTTTTAGGTAGCTTACTTCCCGTTCGAGTGGTACCGTAGCGTTCTGCTCGTATAGGGAATAACGTAGCAGACCGCTAAGTTTTTCGAGGGCAGGCAGGGCCTGATCTGAATTGGTTTGCACTAGTGAATAGAGGTTGTTCAGGGTATTGAACAAAAAGTGTGGATTGACCTGAGACTTCAGGAACTTTAATTCGGTTTCCTGCTGGAGCAACATGGTTTGATTCAGCGCATCGGATTTATATCTGGAGAGTTGTACGAAGTAAAAAATGATGCCAAGAGAGGTGAAAACAACAGCATAATAGACGTTGTCGAGAAGGTAGGTTTCCCAACTCGTATTAGGGTTGTAGTTGCCGTGACCAAATAACTGGAGAATGATGACTTCTTCAAGAAAGGACCGGTAAAACATACAACCCACCGCGAGGGTCGCCAGAGCGGGTAGCAGCAAATACCAGCGAAAACGCTCATGGAAGAAATAGAGGAACAAGTAAGCCACCAGGCTGTAACTGAAAAAAGCGAGTCCGGAAGATACTTTAAGGGCAGCCATATGTGGGTCACTCCATTCTGCAATTTCCATTTGGATGGCATCAACTTCCAGGAAATCCCGGAGCCGGATAGCAATAAGATATACGCCTAGGTACCAAAGGCATAGAGTACCGATACGCAGGGGCATTTTTTTGATTGTTTGCATAGGCTAAAATTAAGGGGTAGTGATAAGGCGGCTAAACTAAATCGGTGAATGGTCGGATTTGATCGGTGAATTTGCGGTCATTATTTCAACGGAAAAATAATGTGATTCACCGATTTGATTTGGCTTAGGATTGGGCACGCCGGAAGATTGCAGTATCCAATCACTAAACCAACGAACCATGCGTAGTTTACTTACCCTGCTTCTCTTAACCATTATTTGCACCTGCGTCCGCGCCCAGAAAACGCCTGACCTGAAGACCTTTAACCCAGATGATATTTTGATCGGTAAGGACCAACGCCCCAAGGTCCTCTTGGTAGGGTCTTTCCATTTCAATTACCCGAATCTCGACAGCCACGTCACTTCCGTAGAAGATCAGGTAGATGTGGAAACCGCCGCCAAACAAGCTGAGCTGCGCGAATTACTCGATTACATCGCCCGTTTTAAGCCCAACAAGATCGTGGTAGAGCGTCGCAGCGGTAGTACGGTAAATGAAGCGTACCATAAATACCTGGCCGGAGAACGAAAACTGGGAAAAGGAGAAATTGAGCAGTTGGCCTTCCGGCTCGGTAAACGGTTTGGCATCGATACCCTGATCCTTGGAGATGACCGGACGCTGTCCAACTCCATGTACTGGCACAAAGACTCTTTGGTCCTCCGCCCACTCATGGACAGCCTCTTTGCGGCTCATGACCCAACGGCGGATACGACGATGGACAAGCGATACTACCAGCTGTATGAACTGGAGGATAAAATGGAAGCACAAGCGGAGTTGCTGGATGTGTTCAAATACATGAATGACCCTCATCGAATCAAACGCGGACACGGCCACTACCTGGAGTTCGAGAGTGACCAGGCCCCGGATGCCCTCGCCATTTGGTGGTACAGTCGTAACCTGCGCATCTACCGGAAAATACAGAAGGCTACGACTTCCCCCGATGACCGGATCATGGTTCTTTTTGGTGCTGGGCACCTCGGAATCCTACGACAGCAATTCGAGAGTTCTCCGGCTTATGAGCTGGTGGATTTTAATGAACTGGAAGCTAGGAAATAGGAGCTAGGAAATAGGAGCTAGGGAACTAGGAGCTGGGGAACTAGGAGCTGGGGAACTAGTTTCATAAAAGATGCCAGCACTTCTTCAACCAGTAAAATCAAATATTATGACCCGTTTTTTCTTCCTTTTATGCTGTTTCTGCACACTCTCCCTCTCCGCACAAGACCCCGTAATTTCGGTCCTGGGGGTGGCTCATCTTCACAATCCTGGCCGGGATGCCGTTAATGCTGATTTGGGGGATATTCGATCTCCTCAAAGACAGGCCGAACTGAAGGAAGCCGTTGATTTGATAGCACGCTTCAAACCAACTAAAATTGCCTTCGAGTTTGTGAAAGGGGATACCCTATGGAGCCAATACTACTACCAGGCCTGGCTGGACGGTCGCCTGGAGGAAGTGGTTGCTCCAGAGGATAAATATTTGCTGACAAGTGAAATTGTCCAACTGGCCTATCCATTGGCCAAAGCAGCAGGGCTGGACCACCTGGAACCCATTGATGCATTTACCTCCTTTCCGATGGACAGCGCAATGGCCCGCGCCCAATCGTTGGGGCAAACGGAAGCCCTGGCGGATTTTCAACAACTATTGGTCAAGGCACAGGCCATGGCTGACTCGACGGCCCAACTGCCCATCCCGGATTTACTCCGCGTAATGAACTCCCAATATTTCTCCCAACAGTTCAACCAGGCGCTGTACCTCAAGCATCTCGTTGGATTAGGAATGGAGGATGACTATTCCGGGACCTTCGTGGTAGAAGAATGGTATTCCCGTAACCTAAGAATCTTTACCAACCTTCATCGGATTATGGAGCCTGCTGACCGGGTTTTGGTGATGTTTGGCGCAGGGCATAAAGAAATCCTAGACGACTTGATTCAAGACCGGGTGGACTGGGACTGGGTGGATAGTTTCGGGTTACTTAGTAAGGAAGGATTATGAAAAATATTACTCTATTTTAAGAAACCTCTCTGACATATCGCATAAAGCATTGAATTAAAAGAAAGGAGATACGTATCTTAGGGGGCGTAGTGGGATATTACACTGTTTATTCCCATGACTGAGCCATCAAACCAACCCGAATTCATATGAGAACCTACTTGAGCATCTTCCTTTTATTCGCACTCTCTGCAGGTTTAGCAGCCCAGGTAACTAAGATTAAGGACGCCGGCCCCGACGAAAAACGCATCAACTTTGTCATTCTGGGAGATGGGTACACCGCTGACCAACAGGATGGTTTCTACGATGATGCCAATAAAATCACGACGGATTTCTTCAACGAACCTCCCTTCCTGCAATACACCAATTTCTTCAATGTCCATACGGTAGAGGTGATAAGTGAGGAAAGTGGTGCAGATCATCCCGGAACGGCGACTGACGTAACGGAGCCGGTCTTTGATGTGTCGAACGTCAATACTGCGCTGGGTGCACGCTTCGATGCTGGTAATATTCACCGTTTATTGGTGGTGAATAACTCACTGGTGTTTGCTGAATTGGCAGCTAATTATCCTAATTATGACCAAGCCGTCATTGTGGTCAATAGCCCTTTCTACGGCGGCTCCGGCGGCTCAACTGCCGTAGGGAGTGCGCACTCTAGTGCGAGCGACCTGGCCCTCCATGAGACGGGGCACTCCTTCATGCGATTGGGGGATGAATACAACTCGGGCAACAACAGCGAGTGGGCCAATATTACTTCGCAATCCAACGCTGGCAGTACGCGTTGGAACGACTGGGTTGGCATTAACGGGGTAGGGGAGTTCACGCGAAATGGGTCCACTTTTAAACCAGTGGACGGGCAATGTATGATGGAATTTCTGAGTCGTGGTTTTTGTTCCGTCTGCCAGGAACAAACCATCGAAACGATCTATGACGAGATAAGCCCATTGGAATCGACGACCCCCTCCACTACCGACGTTGATTACCTTGGCTCTGCGCTTGATTTCAGCATCACCAGTATTAAGCCCATTCCCAATACCTTGTCTTATACCTGGGAGCTGGACGGGCAGGAGATCGCCACGGGGGTCGAGAATGTGACCATTTCGCCGGCGCAAATTACCCAGGATAATCATACGCTGTTGGTCCGTGTTACGGATGAGACGACATTGAGCATGAAGAATGCGAATTATGTATTTACCTACGAATGGACGATAATCAACGAATCACTTCCACTGGAGTGGGTGAGTTTCACCGCTCGTGCTGAAGACAAAATCAATCGACTAGATTGGCGGATTGCTGATCCGGAAAGTAGCAGTCATTTCCTGATTGAACGGTCTTCAGATGGTGCCGATTGGGAAGGCCTTAATCGTGTTCTGTTTTCTGGAAGTGAGACGTATGTTTACTACGACGAACTCCCTTTGGTTGGTACCAATTTTTATCGGATAAGAGCGGCTGATTTTGATGGTAGCCTGACGGACAGCCCCATTCGGAAGGTTGTCAACGTCGTACGAAACTACTTTAAGGTGTGGCCAACGGTTTCTTCAAACGAGATCAATGTGGCCGTTTATAGCGAGCAAGCTGCGCAACAGAAGGTAACGGTCTTTGCTGCGGATGGCAGGCTGGTATTAGCGCAAAACAAGGAGGTTGACGCGGGCTGGAGCCAGACTTCGCTTGACTTGTCGGCCCTTGCTAGTGGGAGTTACACCGTCAGGGTGGTGTCGGGCAATGAGGTGCATGTGCAGCGGGTAGTAAAGCACTAGTGGATGAATTCACAATTACTTGACCGTTATTCCTTGCCTTTTAGCACCGTGACTTCGTTGCTGAAATCCTCATTTAGCTATGGCTAAAATCCGGTTTCAGCGCCTTGCCACGGCACGAAAATCCTGCGGACTAA
>JBGCFZ010000450.1:0-9114 GCA_045110355.1 Lewinella sp. | reverse complement strand
CAGCTACGGCCTTGGCACCGGCCACGAAGCAGTGCCCTGATGGCCGAAAAAAATGCAAGCTGTATGAGCCACCACCAGGCTGCTGCCTTACCGAAAAGCTCCTGTGCCCGAAAAATTGAGTACAGAGCATAAGACCCAGAGGCGAGTTTTTGCATTTTCGGCCATCAGGGTACTGCTTCGTGATTCGCCGGGGCCACAGCCAATGGGTTTTGCTGCTTTTGCCCTTCAAAAGCAGGCCGCCGGCCGGCATGTAACGTCATGAGATAATGGTTCTTTAAAGTACTAAAATCAAACTTCGGCGACCACTAGATTATAGTAGTAATGCCCCTGATCCATGATTGGTTAGGGGCATTACTTATTAAGAATTGGTAGCGTTTTACGCCGAGACTACCCGAGTTGTTCCACACTCAAGCTCCGGTCTACCTTACGGATCAACCCAGCCAGAATTTTTCCTTTACCGCCTACTTCGATGAAGTTAGTCAGGCCAGCAGCCTGCATGTTCTGAATGGTCTGTGTCCACCGGACGGGGCTGGTGAGTTGGTCGATAAGCTTTGCCTTAATCACATCAGGGTCAGTACTGGGTTGCGCGTCGGTGTTCTGGTAAATCTCACATGCTGGCGGGCGAAAGTGAGCAGCCTCAATGGCCGCTCGCAGTCGATCCTGGGCCGGCTGCATCAGCGGACTGTGGAAGGCTCCGCCCACCGGCAGTGGCACAACGCGGCGTGCGCCCAGCCCCGTAAGAATTTTGCTGGCTTTTTCGACGCCCTCTACGCTTCCTGAAATTACCAATTGCCCGTTGGTGTTATAATTCGCCGGTACAACGATTTGCTCGATAGCAGCACAGGCGCTTTCGATAATATCGTCATCGAGGCCAAGCACTGCGGCCATGGTGCCAGGAACGGCATCAGTAGCGGCTTGCATGGCAAGTGCTCGTTCGGCGACCAGGCGAAGGGCTGCGGCAAAATCAAGCGCCCCGGCAGCAACCAAGGCGGAGAATTCGCCAAGGCTGTGGCCAGCCACCGCCGTTGGTTGTTCAATCTCATCGGCCGTTAGGTAAGTAATGGCAGAGTGTGTGAAAATCGCGGGCTGGGTGATCTTCGTTTCTCGCAACTCCTCCTCAGTGCCTTCAAACATCACCTTGGAAAGCGAGTAGCCGAGTACATCATCAGCTTGTTCGAATAGGGCCTTTGCTTCCAGGCTCATGTCATGAAGACCTTTGCCCATACCACTGAACTGGGCCCCTTGACCGGGAAATACATATGCTTTCATACTTTATTTTTTTACGCTTCTCTTTTGACTAGGCACTCATTCGTCTTTTTGCTCATCAGCTCCGAATGATAATTTAGCCCTAAACGACCGGGCGAAAATCTTCGATCTGACTCAGATGAGGCTTATCCAAACAAGTGCTGAGACCGCAAGGTTAGGGATTTTGTCCAACTTGTAAAAATTCCTGGCGCTTACAGCGAAGGATAAAACAGTCAAGCAATCTCTACTAGCGCAAAGATACCTTCATTCCCTTCCCATCAACGACGAGGAGATACATTCCGGCAGGGAGGTCCGCAGAGAACTGCAGCTGGTTCCCTGAAATATTGAGGGGGAGGTTCCGGCCATCAATTGAATGGAAGGACGTGGTAACATCGTTCATTTCTCTTCCTTGCGGCAAGCTTAATTCGGCCGTTCGGAGATCAAGCCAACGTAACTCAAGGACGTCGGTAGAGAGGGTGATCTCACGGATAGGAGAATAGGTATAACTGCCATCCATATCCGCCATACGAAGACGGTAGTAAAGGGTACCTGCGGGTGCTTCCTCGTCCATAAATTCGTAATCAAGCGAGGAGCGGGAAAACCCTGCGGCAGCAACTGATCCAATCTCTGTCCAGAACCGATGAGTTGACTTACGCTCTACGTGGTAGCGCCCCGTAGCTGTTTCAGTAACCGTATTCCAGTTTAGCCCGACGGAGGTTTTTGATAACGCCTCTGCCGAAAACGTTCCCAGTTCGGATGGTAGTGACTGGCCGGACTCAATGGGACCGATGTCGGTGGCTGCTCCTTGCTTACGATCGTCTAGGAAAAAATCGGCTAAGTAACCTAGTTCGAGTCCAGCGTCAACGGCACCGCCAAACGCTGCTGGCGTGTAGATACCGCCAGTTAGGTCGATAAAGTCTGGATCTTCATTCAGGTTATCCGAAATAACCTGGCTACCAGTACCATTGAGCGCATTGAAGGCTGCTGCCGACAACAGCTCATTAGTGGCTGGCAAAGCGACCTGAGACGAACTCCCCGCCTCATCAAACAGTATATTGTTTTGGTAGGTTTGAGGTCCGATGTCGTCGGTGTCGATCAACAGCGACGGGCCAACCGGGTAAAACCCACCAAAAGGCTGGAGGGCGTTGTTGAACAAGATGTTGTTCCTGATCCGGTTGTCCATAGCCTGGTCCGCCGCTCCGATACCTAGAATATATATGCCAGCTTCGTCGGTATTCAGGATCAGGTTATGGTCAAGATCATTATCGTGGCTGACGAATCCATTACCCAATACAGCTATTATGATGCCGTAGGCGGAAGGGCCATCAATCGCAGCTGTCTGTCTTACGGTTCTGATGATGTTGTGTTCAAAAACATTATTATTGCCGTTTATGAAACTTGCCCCCCGGGTACTGTCTACCGTATTCCGAAAAAACCGATTGAGAGTACTTCTATCCTCTGCTCCATTAATACTGATACCCCGGGAAAAAGGGATATCGGGTGCGGAGATATAATTGTTTTCAAAGAGATTGTTGTTGGTACCACCTACGTCTAAAAAATTTCCCAACAATTCGATGCCATTACTGGCCCAGTTACGGAAAGTATTACCCATGACGGTACAGCTCTCGGCCGATGTGAGCATGATTAGCCCATTAGCGCAGCCACGGGAAGTACCGGGTCCGTGGAAGATCTCAAATCCGGAGTCGAAGGAATTGTCTTCTACCTCAATGTAAGAGGTGGTGAGGTAGCCTCCGGCAGTATTGAACCCGGTGATGGCCATCCCGGTGCTGGCATAACGACCAATTTTACAATTCCTGATGGCCAGGCTGTCACTTGCGAAGATTGCGGCGGAATAGACGGAACCGCCTTCGATTTCCAGCCCATCGAACACTAGGTGTCTTGCGCCGAGCGTCAGCAGGGTGATTGAGGAAATGTTTCCAGTAATCCCACTTCCGAATTCAATGGCCGGATTTTGAGTTTCGTACACAAACAAGACACTATCGGCCTGCCAGAACCATTTATTGAAAGCCCCCTGCCCATCGGTAGTTCCCAATTCAGCGGGATCGTCTGCTCGCAGTACTTCTTCTGCGTCCAATAAAATACGACTGGGGTTAAGGTCGAGGTCCAGCGCCCAAATATTGGGACTGACTTCAGTCCAATTCGTTGGTTCAAGACTACCGGGAAGTGTACCGACCGACGAGATCATTGGCAACGAGTCCGAGGTAGGTCCATAGTTCGAATAGATCAAGGGTTCGTCAGCCGTACTGATGAGGTTAGTTCGCAATTGTTCCCCACGCCAGACCTCCCCTCGCTTGAGCAAGATGCTGTCTCCGGGAGCAGGATTAAAAGTAACCGCCTCAAGGCTGAGAAGTGTCTGCCAGGCGGTTGCGGGGGTCAATCCGTTGTTACTGTCGTCCCCGTTGGTTGCGTCAATGTAATAATTAGTCGCAGAGAGGGAGGATAAGGCAAGTGATAGCAAGCAAAGGAGTAAAACATTCTTCATATAACTGGATGTTAAGCGGTCGTTAGGAAATCAGTGATAAAACTTCTGTGCCCTAAGTTAACGCTACTTAGTAAAAAAACAAAGCGCTCTGTTGGAGTAAATCCAACAGAGCGCTATTACTGGTCTGGACCGCTTCAAATTAGTTGACCAGCATCCGGTCAAGCACCTTGGCCAGGTCTCGGCAAATTTGCTCTCCCTTGGGGTCATCAACCAAAGCGGTGATGATGTAATTGCGATCTGGGCCTTGTACCAAAGCAACATCGGCGTGGAAGCTGGACCAGGAGCCTGATTTCCGGTAGACTTTAGCATTTGGGGCTACTTGATCCAGCACATTAACAAATTTGTGGTGCAGCTGCGGGTCTACGAGGTAACTGCGCATTTTGGCACTACTACGTTCGCTGATCAGTTGATCATTAGCGAGGAGGTAGAAGTACCGACAGATTTGCTCGGTGGTAGCTGCATGGCTGATTCCTTTCATGGGATCAGGATTGCGCTTTCCTCCGGCGGCATAACGCTTACCTACCCAAAGGCCTCCTCCGTAGACAGGATCATAGAGCTTCAGCTCCGGATCCGTCATGGTACGTTCAATCCTATCAAAACCGATGCGATCAATCATACGCGTTGTGGCGGCGTTGTTTGACTTAGCGATCATCAGACGCATATCGGACTTAACTGCCGTTGATTCATTCAATTCTCCCCGCTCGATGGCATCATGGGCAGCTGCGAGGACGGCAATCTTAGGCAAGCTGGCAGCATACATCATGTGACGGCCATTAACGGTGGCAAATTTTACCGCTTCTTCGTCGGACATATCGACTACTCCGATCGACATCCGCTTGTTTCGGATGAGGCTGCGCCAAACTGGGTTGGTATTCAGGTTGCGCTTAAGCTGCTCTTCGAAAGAAAGGTTCTTAAGGCTGCGAAGGGAAGGTACAACAGCTTCAACCTCTGCCCGCATCTCAGCGGTCGACAGATGAAAAGCCCTGGTGATGGGGGCAACAGGTTCGTCAAGCAGGAATGAAGGCAGGCCAAAAACGCTGCCCGCGCTCAACTGTTGATTGAAAGACTGTTGGGAGTCATAATTTACGGTACTCATAAACAGCACCGCGAATACAGACAAAATGAAAAAAGAAATACGCTTGTACATATGTGCCATTGATTCCAGCAGATAAAAAATGTGCAACTAAAAGTGCTGGAATGGGTGATAAGAAGACGGTCAGGTCTATTGAAGGAAAAAGCTAAATGGCTAAAAGTGTATAGTAGGTGTGCTTTGTTTGGATATCCTTAACGATTGGATGGTATAATTGTTGGGCAAACATAGGTGTTTTGATGCTAAACTGCTAGCTTTAACGTTGTTTTAACTAAAACCTTCCATTGCTCTTACCTGCTGATTATCTTAGACTTATACCTTACCTACTGATCAAATAACTAAATTTAAAATATACCTATTGTGGCCCCTCATCTTTTCATTGCACCTGCGGCCGCGCCTGATTAGTCCTATCGTTAAGAGCGTGTCTAAGAGCCTTGTAGTGCTTCCGCAGTTACCGCACTCCGTAAACAAAGCGTCGTTTTTCTCCATATCTCACTCCCGGTCGGAAAACAAGCCCCAAAGCCCAAAGACGGGCCCAACAGCCAGCAAGGGCATCAACCGGGCGGGCGCTAGCCATTCCCCTGCCACAACCAGGACCTGAATACTTACGATGGTAAGCGCGAAGCCCAGGCAATTCACGATGGTGAGCGCCGTCCCCTTCCGTTCGGGGGCCGCACTTCTGGCCACGAGGGTGGAAAACAAGGGGGAATCGGCGATTACCAGTACCCCCCAAATCAGTAAGAAGCTAATAAAAACGGAAGGAGGAAGACGGAAGACCACCGGAGCAATCATACAGCAAATTCCGGAAAAGAAAAGTGCCGTAGCGGCCACCTTTTTGGGCCCGTATCGTTGCGAAAGCAAGCCGCTGGCAACACATCCCAACCCTCCCACACCAATGACCAGAAAAGCCATAACCGACGTGGAGAAACCAGCCGCTGGTTGCGTTTCCAAATAGCTCCCCAACAGCAACGGAACAAAGGCCCAGAAGGCGTATAGCTCCCACATGTGGCCGAAGTAGCCGAAAGCAGCGGCCCGAAACGGACGGTTTCGAAACACCGCAAAAAAGGCCGTAAAATCTGGCCGGCTCCCCTTACTACGGTGAGGGCCATCCGGCACAAAAGCAAGGATCAGCACTCCGCCCAACACCGCAAGGCCGGAGGTAATGTACAGTACGACTTTCCAGGGTAATTCTTGTCCGAGTCCCCGCAGCAAATGCGGGAAGGCAGTGCCTAAAACCAGGGCCCCGACCAAAAAACCCAGCGATTTACCTAAGTTCTTCTGGTAATAGTCGGCCGCGATTTTCATACCAACGGGGTAGATTCCTGCAAGAAAGAAGCCGGTCATGAACCGACCGGTAAGCAGCAAAAGCAACGTATTGTCGGGCCAAATTGCCGCCAGATTAAAAACCGCTCCTGCAATGGCGGAAGCAAAAAATACCCGGGAAGGAGAAAAGCGATCCGCAATGGCCAATACAGCAAAGACCAAAGTGCCACAGATAAAGCCAAACTGGATGGCAGAGGTAAGGCTTCCCAGCGCAGTATCCGGCAAGCCGAAAGTCGTTACCAACTCCTCCAGTACGGCATTGCCCGCAAACCAAAGAGAAGTACAGCAGAATTGGGCCAGTACGATAAGCGGAAGAATGCGACGGGAGATCATGGTAAAGGGGGAGAGGAAGGAGAAGGGGAGAAAGGGGAAGGTACGGCCCACCTTTCTTCCCTTTCTCCTTCCCCCTTTACTTTACCTGGCAAATGTCGGGTTCAGATACTTCCGCCCCAGATAAAAGGACATAAGATTGGCCCGGTCCCGGCCAGGTGGGTGGCTCGCAGAGCCAGCAGCCAAGGACCCTTCGACATCACGGGAGAGAATGTACCAAGAAGCCCGGCCAATTTGTTGTTCAGAATAACCAGCCCGTTTCATGATATCAGCGGCACGCTGATCCACAGCGATTTCAACCAACTGGCGATTGCTCAGCGTATTGAGCAATTGGCGCTCGGCAGCTGTCATCTCATCTTTTTTCAAGGCGTGAAAGGGTCGATGGTCGCGGTGCGCCAGTTCGTGGGCCAGCAGCAGAGCAAGTGCGGGCTCGTAAGTCGCCAACTGTTCCCAGGCAGTAACGCTGACCCAGATCAGGTGGCTATCGGTGCAGGTCATTGCGTTAATGGCCCGTACGCCTCGGCGATCCCGCATCATTTCAATGTTAAATTTTGCGGAAGTGGTACCAGCTGCTGGTGCCAGTTTGCCCAGTAAGAACTCAAGGTGGCGGCCAGCGGTATGGTGAACGGGGACAAAATTCGGGTCAATGGCACAGGCTGTATGCTGCGTCGATGATGACGTTCCATAGCTGGAAAGCGGTGCCTCAGTAACAGGGGGAGGGTGCTGAGAAGGACGGGCGATCCAACAACAACATAGCACCACTACGGCGCAGATAAACGATAAAGGCTTCATGACATCGGTTTTTGGTAGGGGTATAGTACTGGGCTCAGCCAGTATAACGGGGAAACGCCCCGCTCAAAGCTCGCCTACTAAACTCCAGAGGTCATGTTAAAAATTGCGACATATGTGTTAAGTGGGTGATAAAAATCGACGAATGTCGGTGGTTGGTCGGTGAAAGGACGGTAGCCACAGCAGCAACTAACTGACTACTTGGCGCTCTGACTACTTGACTAGTAAGGCGCGGCCGCAGGTGCAAGGGAAGGTTCTAAGCAAAAGGCAAGACCTTCACTATGGCTTGTGTATGGAGGAGACTAACCGGCTCAGTGCTGCTACAGCAAACCCAAAGCATCGTTATGTTGACGATAATTTGTGTGTTACCGCCCCACTCAGAAGAAGTTCGTAGTTTAGCGTTATCACTTTTCACAGAGTGAGGTTACGGATACAGAAACGTTCGACTTCAACCCCACATTAAACATCCAAACCAACCCACAAGGAAATGACAGATAAAGCCCCATCAAAATCAACAGACCAAGAGCTCTTAGACGAAGCAAAAAAAACGAAAGCAACCGCCATCATCAATGCTGTATTAATCGGCATGGTGATTGGAATTGTAATTTATGGTGTTGCGAAAAACAACATAAGTTTCTTCGCATTAATTCCTTTGTTTCTGGCATTCAGGTTTTTCAATAAGTCTAAAAATGATGAAACGGTGGAAGAATAAGGTTAAGGACAGGCACTTGTAGCGCTTGAAAAAGCAAAGAAACACCTATAGCAAAAAAGTAGATCGTTATCATACCTACCGAAACCCACATAGTCCCCAACATTCCCGCGCCAATTCGATTACAAGAATATGGCGTTGGCATCTTCATTGCAGCCATAACGAAGTCAGCGCTAAAGAAAGCGCTAAAGAAAAGCTTCATCACCGTTAATGACGTGATTGCGACTTCGGCTACTTTCATAAATGGAGGGGAGCACATCAAACTATCCATTCCCGATGGAGCCCCCACGAAGGAGAAGCTGGTTTTCCCACTTAAAGTTCTATACGAAGATGATCACCTGGCTGTAATCCACAAACCTGCTGGCATTTTGGTCAGCGGCAACAGCTTTAAAACTATTGCCAATGCCTTAACTCAAAACCTTCAACCAAGCAGCCTTCCCGACGCTACAAGACCCCAGCCTGTTCATCGATTAGATTATCCTACCACTGGCATCTTATTGGTTGGCAAAACGAACAGCAGTATTCGAGCTTTAAACAGGCTATTTGAAGACAAGGAAATTAAAAAATTGTACTACGCCGTTACTATTGGTCAAATGAACGATCAAGGAGAGATATCTTCAGATATTGACGGTAAGAAAGCACAGTCGAATTATAAACTTTGTGAATCCGTTCCTTCGAAAAGATTCGGCAAACTCAATTTGGTAGCGTTAAAACCTCAAACTGGCAGAAGGCATCAATTGCGTAAGCATCTCACCTTTATTGGCCATCCGATATTGGGAGACCGGGAATATGGAATTGAGCATTTGATCTTAAAGGGTAAGGGCTTGTATTTACATGCTTATTCTTTAAGCTTTGTACATCCATTTACCGGTAAAAAAGTCCTTTTTGAGGATGAGCTTCCGGAAAGGTTTAGGAAGATATTTCCGCTAACCAGGTAGGGATAGTTGTCCAATCTGTTGAGCGATACCTAAGCCGGAGTGGTTTGGGACTTTATCGCTTGCTATTGCGGCCCCTGATTTCGTTAAAAAGCCTCGCCGAAGCTAAGGCTTCTCCTACGTTTTTTGCCTCATCAGAAACCACACTAGCTGCGCGCTAATTGTCCCACCCCGAAGGAGCAGCGAAGCT
>JBGCFZ010000449.1:0-2995 GCA_045110355.1 Lewinella sp. | reverse complement strand
AGGCTGTCGGTACCGACGGTCATTTTTGCGCCTTCGGCGATGAAGGTGTCGTAGCGTGGCAGCCGGTTCTCGATGTAGAGGTTGGCGTTTGGGCAGGTGGCCCAGAAGACACCGTTTTGCCCCCAGGCTTTGGCGGCGCGGATGCCTTCGGCCGTGGTCAGGGTATTGTGGACGAACAGGGTGCGTTTGGCCGGGTCCATATGTTTGAGCGCGTGGAAAATGGAGCCTTTTCCGGTGGCGGAGAAGTGGTCGAGCGTAGCGCCGAAGCCCTGGAAAAAGGGCAGAAAATCACCGTCGCCGGAGATGAATAGCTGGTCTTCCGCGATGGTTTCCTGGTTGTGTAGGGAGACGGTTTCGTTGCCGTCGTTAAGGGCGTTGATGTGTTCGTAGAGCGCATCGCTGACCGTGTAGGGGGCGTGCGGAACGGCGCTTTTTGCGTTGCCATCGAGTGCCCCCGACTGCCCGTCGTAGACCGTTTTGTAGCCGTCGTAGCTGGCCTGGGCGCGGTCGGGTTGCATAAAATCGAACATCTCCACAAAGCTGTAGTAGCGGATGTTACTCTTCTTTTTTACCGGTGCCGTATCCAGCTTATTGCAAATGTCACCCACGGCCTGGATGCCCTGTTCCCACATGTAAGCATCGTGTTTTTCGATGGCGGCGTCGATCTCCTCCTGCGCCGTCTCCCGCATACTGATCACGTCGATTAGGAAGGGGAGCAGCGTCTTACCGGTTTGACTTTTGCCCACTAAATGACTCAGCTCCAGGTGGCAATGCGTATTGATGAAGCCGGGGATCAGGATGCCGTCGTGCTTTTGGGGCGCGGCCGCAGGTGCAGTGTAAGTTGGACTAGCAGGGTCCAGTACCTCCACAATGCGCCCGCCTTTATCGATGGCGACAATGCCGTCCTTTATTGGCGGAGAGGTGATGGGGTAGAGGTAATTGGCGGTGTGGTAGGTCAATTTTTGGTTTTTTGGTCTTATTGGTCTGTTGGGGGGTGAAGATAGTTGATGCTATTGTATTTGCTTTGAAGCCCCTCGGACTAAATAATAATAGTCCGCAGGGGCTTCGTCTTTAGGGCCATAGAATAACCGCCTTACCGATACGCATTAATAAATTCTATGACCTTTTCAGCAAAAAGCTCGGGCTCAGACTCCAGTGGGCTATGCCCCGAACGCTCAAAAATGAAGAGCTCTTTGTTCGCAGCCCCTAAATTGTCGAAGGCTTCCTGAGCGAACTTAGTAGGAACAACCAGGTCATGTTTACCCCAAAGAACCAGGGAAGGTATGGTGATTTCGGGTAGACGGTCGGTGAAAGATACATCTCGCCAAAGACCATTTTCACTTAAGGTGATCGCTGTCTGAGTGTTATTCCTCACGGCAAAGCCCCGCTCTGTACCATCTTCTCTGACAAGCCGTCGTTGATCGATAACGGCATCTGAGGCAAGTACTTCTTCTGAGGCATGCGATATGCCATTTAGCTTAGGAAAATCTTCATCGCTAAAGTCTGAACCTACATTTTGCAGTAGTTCAAGAACACTTTCCCAATGAGATACACTATTCCCCATAGCAATTTGCTCATTTGCCTTTTCCAGTAACCTGATGTGGTACTCAGGATATAAGTCCTTAGGGCTATGGGCGCCAGCAACATCTATCCATCCTAGGAAGGCTTCTTGCCCTTTTAGTAAGGTGGCGGGCCCTAGGGTACCTCCCCAGCTCGCGCCCATTAAAAAAAACTTGGCGTCGTCACCGTATTTGGTGCGTAAGACTTTTACCAACGCCAGCACATCATCGGCCATGATGTCGATGGTCAAATCTTCTTCCGAGTAATTTCCTTGGGAGTTCCCTGATCCGCGTTGATCAAAATAAACAACGGCGTTGTTTTCTTCCACTTCTGTGATCATGGTATTTATCCGAGCTTCTAATCCAGCGCCATTCGGGCCACCGTGTAGGTAGATTAGAAATACTTTATCGGAAGCGTTGCCGTGTACGTAGGCGGACATATCGGCCTGCCGGTGCCTTACGTAGATGGTTTCGTCCAGATTGCTAAGGTTTATCTCCTCTTTTGAGCAGGAGAAAATGCTGAAGAGTACTGCTACAGCTATGGCTGTCTTAAGCTTGTTGATAATCATGGTTTATGGTGTTTATTTTTTACGGAAATTAAATTTGCGGCCAAAGTGGACGGACAGAAAGTGTAGGGAGTCTGCATTGTAGTTGGTCAGTACGGTGTACTGTAGGTTCAAGTACCAACCAGACCGTTTGGTCGCTTTGCGGAATCGCCCAATTCCGATGGCAATGGAGGGGGCGTAGTAGCTTCTTCCCGGCAACGATACGCTGGTGACATCATCTCCGACTACTTCGTAGGTTTTGGGAAGCGCCGAGCGATACAAACCGAGTGGATTGAGCTCTACAAAAAGCTCCCGACTCTTATTGTTGACCCGGCGAAGGACGAGGCCCGAATAGGCAAAGACTCCGTTTTGGGTTTTGGTGGCGAAGTTCGTGGAATAGCCCAGGCTTCCGTTCAGCAGCAGTTGATGCTTAATCGTCTTTTGCCCCTTCCTTCTTTCCTTGATCTTGACTTTCTCTTTCCAGAGGTATTCGGCTCCGAGGTTAAGGCCGTTGTTGGAGTGGATATTACCAAAGTACCCGGCTTTAAAATCGGTTCTGTTCAGGAAGGAAGTGGAGACGGACGCGTCTTGTGCAGTAAGCTTAACGGTAAGCAAAAGTAGGATAACTGCGAGGCAGGTTGTAGGTAACGCGGAGCGTAAGTATACGTAAGGCTTTTCTAGCGCTCGTCTGGTAGTTTGTTCGTGACCAGTAAGAGAATAGGGCTTGGAAAACCTCGAAAGGCTTCTGGTTAAATTCATGGTTTCATTCATTTGGTTCTATGGCAATAGTCGGACGATTGCGACTATGGGGAGTTCCAAAACCTTGAATTTCAATGAATCCGAACCTATTTGTGTGCTTTTCGGTACATGTTTGGCGTCATTCCCGTCAAT
>JBGCFZ010000448.1:0-14422 GCA_045110355.1 Lewinella sp. | reverse complement strand
GGTCGTCATCCGGCACTCGTGGTTCAAGCGATGAATGCCATCATCCACGAAGCGGAGAAGATCTATGAGATTGGCATGAAACGGCCTAAATCCAACCATAAGAGTGGGACATTCGTCAGCGACGTGGTTTGCTCTGCTGCTGCCTGGGCAGCACAAAACGTTGGTGCCCGCGGCATCGTCGGTATGACCCGCTCTGGTTATACTGCCTTCAAGCTGTCCAGCTTCCGGCCCAGTTCCAAAATCTACATCTTCAGTGACCTCAAGCACATGCTCAATACAATGAGCCTCTGTTGGGGCGTCCGGTGCTACCACTACGATAACTTCACGAGTACCGACCAAACCGTGGAAGATGTAACCAAGATACTCAAAGACAATGGCCACGTGGCGGCTGGAGACATGCTCGTCAATACCGGTTCCATGCCATTGGAAAAACAACGGCGAACGAACATGATGAAGATCACCATCGTGGAATAAGGTTCGACAATGTCACTTGAAAAAGGCCGGTGCGACGCACCGGCCTTTTTTGTGAAAAATTCTTAGCACAACCCTTAGCAAGGCGCCTAAGTACAGTAAAATAAACAGCCCCCATGTTATGGTAAGCGTAATAAACGGCTCCTCATACAACGACCAGCCCTGAAAAACGTTACCATAAGGATTGTAGTTAAATCGCCTTCTAAACTTTGAGTCGCCGTAAGCACGTCACACTCACTACCTTGAAGTATATTTATCGACAAACCCTTAAGGTATCCCTTCAAACTACCGCGACCCCATGCGCTTCGCCTCTATACTACTTTGCTTCCTCTTTACAATTTCACTCAGCGCCCAACCAGGCCCGCTGACGGAAACTGACATCAAAAAACAAACCCGGTTCATCGAAGCAAAACGAGAGGCGTTGCTGGGAAAGACCGAACAGGCGATCAAACTCTTCAAAGCGCTGACAGAAGATGTTCCCGAAATGGATGCGGCCCTTTTCGAACTCGGCAGATTGCAATACGCAGCGGGGGAAACAGAGGAAGCCATTGACCAATTACGCAAGGCTTACGCCAAGCGGCCCAACGAAGTATACGCTGCTTTTTTGGCCGAACTCTACCAGGCAAGTGGCCGACATAAAGAAGGTGCTGACTTATTTGCAACACTGATTAAAGTGAACCCAGAAGAAGAAGCATACTATCTGGAACGGGCGGCATTTCTGGTACGGGCCCAAGACATCAAAGGGGCCATTGCCGCATATAATGCATTGGAGCAACGTATTGGCATCAACCTCGAATTGGCCCGGCACAAGCATGCCCTTTACCTTGGCCAGGGAGACACCAAGAGAGCGGAAAAAGAACTAACGGCACTCGTTGCATCTGAGCCTGGCAGCCTCCAGTACCGGCATATGCTGGCCGGATTTTACACCAGCCAGAACGACGCCAATAAGGCGAAAAAAATCTACCAGGAAATTTTAGCCATCCAACCGGCCGACGTTCGGGCTCAACTTGCCTTACAGGAAGTATCTCCGGGCAAACCTTCCGCTGGCGGCGATGCAGAATTGATGACCTTGCTTGGGCGTTCCGACGTGGACATCGACCTCAAAATAGGGAAGCTACTACCGCTGGTCAATCAGGTGGCGGGGACGCGGGATGCAGGCATGGGACAACGAGCAATGGCCTTGGCCGCCGAGCTCCGTCGTGTCCATCCGGACGAAGCAAAAGCTGCCGCTATCCAGGGAGACCTCTTCTTCCACACCGGGCAGCTGGCAAAGGCTGCAGAAGCCTATAAAGCGACCATCGAGCTGGACGACACCGTCTACCCCGTCTGGGAACAACTCCTCGGTACGCTTTACCTCGACAACCAAATCACCGAATTGCGTAAATACGCCGAAGAAGCACTAGATGTATACCCTAACCGGCCCGCTGTTTACGTCAATTACGCTATGGGGGAGGTGCTGCGCGCTAACTTCAGTGAAGCGACGTCCTTATTGGACCAGGCCCGCATCATGGTCAGTAGCCAACCCGAAGCTATTGCGGCCCTGGATGAACTGGCCAATGCCATCGCCGGCTTTGCCGCCGGAGATACTGCCGGAGCAATAGAAGTGGCCAAATTACCTGGTGGCAACACCGGCCCTCTTGGTTTCCTCTGGAACAACGCAAACAATGCAGCGGCACTTCTTGCCTACGACTCCCCCGCCAATACCAACGCCCTGTTCCTTGAGTACCTGGGGGATGCCCAGGCAGCTGCTGGTAATAAAGCCGACGCTGCAAAGGCATACGCCAGAGCTAAAACTGCCGGCAGTAAGTCTGCCGCGCTTGGCCGCAAACTATCTAAAGTCCGTAGCTAGCAGGCTGGTAAAACCAAGCCAGTTCATCGCACATAAATTTGCCCCCTCAAAACCATGAAGCTTCGGTGACCTAGGACAAGCCCACAGCGTTTTAGTCCTTTATCACCAGAAGGAGTTGGCGTAGGTTATTCGTGAGGTCTACCGCCTCAAAACTTTGCTCCTTCTCCCCTTACCTTGCTCCTGCGTCCGCGCCAAAAAACAATCTGACTTATGCGTACTTACTTCCTTCTAGCCTGTGCCTGTCTATTTCTTTCTGCCGCCTGTAGCAAAAAAGTTAGGGGTGACGACGGTCGGGACGGCGTAACCAGCGTCAACAAAGCCGCCAAAGTGATCAAAGGCCTGGAAGACAATAATTTTGACACAGAGTTCATGGAAGGCCGGGCCAACATAAAACTGGAAAGCCGTGACTTCAATATCGGCGGCACCGCCATCATCAGGCTGGAGAAAGATAAGGCCATATGGATGAGCGTCAAGAAATTTGGCTTTGAAGGTGCCCGCGCCCTGATTCGCCCCGATTCGTTTTTCGTCCTCAACCGGCTGAATGGAGACTATACCGCCGAGCCACTGAGCTACATTGAGCAGAAGTATAAAATCCCCGCGCGCTTTGACCTGCTGCAGGAGGCCGTTTTGGGAAATGCCGTATTTTTCACCCGTGACCTTGAACTCCAGACCGAGGGAGAAACTTACATGCTCAGCGGCCGTGATCAGCGCTTCGCCACCAACTACAAAGTGAACGCCCGAGGGTTTCAGTTAGACGAAATGGAGCTAAAGGAACTCGCCCAAAACCGTACCCTTACCATTAATAATGCAGATTTCCGCCAAGCGGAAGGTAAAGCTGGTGCGGCAGATTTTGCGCACTCCCGTACCCTTCGGATAGAAGCCGCAGCTACGGGCCCCGCTAAGCTTGACCTGAAGTTCACCCGCCTGAGCTTTAGTGGGCCGCTTAATATGCCGTTTCAGCGGAGGTAGGGCTTAGGGTTCAGACATTAGTTTTCAGGATTCAGGGTTCAGACATCAGTTTTCAGTATACAGTATACAGACCTCAGGGGCCAGGATAGAGTATCAGTTATTAACCGAATACTGAATCCTGCCCCCTGAGAGTCTATGTACTGAACACTGATGCCTGAAGACTTAGTTATTGTCGTCGCTGTAGAACGTTTCTTTGTCCTTTACAATGACCTTGTCACCTCCTTTGAGCTTACGGCTTAGCGCAGTATAGGGGCCAGCAACTACCTTATCTCCTGAAGAAATGCCCGTTTTGACCTCGATTACGTTGGCGTCCTGAACGCCCGTGGTAACCGTCGTTTGAATGATGGTATCGCCCGAAACCACGAAGACCACTTCTTCCAGGTTGTCAGTGCCAACCGCTTCGTCATCATCGGTCTTCTTTTCCCGGGTGGTTACGGACTCGATCGGCACACTGATGATGCCATCCGCTGTTTTGGTGAGGACGTCTACACTAGCTGACATACCAGGGCGGAAAGGATAGGTATTTCCACTGGCTACAAGATCCGCATAGCTTTCCGGATCAATACTGATCCGTACTTCGAAGTTAGTCACCTGGTCGCTGTTGAGGACATTATCAGCGGCCGTTCCAGCCGTAGTGCTCGAGTTGGCGATTTGGGTTACCCGGCCCTTGAAGGTCCGGTTGAGGTAGGCATCAACTTCTACTTCGGCGACATCTCCAATCTTTACGGAAGGGACGTCATTTTCACTTACTTCTACCCGGACTTCCATCGCGTTGAGGTTGGCTATCCGCATCAGTTCGGTACCCGTCATCTGGATGGTACCTACCACGCGTTCTCCCTGTTCTATGTTAAGCAAGGAAACCACGCCGCCCATTGGTGCATAAATGGTCGTACGCCGCAAGCTGGTCCTCAATTCGCTCAGGGTAGCCTGAGAGGACTCAACGCCGAACTGTGCGGCACGTGCACTTTCACGGGCACCTTTGATGTTACTTTCAGCCGCCTTCATGTTGGCTTCCAGACCGCGAAGGGTTGCCTGGCTTGTTTCCAGTTCGGCCGTGCTAACGACGCCGTCGGAAGCCAGGCCTTTATTTCTTTCGTAAATCTCCTTGGCATTGGCTAGCTGGGCTTCAATCTGGGCCTGCTGGGCTTCAAGACTATTGATCTGTGCATTAGCGTTGGCCAGTTGGGCTTTGCTGCTGTTTACACCGGCAACGCCTCTTGCCACTTGACTCTGATAAGCGTCGGCGTCAATTTTTGCCAGCAGTTGGTTCGGCACAACACTGTCTCCTTCCTCTACATAAAGTTCAATTACCTCACCGGATACATCGGAGCTGATCTTGACTTCCGTTTGCGGAAAAATTTTGCCACTTGCGGAGACGAGCTCCTGAATGGTCCGGGCCTTTGCCTCGGTAGTAAATACGTTCGTTCCGGTTTCCTTACGCCCGCTGAAGGCTACAGCGGCAATGGCGCCAATGACGATTAGAGCCAAGATTATGAGGATTATTTTACGTGCCATAGTGAGGAATAGCTAGAGGTTGATTGCGGATGGTTGATGGTTTGTCAAACAGGGGCGCGAGCGCAGGTGCAAAGGGTGGTAAAAGAAGCAAGGCAGGAGGTTAGTCCCAGCCTGCTTCGGGGGAATTGGGGTATTGGGTGGTTTGGTTAGTTGAGCGAGAAGCCCTGGCCGAGGTAGAATTTGATTACCTGACGGTTGAAAATCAGTTGGTACTTCGTTCTGGTAAATTCAGTTTGCGCCTGCTCAAGGCGGTTGGTGGCAGTTACCAGATCAAGACTGTTGGCAGCGCCGGCGCGGAAGCGCCGCTGGGCGTTATCGTAAGCTGCCTGTGCGGCTTCCTGGCTCGCCTGCGCGGCACGGTAGGTTTCGCGGGCACCACGCAGGTTGGCCATCGCAAGTTCCACGTCGTTACGCAGTTGGTTATCAGCCTGCTCAATGTCAAGTACCGCATTAAGCTTTTGCACTTCGGCACGCTGGACGTTGATTTTATTGCGGCCCTGACTGTAGATCGGTACGTTCAGCGACATGCCAACGGACTGACCGAAGTTTCGGTTGAGCTGGTTAAAGTAACCGAGCTTAGGGAAAGTAGGCGAACCACTTACACTAAATTCTGCCAGGGTGGCTTCTTGCCCGTCAATTACGACGGGTATTGCCGGTCCGAGTACTGGCTCAATGCCCGTTAGGTCAGGATTGGTAAAGTCTCTGGCTACGGTAGAGAAGTTGGTACTCAAGCTTCCGAAGAGGCTGACGGTGGGCCGGAGGCCCGACTTAGCAATTTCAATACCCGTTTCTGCAGCGTCGCGGCGCAACTCTGCGGCAATGACCGTAGGTTGCACGTTTCGGGCAGCTGTATAGATGTCGTTAATGTTGAAGGTTTCAAAAAGCTGCGCCTCCGTAGGGTTAAGATCCGGCGTGGAAACGGTGAACTCCTGGTCAAAGTCAACTTCCAGCAGGATACGCAGTCCGAGAATGGACGTAGCTACCTGGTTTTCCAGGTCAACAATAGCACGTTCGTTGGCTGCTTTCTGTGCAACGAGGTCGAAGCGTTGCGCGGCGGGCAATGCTCCTGCTTCAATCAGTCGGTCCGTATTACTGAGTTGATCGTCGGTCAACTGTAACTGAGCGCGGGAGTTAGTCAGTTGCTCCTTCAGTAACACGATGGTCAGGTAACTGTTAGCGACCTGCAGGCCGATGTTGTTTCCGGTCACTTTAGCGTCCATCTCCGCAGCTGCGAGGTTGAATTCTGCCTGCCGCAGGTTGTTCTTAATCAGCCCTCCGTTGTACAACGTGACTCCAGCGTTGATCTGGTAGCCCTGGAAGCCAATCGTCTGGGCATTGAATTCGTTGGTGGTCGGGTCAATAGTACGACCGAACTGTGCACCGACATTGGAAGAACCATTGGCGGTGGGCAGGCGACCGTTCTTTGCTTGTTGCAGATTGAGGCGGGCAATCTCAGCGAAATTGTCCAGTCGCTTTACCTGGAGGTTGTTCTCCAGTGCATGGTTGACGGCTTTCTCCAACGTCCATGGGGTACTACCCTGAGCGGAAAGACCATAGGAGCAAAGGCAAGCAATAAGGAGTAAGTAAACTTGGCGCATAAATAGTATTTGACTACGGTTGGCAAAGCTACCATTTGAGGGGAGGATGGGAAGTTTAATCTATGAACGGCATATCTTTATGGATGAAAGGAAGCAATAGCGCCCGCGATTGTCCGTTATGCCCTGATCATGAAGAACACCTCCCTTATTCTCTCTACTTTCTGGTCTTTAGCATAAGGGACAGTTTCTCGTTCACCATTCGCTACGGAATGGAGGAGCTACAAGCGTCTCGGTAGCCTGCTTTTACATATTTTCTCTGCACCTGCGGCCGCGCCAAAGTAACGTTATCGGACAATAGAAATCACCTTACTGGCCAGCTGTTGACCATCTTCCAAACGGAGTATATACTGCCCGGTGGGCAAGCCGGAAACCAGCAAATTAAACTGGCCGCGCCCAGTTCCAATAAGCTGAGTCTCCACTGTCTCCCCTAGCAAGTTAACCAATGATACCTCTGAAGGCCGGAAGCTTTCAGGAAGATCAATCGTAAGTAAATCAGTGGCTGGATTGGGATAGACCAAAATCTCCGCAGCCAGTGCTTCATTAATGATCGAGGTGGCACAAGCTGCCGTCCGGTCAATGGTAATGAAGATGTTGTCCCCCGAGTGAGTGTTGCACCCCGTTGCCATAGTATTTCTCCGGGTTTCCCCAATGGCTGGCAGTAAATCACCATCAAAATGCAGGCCGTAAACCCGCATCTTCTCAGTACCTGTTCCTTCGAAATCATAGATGTCCTCCATGATGACTTCCTGTACAACTTCATTGGTGTCGGTGAGAAGGAAAACATAATGTTCGCCAGGTTCAACCTCGATATTATTTTGCAGGAAGACCGTATCAATGCCGCCATCGGTTGTACAAAGGTCGACCTCCGTCACCCAGTTGTGGGTCGCCACGAGGTTGTCCTGACATTCGAAGGCCGGCGGACAAG
Source organism: Lewinella sp. (assembly GCA_045110355.1). GTDB lineage: Bacteria > Bacteroidota > Bacteroidia > Chitinophagales > Saprospiraceae > Neolewinella. The sequence continues at coordinate 7,095 of JBGCFZ010000448.1, read as the reverse complement.
CATTCTTTGTCACCGTCAGAAAGAGTGTTGAAGAAGAGTGGGTAAAGCAGCCCGTTGCGGTCGTCTGTATCCGGTTGCCACCAACAACGGCACTTAGGTTCCCGTCGTAGTTGATACCATAGACGCGGCTTTCCGCCAAGCCACTGCCTTCAAAATTGTACAGTGAATCGGTCGTAACCGCGATCACCGTTTCGTTAGCATCCGTAATCAGGTAAGCGTAGTGTTCGCCGGGAGCAATGAACCGACTATTGCGCAAGGCGACCCAGTCGGCATCGCCATCCGTTGGGCAAATATCGGTCGTCGTCGCCCAGTCGGTAGTGGCGGTGGCGTTGTCAGCACATTCGTAGATTGGCGTACAAGCATTCTTGGTTACCGCCAGGAAGCTTGTTGAAGAGGAATGGGTAAAGCAGCCCGTTGCGGTCGTCTGCATCCGGTTGGCACCGATAACGGCATTGAGGTCACCGTCGTAGTTTACGCCATAGACTCGTTGTCCGTCAGTCGTGGAGCCTTCGAAGTTTAAAAAATCAGCGTTCACGACTTGTTGTAAGACCTCGTTGTCATCCGTAATCAGATAGGCATAGTGTTCACCGGTCGCTTCATCGAGGCTATTCCCGAAGTTAATCAAGTCATCTATCCCATCTGAAGGGCAGATGTCTAGAATCGTTTCTCCTCCTGCGGCCGAGGTTGTATTGCTAAGGCAGTCAAAACCATTACCGCCAACATCTATTGGAGGGCCAAACGCACCATCTGCCCAGGGCAGCATGAAAGCGAAACAGAAGAAGAAAACCCGATCGTACTGCTCAAGGGTTACCCCGGCAGGAACATCAAAAGAGATTGCCCCGGAGAAATGGTTGGCTGTTGCCAGATTAACGATTTCAACGGCACCGTCTGTTGTCGCTCCGTTCGACAGAAAAACGCGAACATCTGGCCCGGATGGGGTATCAAAATCGCTAGACAAGCGAAGTTTCAGGCTTCCATCGTCGTATTCCTCCAGGATGGCATCTCCTGATATAGAATAATCCAGCGGACGTAAATCGGAGATACGTTCGCGAACCAAAGTTTGGGCAGTAACGGTAATACAGACAGTTAAGACTAACGCAAGGGTGTAAAAAATTCTCATGTATTGGTTTTGCGAGAAGACGCCTGGGAAGAGAAATCTCCTAATCGTAGGGCTATCTTTTTAATAAAACAATCGCCAAATATGGCCCAACTATCTTTGGGAAGACAATTTGGAGCGGCGCATAAGTAAGTAGTGGATGGTAGGTCGTGTGCTGCCGCACAGCTCTGCTCACTTCATTCGTGCCTCCACGTGTCGAGCGAAGCTACGCCACTTGCGGTAGCCTATTAATCTACCCACTATCAATCTATAAGCGCGCAGCGCGTCTAATCAAGCGTACTATTAAGCAATAACGCCCCCACCAGCCGGTCATATCGCCCGCCGATCGGTCGCCAGTACACCAGCGCCAGGTAGTCGTTCTCCGTTTCGTCGAAGCTACCTTCCAGTTCATCGTAGTTGATTCGATCAATGGATCCTTTCTCAGGGTTTTGCTCCGTGACGTAGTGATAATTATAAAAGCCCTGCTTGAGCATCGTCCGACCGACGTAAGCATTAATCTGCGGGTTCCAGATCATTTTAAGGTTGGGCTTTAGCTGGTATTCACTCAGTCCGCCAAAGATGTAAACGTCGCGATCGAGTTGTAGGGGCGTTTGCAGCACCCAGGTCATTTCGATGTACTCCCCGTTGAAATCGAAGCGCAAGCGCTCGAAGTTTTCCTGCAAAAATTCGTCGGCCAGGGTAAGCACGTCCCGGTCGAAGCGAAAGTTGACGTAATCTCCGTTGAGGTCAAAATAGTTGAGGTAGGTACCCGTGTCCCGGGGTTTTTCGGCCTCCATCGTCATGGCGTAGAAATCCCCTTCGTTGGTGATGCCCGCCATCTGGGTGCGGGGCGCACGTACGGAGCGGATGTCGAGGTTCCGAAATTCATTCCCGCCCTGGAAGCTCACCTTCCCCTGGTAGTCGAAGCGTACGTAGTCGGGTTTGAGCAGGTTAGGGATGATGTCGGTTATTGCATTATCCCAGCGGTTATTCTGAAGCACCGTCAGGCTCAGTTCCCGCATCGGCGCCTTCAGGTTAAGTTGTTTGGTATTGACCGTCACGTCCACTTCCTGATGCGTATGGATTTTATCCACCTGTGCGGGCCGCATGATCCGGCCACTCATTCCGGCAATGTTCTCCTGCACCATAAAGCGACGGGTGATCACCGGGAAGGCGTCTCCTTCTTCATCGTAGACCACCAACAGGTAATTACCACTGGCATCTATTTTCATGTTCTGGTTGGGGAAGGTCAGGTCGTAGTGCACATACTCTTTGAGCGTTCTGAGGCTAAAGTCATAGTCTTCCAGGTAATCGATCGAGTAGCCGGAATTAAACTCAAGTGGACTGAGGCCAGAAGGCTCCCAATCTTTGTCGCAGTGAATAAATTTATAGGAGTAGCGGCGCACTTCATCACTCAGGTCATCAAACGACAGTCTCAGCCGGGCGTTCCCGTTCAATTCAATAAAGGGGTAGCTGTGCGGAAAGCCATCAATGTGCAACCGCACCGTCTTTATATGGTCGACGTAGGTGTTATTAATGAACTTCAAGTCCTCATCCTGTGCCGTAAGCCCCACGCTCAGCAGCAGGAGCAGGGCGGGGACGCAGGTCCGAAAAAAGGTTTTTAAAGAGCGATGAATCATCAAAGAGTGAATTTATACTTAATAAGGTTGATCTGAACGGAGACAAATCACTAAAAAAACGCGCAGCGTTTTCAAAAAGCCCTCCCCCGTGGGGCAGGGTTGGGAGGGGGTTTAAGTCTTAACAACACCAGCCCCCTTAACGGCCATCAGCAAGTCAAACTTTCACCTTTCCTTAAAGGCGTTCAGCCGGCTGACAAATGTTGAATCTTTTCGGTAAAACCGCCAGGGCTTATTTACCCATGGGGCTCCCGCATACCCAATGCCGATGCGCGGCGTCGCTACAATTTGAGACGCTGGCACCTTCGGCCCGGTCACTTCCAGCCTGACAGTGCCGTCGGGTAACAAGAGGTTATGGCCGTTGAGTTTCCGATCGATCCCCAGGGCCTTGGTCAAAACGCCCGGCCCGCTGCTTAATTGCGGGGTTAAAGTTTCAATATTACGTCTTTTCATGATGTGTTCCAAGCCTCGGCTAGGTTCCCCGGCCCGGATCAGGATAGCATGCGCGGTGCCTTCCGGCCCCGTCACCACATTAAACATCTCATGAATGCCGTAACAAAGGTAAACGTACGACGTTCCTGGCTGGTGGAAAAACACCTCTGTCCGTTTGGTTCGCTTATTTCCAAAAGCATGGCTTGCCCGGTCGTCCGGTGCCCAGTAGGCTTCCGTCTCCGTAATGCGAACGGCAGTCTCTACCCCACCCACCATCGTCACCAATTCCACCCCGATTAGTTCGCGGGCGATCGCTACGGGGTCCGTTCCGGCAAGGAATGCTAATTTATTGATGGTTAATGCTAATTTATTCCTGAGAATACTGATGACAGCCCCTAAATACTGAACTCTGAATCCCGAAAACTGAACCCTGACTCCTGAATACTGTATCCTGTTCACTCCATAAGCGCCGCATACACCGCTATCCGGAACTTCCGTACCACCTCCCCGTACTGCGGAATCGGATGCACGTTAGTGTACACCAGCATAACGAGTTCTTCTTCTGGGTCAATAGTATATTCCGAACAGTACATCCCCCCCCAGGTAAAGGCACCGGACCGGGCCTGGTCGCCGTAATGTGATCCGGGGGTGATGAGTTGGAAGCCGAGGCCGAATTTATCCTTACGATCCCACACCTCCGCATCTCCGATCTGGTTTTTCAGCATCATGTCCACGGTTTTGGGTGCCAGCAGACGCACGCCGTTGTAGGTCCCCCGGTTGAGCATCAGCTGGCAGAAGCGGGCGTAGTCATCAATCGTTCCCACGGAGCCGGCACCAGCGGAGAAGTAACGTTGGGCACCTTTTATGGCGAAGTCCCGGTAGGTTTCGTTTTGGTGAAGGGTGAGCGGACCGTCGGCGGTGTGTTTGGAGTACAATTTGACCAAACGACGGTGTTTGTTGGCGGGTAGGTAGAAGTGGCTGTCGGTCATACCAAGCGGGCCCCATACCTGGGTCAACATATATTCTTCCAGCGTCTTATCACTGATCACTTCCAGCAACCGGCCGGCAACATCAATTCCCAGGCCATAGGTAAAGCCTTCTCCCGGCTGGTGCATTAAGGGGCGTTTGGCAATGCGATTCGCTACATCTTCCAGGCGTTCATCCTTAAGACTGGCGAAGTACGGCACTTTCATCTCTTCCGTTTCTACCGGGATACCGTACCCAATTCCTGCGCTGTGACTAAGCAATTGGCGAATGGTGATGCTACTTTGGGCTGGTTCGGTAGTAAATTCTTTCCGATCTCCATCGTGAGATTTAAACACTCGCATATTCGCGAATGCCGGCAGGTATTTCTCCAGTGGATCCTCCAGGAGGAACTTCCCTTTTTCGTATTCCATCATCAGCGCAACCGTCACCATGGCTTTGGTTTGGCTCGCTATCCGGTAGATGTCGTCGGGCCGGGAGGGCGTTTTCTTCTCCAGGTCGGAATAACCAAAGGTACCCCGGTGGACAACCTTCCCACGCCTCAGCACAATTGTCTGCGCATTGGGAATGATGCCTTGGTCGACAAAGCCCTCCATCAACACATTTATTCTTTCCAGGCGTTCTGAGTCAAACCCCAGGCTTTCCGGCGAGGCGGTGGCATTTTTTTGGGCGCGGACGCTTGTGCACAGGAAGAGTAAAAGAGCAAGGAGAGGGACGCGCATGGTTGCAGACTTGGCTAATTGATCGGTGAATATAAGCGGTTACGGCTATTTGCAATAGCCCGTAAGCGCACAAGTGTGCAGCACAAGTCATGCAAGTGGTTGTATTGAGCATAGCTTCGGCGAAGCCCTACGGGAGGCGACCGGACGGTCCGGTAGGTTCCAGGACCAAAAAAAATGCCTGACAACGTGTATGCGACCTTAATTATCCGGCTTTACCGGACAACTATTCGTTTTACTTCTTCCCCCGCCTCGGTGGCAAACCTGAGGAAGTACACCCCTGGTTTCAGTGAAACAGGCACGGTGTTATTGCCAAGCCCCAGTTCATATTCATCCAGGAGCTCCCTTCCGGAAACGCTTAAGATGGAAACCTTGGTCGCATTTATTGAACTCGGGTTATCTACTGATAGGAAGCCATTACTAACCGGGTTGGGGTACACACTGAGTTCCGATGCTTCGGGGTCATCAAAATATACATTTATGATCTCAGAAAAAGTACTTATTCCTGAGAAGTCAAACTGTTGAAGGCGGTAATAATTGAGGCCAGTATGAGGCGCTGGATCGGTAAAGCTGTAGTCCGTTTCCGTTGTCCGGTCATTGTTCCCTTCAACTCTTCCGATGGAGGTAAAATCGCGACCATTAGGGCTACTTTGTACGGAAAAGTAATTATTTCCTACCTCACTCAGCGTTTGCCAGTTTAAGTCTACACCTTTGCCTCGTTGCGCTCCCCGGAAGTTGGCCAGTTCAACCGGCAAAGAATTACTAATGATGAATTCAGCGGTTTGGGTTTGCCCCATAAACTTCACCTCAAAAGTCCAGGTTCCTAAGGGTTCATTCCCCGGAAAATTCCAAAACCAGGTCCACCAGGAAGCATTATAATTCCCATTATTGGTATGTGTCCAGTCAGACCATGTACTTCCGTTGGGTTGGATGATTCTTAGTTCCGTCAGGTCATTTAGTAACTGATCACGGAAGTATGCAGAGAAGTATACCGTTTCCCCTCGCAAGAAGACAGTTTTCTCGTTGATGGTGGCGGGCTGCGGGCATTGGTTAAAAACCGGAAAAGCCGAATTGGTCATTACGTGGTTAATCGTAGGTTCCCGGTAGTTCTGCTGATTAGCCCACATGGAGCTACTGTTCAAGTCGTTACAGGGGCCTTCATAAGGGTCCAGCAGGTTGGTGTAGGTGTCATCCTCCCATACCTCAAAGTGCAGGTGTGGCCCCGTGGAGCTACCGGAGCTTGCCATTACTCCAAGGTATTCACCCGCAACTACTGATTGCCCGATTGACTTACTCGTTAAGGAGCCTTTTTTGAGATGACCGTACCAGGTAACGGTTCCATCGTTATGCCGTAAGAAAACGGCATTCCAATTAGGGTTGGAGAAATCACAGTTGGTATCGATATTTCCATCCAGCCTTTCAATAATAACCCCATCAGCAGCGGCAATTATTTCGACCTGGTCGTTGTTGACCATATGCCAGCCGAAGGGCCAGGAGAAAATATCAGTTCCTCTGTGGTCATACCCTGAGCTGAGATCGTACGTTCTCTCTCCACAAGAGTAATCCTGCAGATTTCCGGAAGATGGTTCATGGTCAACGAAATTAGAGATCCCATAATAGTTGTTGTAAGGAGTAGCACTCACCTGCCGGACAGGCCAGATGAAAGAACTCATGCTACGACCGCTGTTTTCTGGTATTACTCCCTCCCGCTTGAGGATGTCGGTGTTATGGATTAAACGCTGTATGGTAAGCTGACGAACTTCCTCAGAGATACATTGGGAAGATTCAAAGACGTATTCTCCGCCAGTGGCCGTTGGCACTTCGTTCTGGCAGTAGGCCCCAGCACTGAATAATAAGGTGATGTATAGGACTAGGTACTTCATGTTAATAGGTTCAAATGGGTTAACTAAGGTAATTAGCAACAAAATACAAAAAAAGGACAAATACATCTGAAGGTGAAAGGACATTATTTCGATAATAAGCGGCATACCCCGTTAGCAATAGTCACCCAGGAGATGAGTCAGCAGGTTCTCCTTCCTTGCTTCAAATAACTATTTACCGCACCTGCGGCCGCGCCCAGCACCTATTATACCTAAGTCAAAGTGGTTTGGGACTTTATCACTTGTTATCGTGGCCCCTGACTTCGTTAAAAATCCTCGCCGACACTAAGGCGTCGCCTACGTTTCGCTTCGCGGCTTCTTCGAGGTTTTGCCTTGTCAGGAACCAC
>JBGCFZ010000447.1:0-8172 GCA_045110355.1 Lewinella sp. | reverse complement strand
AATGCTGGTGAATTTTGCCTGCGGGCAAGGCGCTTGAACCGGAGTTTAGCCGTAGCTAAATGAGGATTCAAGCAACGCAGCCAGCGGGTAAAAGACGCCGCAGTTAATGTGACAAGATCGGCTTGACAGAGCACTAGTGGTGAATTGGGATGGCCTCGGCGACTCCCTTCTTCATATTGGCAACTCAGCAAGTAGTGTCTTCCTTTTCAAAAACATACAAGGGGGAAATAACATTTTAAAAATCACCGACGCGAATTTCAGGAGTAAGCACGAGGTGATGGCAGAAACTGCGTTCATTAGGTATTTGTACAGCGCTGGATGTGTTGTAAACAAAGTTGTACTCAGCGCCAGTAACGATGCAGTTATCGAATATCAAGACCAACAACTCAATAACTACTATGCAACATCATATAGTTACTTTGGAAAAAGTCTTGCCTTCGACTTCTCCTCCAACGCCATGAATGATTGGGGAGAAGCATTAGGCAAAATCCACCAACAGTCAAAGCTGCTTAACCATCAAGGCAAGCAACTTGAACTTTGGCACTGGAATGAAGAAATAATTTTCAAAGCGGCAAGTACGCTAATTCCGAACTCGGACAAGGCGATTAAAAATAAAATATTTAGCATTTTTAAAAATACTGAAAAAATAAAACACACCAAAGATAATTACGGCATCATACATGGGGATTTAGGACCGCGAAACTTCCGATACGACAAAACAAAAAGGGAGATACAAATTTTCGATTTTGGAAATAGTTGTTATCACTATTACTTCTATGATATATCTGTAGTATTGGGAATCATTGAGCGACAAAATAATACCGCTGAAAATAAAAAGCATTTTTTGAAGGGATACCAAAAAATCAGTCCAATACCAGTCAACTTCGACTACCTTCTCCAAACCATGTCAAAATTGAGAGATGTTTACGTATACCTTGACCGCCTTTACGTTTTGAACATTAACTCCTTGCAACATGATAAAATAGAACGACTGAACCAGATAAAAAACAATCTATTGCTAGGTAAAAACTGGTGGTCTAAAGCAGAGTAATTTATCAAAATACAATCTTTAAAGAAGCTATCTTGCCAGCCTATTTAGCACGTCGAAATAAAATCGATTGAATGGTCACTGCACAGCTTAGACTGGAGCATAAAGCCCTGCGTCCTGAGGTGAATCTAGGTTCAGCCCTCTGGAGAGGCCGGAGCAATAAAACCCCGAGTGCAATAGGTCTATATTTTTGAGGTGTTTGACCTGACATAAGGCAGGAATCGTCGTTTTTCTGGTCGTTACTCCAACATCTTATTGGAAAGAATAAAGCCTTTATTCTAAATTGTGAACAGCCACGCAGAAGGATCTTGAGCAGTTAAGATTCGTTTGGGATTGAGTGAATACCCAGAAGTTAACTCACCTTTCCTCCTAAGTCGGGGTACAAGCTAACCGATACCAAAGAAATATAATGCTAAGATTTTCAAGTTTAATTTTCTTATTCTTTTTCAGTTGCTCAACTAAAGAATACGCAGACATTGTCTTGGATGAAATTCCGCAAGACCAGATGGATTTTCAAAAGATGATCATTGCTCATCTATCTGGTGAAATTCCGATTACATCCGCCAAAGGCAATGATGTCTCCATACATGACCGATGGAGCAAAAAGGGGAGGCGACTATCTGAAGAATTTTTAAAAAAAACAATCGAAGCAATTGGGTTAGTCCCAGAGGTACACAGCTACACGATTAGAAATCCTCATTTTGCTGTAGACCTGCTGATAGAGCCCCTAAAGGGTAGAAACGTTTATACTACTTTACCCTCGACTTCAGGAAGTGATGAATATATACTACTGGGTGCACATTATGACACTGGTGGAAAGGAAGTGCCAGGGGCAATTGATAATGGATCGGGCATAGCATTAATCCTGAGTGTTTTAAGAAGAGCAAAGGAGTTGACATTCAGGAATAAGAACTTAATGGTTGTTTTTTTTGATCAGGAAGAAGAAAGTATTTCTGCTGGCAGCGTATCTTTTGCAAGGCATTCAAATGATAAAAACTTGAAAATTCATTCTGTACACTCATTTGACATGATCGGATGGGATGCAGACAACAACAAGGAATTGGCATTAGAACTTCCAAGCAAGGAACTAGAAGACATCTATAAAAAACATGCCAACCTGTTAAACATTCCTAATTACTCCACGACTGTTAATTCGAGCGATTATTATTCCTTCATCAAAGAAGGTATTAATGCCATTGGCATAAGCCAAGCCTACGGCAAGGGTGACCATTCAGGAAAAAAAGACACACCAGAAGACAAGTACCCTTTGGTAAATTTCGAGTACCTGGAATCCTCCACTCAACTAGCCTTTGAAGTAGTAAAAGAAATTATTAATGATTAATTTTATCAAGACTAATAGTAAGTTATCACTTGCTCTTTTGTTAAGTATTCTTTTCTTTCTCAGAAAAGGGATTCAATATTCAACCATTGGAAGTTATGTCCCCCTTTTCATGATACTAGGAATAACCTCCCTGCTTGCAATATGCCTGCGAGCCGGAAAATTATACTTTACGCTCATCGTCAGAACCTGGTCTGTGGCCCTTTTCATTTGGTCTTTGGTAAGAATAGTAATCTCTTCCGTCCATCTCACGCTTAAGCCTTTTGACGGTTCTTATCATTTAGCCCAACAATTCAATGTTTCTGCCCTGATACTCAGCATACTGATGCTGGCATTAAGTATTACTATGTTCAGAGGCACCAACAAGAAACGACTGAAGGACTGGCCCATGAAGGCCAGCTTGGGGTAACAAACGCCCTTCTACATTCTGGAGAGGCAATGAGAATCAGCTTAAAGTTAGTAATACGGCTTACTCCCCCAGCAGGCGATTAATCTTCCGTACCAGAGGATTGATCCAATCCTCCCCACTGGAAGTAAGTATCACTACCCCGAAATTTCCGGCGGGGTTGAAAGAATAGTCCACTGCGAAACCATCCATATCGCCAGCATGCCCGTAAAACCCGCCGGGGTAGGCAGCCAGGCCATAGCCGTATCGGGTCGGGCGTTTGGGGCTTTTGGCAACGGTGTGCTCCGTTAAATACCATTTGCTAATATTGCCCGAATCCATTTGCTCCCGGTAAGCGATCAACTGATGCTTCATCATTAGTGCCAGGTCTGCTGCCGTACTGTAAAGCGCAGATGGCGGAGCCATCAATCCCATCTCCCAATAGCCGGTGGCTCTCTTTCGATCATCTTTGCGATATGGTGTAGCAAGGCGAGGTAATTGGGCTTTGGTTAATCGGAAGGAAGTAGATTCGGCGTTAATGTCGTCTAGTACATATTTTCTGAGCAGCACATCATAAGTTTCTCCCGTAACCTCAGCGGCAATGAATGCCAGTAAAGCATAGTCAAAATTCGAATAGCTGTACACTCCAGGCTTTTTCAAGGAAGCTCCAGCAAGATCAGTATAAAAATCCCGCTCGCTGTAGGCGTAAACGTAAGGTTCTCCGTCTTTGCGCTTGTAGGCAACGCGGACATCTTGCGGGAGGCCCGATGTATGGTGCAGCAGGTGGTTGACCGTGATCAGTTCGAGTTTCGCCCACCGCCCTTTTTTGAATTCCGGACGCAAGAAATCGGTAATCGGTTGCTCCAACTGTAGCTTACCCTCCCGCAGCAATTGGTGCATAACGACGCCAACAAACGGCTTGCCCAAAGAAGCGATCTGGTATAAGCTGTGCTCATCAACGGGAGTGGCAGTCTCCCGACTCAGTGTACCCCGGTTCACGTAGTAGGTTTGGCCTTGGTAAACGATGGCCAAACTCACGGCGGGAATATCGTGCTCCGCTATGCTCTGCTCTACCGCCTGCTCGATGCGGCTCATATCCGGCTGAGCGGCTATATCGTGTGGTAAAGAAAGGAAAGAAATCAGGATAAGAAACGAAAGAAATGTCTTCACTTGGTTAGCATTTGGTGCACACAAAGTTGAAGCACTCCTGAGGAAACCACCAGTAAAACCGGCCTTTAGGGACGAATCCGGTCCCCCTAGGGACGATCTTGGAAGTGCGTGATCACCTGCGCACGGAAAGAGTCCGATACCGGAATCTCCCGCTGGTTGATCATGACCGATTTAGTGTCTCGCCAACTGGTAATGTGGCTGGGATTTACCAAATAAGAGCGGTGAACTCGCAACAACTCGGGATGTCCGACAGCCACTTTTTTCAACGTAGTCCTTAGTAATTTCTTGTGTGCCGTCCCCTCCTGGAGATAGTGAACCTCCACGTAATTTCGGGCCGTTTCGATGTACAGCAACTCCTCAAGAGAAAGCTGCAAGACGTCGAGTTTATTCTCTCCCCGCAGAATGACCTGATTACTGGTTTTAGTAGACAGCTGCTCAATTCGCTTCCGACCGTACAGCATCAAGGGAACAACAACGATCAACGTCGTCAAGTAAATCTGGGTAACAAATTCCAGAAAAGCGTACTCCCCAAGTACCACCGGTGATTTGTAATACCAAAAAATAAGCGGAAAATTCAGACAAACGAAGATCAACAAGAACCACAATTGCCTGGCCCACCAACTGAGAGGTGCCATCTTTAGAAAGCGCTGCTCCACCATATGAGCAAGCTGGAAACTTAGGGCAAAGATGACGCCATAGCCCAGCATCAACTGTGCCCGCCACCCGATGTCAAGCGGCGCCGCATCGTAGGGAGCAAGGAATACGAGTAATACATACAACCACAACCCCAACGCGCCCCCTAAGAGGGAATGGTGAAACCGTGGAGGAATAGTTAGGCGCATATTAAGGAAAGTGGGAGGAAGTTACGAACGCAAAATAGGCAGAATTACTGTTGGCGAGTGGAGCTCTCATCAGTAGACAAGGTTAAGATACTTGCCTGAAGCAAAATGCCCCCTACCCTGCTGCTTAAAACGCCTTCATTGCACCTGCGGCCGCGCCCTTAAAACCATCAGAAACCACAGTATTAGTAGGCTTGAAATCTAGTTACTTTTTATAAAACTTAGCTGCATCATTTGGAGCTGGGCGGGGCCGCAGGTGCAAGGAAAGATTAAATGAGCACTTGACAAACCCAGCCTCCCCCCCCTTATATTAGAACGGCACAAAAGCTAGAACTTCAAAGACATGGCACAGAATCAATTCCCCTCTGGCATAAGAACAATGACACGACACTGGCCCTCATGCGATATAGGGAGTAACGCCAATCAGAATTGACACACACTATAAGTCCTGGATGCATTTTTATCCGGACAAGAGGTATGGAATAGCCCTCTTTACGAATTCAGATAAAATACAAAGTCCTGATTTCTTTAATTTGTTTTTTGACTTCATGGATGATCAGGTAAAATTTGACATGAGCAGGTTGAATTGAAATAAGTCGGAAGACAATTGGACGAGCAGTACTGAGTTCGCCATCGCGTCCCGGAATGCTAACGGGGCGTACGCCCTATCGTAAGGGGATTCGTCCCTGGATTCCTCACGGCTCGGACATACGTCCTAATCATACTTCGGCAGCTTGGCCGGATCAATAAGTGAGTGCTCAATATTGTCTAAGATAAAGCTGCCGCTGTTGCCATTCGTAGTGATGATGTACCCCATGGTTTAAACTTATAACTGATTTTAGACGAATAGCCCCAATTAAGAAACCCACTCTTATGTGACAAAATTATTCGAGCAGTCAGTAGCTTATCATTCGCCAATTTTTTGACTCAACTTGGTTATCAGGCCGGTCCGCTGTAATTTTAGTCTGTTGTACATAAGCCCCACAAATCATCGTCGTCATGAAACGCCTGTTTCTTCTAAGTTGCCTGTTATCTGCGGGCCTCCCTCTTCTATTGGCACAAAGCCCGAGCCCCTTCCTGCACATCGATCAGTTCGGCTACTACCCCAATGCTGAAAAAGTAGCCGTACTCTCAGACCCACAGGTTGGACAGAACGCCGGCCTAAGTTTTACACCTTCGGCCACCCTGGAGATCAGAAAGGCAACGGACGACGCCGTGGTCTGGACCGGCGCGCCCACCTTGTGGAACGGCGGCGCCACCCAGAGTACATCAGGAGACCGGGGCTGGTGGCTCGACTTTAGTAGCCTGACCACCTTCGGCAGCTACTACGTATACGACCCCGATTCCGGAGAACGTTCCGCCACCTTCGACATTAGTGACAATGTATACAGCGAGGTAATGAAGGATGCTGGTCGTGCCTTCTTTTATAACCGCTGCAATGCCCCCAAAGCCGCTCCTTTCGCCGAAAGCAATTGGACGGACGGCATGAACTTCACCAATCCATTACAGGACACCGAATGCAGCTACGTCAACGACCGGGAAAACGCCAGTTTACGGCGCGACCTTTCCGGTGGCTGGTTCGATGCCGGCGACTATAACAAATACGTCACCTTCGCCCAAAGCGCAGTCCAGGCATTGCTTTGGGCCCACCACGAAAGCCCCAATGCTTTTTCGGACAGCTGGAACATCCCCGAATCAGGTAATGGCATCCCGGACGTCCTCGACGAAGTAAAATGGGAAATCGACTGGCTCCGCAAAATGGTCAATTCAGATGGAAGTGTGATCATCAAGATGGGCAGTATCGACTTTTCCGACAACGCCGCCGCTCCCCCCAGTGCCAATACTGACCGCAGGTACTATGGCCCCACCTGTACCTCAGCGAGCATCGCGGCCTCGGCCATGCTGGCACAAGCATCAAACGCCTTCGGGCAGGTTGGTGCTTGGAGCAGCTACGCCCAGGAAATTGAAGTCGAAGCCGAAGCCACTTTCGCCTATTGGCTGGCCGCAGACAACGCCAATGCGCTGGAAACGGCCTGCGACGACGGAACGATCAACGCCGGCGACGCCGACAGTGAGTCAGTTGCCCAACGGGAAGACGCCTTGAATGCCGCCGTTCACTTATTTGAGCGAACGGGCAAGGCGCTGTACAACGACTACGTGCGCGACAACCTCACCGACGCTGAGTACATCAACGGTGGATGGTGGGGGCCGTATAAAAATGAGCTAACTTCGGCCCTGGTGCACTACACACAGTTGCCCAACGCACACGCCAGCGCAGTCGCAGCCATCCGAACCAGTATGACGCCTCACGTTCGGGATGACTGGAACGGCTTTTATGGTTTTAACACCAACGGGCTCTACCGGGCGTTTATGCCCGAATCCTCTTTCCACTGGGGCAGCAATATGCTGATCAGCTACTACGGCAACCTCAACCGGGTGATGGGCCGGGCCAACCTCGCGCCTGGTCTGGAAGCCGATTTCAACCGGAAAGCAGACAATATGGTACACTATCTACACGGCGTTAATGCCATGGGGCTGGTGTACCTCTCGGCCATGGAAGGTCGGGGTGCCGAGCGTGGTATCCAAGAAATTTACCATACATGGTTTAACGACGGCACAGACTGGGACAATTCAGCCACCAGCCTTTACGGCCCCGCCCCGGGCTTTGTGTCCGGAGGGCCGAATAAAGACTTCACCATTGGCAGCATTTCTCCGCCTGCCGGAGAACCTGCCATGAAAAGTTACCTCGACTGGAATACGGGGTTCCCTCAAAATAGCTGGGAAATTACCGAACCAGCCATTTATTACCAGGCTGCCTACATCCGCAATCTTGCAGCCATGATGGTAAACGAGACCTCTCTGCCAGTAACCTATGCGGCGCCCTTCACGGCACGTGCGCAGGCAAAAACCGTATTACTGGAATGGCGCATCTCACAGGAGGAAGGCGCGAGCCATTACGAAATCGAATACCTCAATGACCGGGATGACTGGGAGAAAATCGGGCAGATAAATGTGAATGGCCAGTCGGTTTATCGTTTCACCCACCAATCGCCAAGGGAGGGCAATAACCAATATCGTTTGCGGCAAATAGACATCGACGGGCAGTTTGCTTATTCCAACATTGCTTCGGCTTATTTTACCGATCGTTTTGCCCGAATTCAGATATACCCCAACCCCATCGGGCAGGGAAGTGATTTGCGGTTGGAAGAACTGCCGGTGGGCGCGGAATTGCGGCTCTACGACGCCAATGGGAGAATGTTGCACCAGCGTGTGTTGCGCCAACCTCGCTATGACCTGCCAACGGCTAATTTGCCCACTGGCTGGTATGGGCTGGAGCTATTACAGGGGCGGGAAGGCACGGTTTGGCGGAGGAAGATTGTAGTGGAATAGG
>JBGCFZ010000446.1:0-20106 GCA_045110355.1 Lewinella sp. | reverse complement strand
GGAAAAGCAACGTTGTGTTTAACGATGTTTTCTACGAGCGTCTGCATCACGGCTGGCGGAATGAAGTATGGTGAAATCTCGGACGCCTTAAGCGTAGTTTCAAAAAGAAAAAGGTTGGCGAAACGTTGCTCCAACAGGTAGATATAATCTTGGCAAAAGGCCCATTCCTGGGTCAGCGGTACCATCTCTTCGTTTCGGTGGCGGATCAGGTAACGGTAAAGGGAGGACAGCTTTTGGGTAAAAGTTCTGGCCTTTGCGGGGTCTGCCTCGATCAGTATGTCGAGAATATTGAGGCTATTGAAAAGGAAGTGTGGGTCTACCTGGGTTTCTAATTGGCGCAGCTCCGCATCCTTTTGGTTTCGTTCAAGGGCCAGCAGTTGGTTTTGGGAGGTGTAGTATTGTTTTGCCATCAAAAAGAGGGCGATGGGGGTAACATCCGAGAAGTTATCGATGATGCCCCATAGGATATTAGCCACATAATCGGGCCCTAGTGGCCCCATACTAGACAACAGTAGGTACTGCAGTAAAACCTGAACAAACAGGACCAGGAGGATCAGCCCAAAAAGCGGAAAGTACCTGCGCGACGGAAAGAAAGTCGCAAAGACGCCAAAAACGATCACGATCACGGAGATGACCTGAATTGCAAACTGCGTGACGAGATGCTTAAGTAAAGGAAGTGATTGGGTGGTGAACAGCGGAATGTCTTCCTCCACCCATTCGGCGAAAAAGGTAATGACAAAAGCCAGGCAGTAGTAAATACCGATCAGCAGCCAGTCGGAACGCTTAATGTTGGTTATCCAGGACATGAGATGTATTTGATGCCCGAAAGGTAACAGACCAACCTTGCCCAGCAAGCAAATTCAGCGAAAACTCGTGAATTTCCCGGTGAATAAGGAAAAAAATCAGGTGAACAAATTCCCGGCTTTACGGGCACTGATTACGGGTAATTTCCGGCCAAAATGTTAACCGTCAAATCTCCCTCGTTCACCGTAGAAATTCGTCCGTTCACCTTTTCGAGGTGGTTTCGCGTACCCTCCTGCCGATAGATTTGTGGCATCGACAAACGAAAGCAACAACGCTTTACCATCATCCAAATTTAAAAAAGCAACTGCCATGAAAACGAATTTCTCCTTCCTCCTTATCCTTGTTATCTGCTTATTCACCGCCACTAATAGCAGTACTGCTCAAGATCTTAACCCACGAACCACCCTAATTCCAGTAGCCGACCTGCAGGAAGACCTCGCCACTTTTAAGGAGAACCTCGAACTGATCCACGCCGGCCTCTACACCTTCACCCCAAAAGAAAAGATGGATGCCCGCTTCGCCGAGATTAGTGCGGAGATCACCGCCCCGATGACCAGCCAGGATTTCTACCGCAAGCTAATCACACTCAACACAGACATCCGCAACGGCCACACCAACATCATCCCACACGAAGCGTTTGGTTCAACGGAGAAACTACTTCCCCTCGAAGTTTATTGGGACGAAGAAAAGCTGTACATCCTCCGTAACAACTCCAACGACCCCAGCCTGTCACCAGGCACCCGCATCGACAGCATCAATGGAGAAGCAGCAGCCACCGTTTTCTACGAACTGGCCGACCTCTTCCCGCGTGATGGCTACAACACTTCTTTCCCTGAAGCCATCACCTACCGCGCCTTCAACGAGTTCTACATCTCCTTTAAGGCGATACCCGACGTTTATGACTTAGTCGTTACCTCCTCTGGTGGAGCTGCCCGCAATATTCACCTGCCAGCTATGGAACAGGATACCTACTATGCCAATCGGACCGCACGCTACGGAGATATCCACTACTATTGGGAAAAAGGCCTGGGTGACCCGATGACACTTGCCATCGAGGGAAATACGGCCACCATTACCATCAAGACTTGTGGCAAAACCGAGTTGACTAAATTTGGCAACAGCATCGGCAAGCAAGTCGACCGTTACTTCGAAGCCATTGAAGCAGCAGGCGTTGAGCACCTCATCATCGACATCCGCAGCAATGGAGGTGGCAGTCAGGAGATTTCCGTGGCCTTACTTCGTCACCTCAGCCCGGAGCCCTTTGAGTTGTTTGCTGACAATTACCTGATCGTGAATAAGATTCCGAACCGAAAGCTCTACAACAGCAATACCTTCTTCCTCAACTTGATGGGAGGCATTGGCCTCAAAAAAGGCGAAGATGGTAACTACCGCAACCGTAAGGTGATCGATTGGGTCTACAACACAAAAACGCACACTCAGCCCATTGCACCAGCCGCTACCCAGTTCAAAGGCCAGGTGTACTGCATTGGCGATGGCTATTCTTTCTCCGCTGCGGGGCAAATGGCTTCCTGGCTCAAAACCTATACGAATTGCCTGTTCGTTGGCGAGGAAATCGGCGGTGCTGAAACGACCCTGACGGCTGGTGAATATGTAGAATTGGAATTACCGAACAGCGGCGTCCGTGCCATTCTGCCCGTCGTTTTTGAAGAGCTCCACAACCCACGTGGCCAAACCGGGCACGGTGTTCAACCAGACTTTCCCATTCGGAACAGCATCCAGGACCTGATTAACGGACACGATGCGATCATGGAATTTACCATACAGCACATCGCCGGGGCGGACCAGACCAATAAGGAAGCTGGTGTAGCGAAAATAGATCGCTAAGCTTCCACCTAAGAAATTAACTACCGTTTTACCTGGAATCTATTTGATGCCCCGTGCTTTTCGCATGGGGCATTTTCATTAAAAAGGCTACCCACTGTGTTCACGAACGAAGTGAGCTTCCGACACGGTACTATTTGACTATCTGACTACTTGACTATCTGACTACTTGACTAATAAGGCGCGGCCGCAGGTGCAAAAGAAAGGACAAGAAGCAAGGACAACACAGCGTTAGCTTTCTATAACCACCCTTACCCTGTATGCGCTTATTGATTCTCTTGCTTCCCTTCAGTTTATTCGCCTGCGGCAATACCGAAGCTCCTGCAACCATATCCCTTGTCCAAGACACCCTCCCGCCACCTCTGCCAGTAAGCTTTGTCGATCCAGCTGGAACCACCATCGCCACCCGTTTCCCTACTCCGGAGGGTTACACCCGAACTTCCTATAAAAAGGATGCCTTCGGCTACTACCTGCGTACTCAATCGCTAAAACCTCACGGCACTAAAGTATTCTTGTATAACGGAGCCGAAAAAGGTAATCAGGCAGCCCACGCAGCCGTTCTCGATGTCGACGTTGAAAACCGCGACCTCCAGCAATGCGCCGACGCTGTGATGCGCCTTCGGGCCGAGTACCTATACAAACAAAAACGCTACGACGACATCCACTTCAACTTCGTCAGTGGCTTCAATGCAGAATACGCTCGTTGGCGCAAGGGAGAACGTATTCGGGTAAAGGGCAACCGCGTTGATTGGACACCCGGCGGAGGAGCTACCCCCGGTTACAAAGCCTTCCGGAAATACCTGACGATGGTGTTCAGCTATGCTGGCACTGCTTCACTTGTCCATGAGCTAACCCCAAAAGACAAGGCCGACATTGATGTCGGCGATGTACTCATCAAAGGTGGTAGCCCGGGCCATGCCGTCATTGTAGTCGACAAGGCCGTTAATGACTCCACCGGAGAAGTCCTGGTCTTATTGGCGCAGAGCTATATGCCGGCACAGGATATACATGTGCTGGTCAATCCGGCGCACAGCGACGGGACCCCCTGGTATTCTGTCACCAATGATTTCGGAGAGCATGGGGTTCGCACGGCGGAGTATGGGTTTGTCAAGGGGGCTTTGCGGGGGTGGTGAGTGTGTAAGACCTCAGTAGATTCAACCACTCAGAATAAGAAGTATGAGCAGCCTCCCTCATTTTTATTAGAGATTACCTTACCCTAAATCCGGTGGCATAGATTATCGGAAAAAGAGTAGCATCTTTCATAGTTGAAAGGGCTTCCATTGATGTTAATGCCTGCTTATTATCTTGGAAAACATTAGTTCCATGGTACAAATCGTGCTCTGGGTGACTAATATATACTGGGAACATCAGCAACGATCCGAAATTTCCAGCTTCGCAGCCTTTGCCGACTGGAATATCTTTCAAATTTCCAAGAACAAGTCTATCAATATTCTTAGTAACCTTGCCAGTCAACACCCCTGTAACAACTACATAACCTATCGCATCCATTTTTTTAGTCAAAGAACTGTATGATGCAAAAACAACTAGGCCAATAGCAGATGAAGCATCAATAGAATCATTATTAACATTAGATAATTTAGAGTAGATACTCGCTAAGCATTCATTTTCTTCGTATATTTTATCTCGTAACTGCGCTTGCAATGAACTGGTTGTTACAATTGCTAATAAGACAAATAAAAACGTTCTTAAAGGCACCATTTTCTAACAATTTAGTAAGTTATAAACTCTCGTATCTCCTGGAGTATTTCGGCAAGAAGAAGCCATATTTATTAAACCGATATTGTTCTGTGTATCAGCTGGCAAATTGTTAAATGCAGGAGTGTCTTGAAGACCAACATATGCAAGATTCACTGCGTTCTCTAATCCTAGCCTAGGATTTCTTGCTCTAATAGCAGTAATAATTCTTCCTAAATATGGATTTTGAGACATAGTCTCATGAGACCTTTGGGTATAGCCACTTCCACCAGTGCTTAAGTAGTCAAACGAGGGAAACAAATCAAAGAAGTTTTCCAAATCACCACTATATTGATATCGCCAGTAGTTTATATATGAATGCATCATTTCGTGCACCAAGGTTGCATGTATCTGGTCTCTCGTACAGTTGGCAATATTGGCATTAATCCTTATTAAAGAGTTATAAGAAGTGGCAGTGTTAGTAAAATCGGGATTTGCAGAAGCTTCGCCAAGGGTTCCAGCAGACATAGTAGCGTCAACTGCAAACGACAGCCTACCAATTCCAGAAGCGCCATAAATTTCCCGCATATGGTCACCAAAAGCACCCAAGCCACCGCTTTGGAGTTCATTGACGATTCTATTTACTTCTTCAAGAACACAAGGATATAAGGAACGGTCAACATTGTTAACCATACTAACAGTGTCGGACGGGTTAACATCTAAAATATCTCCAGTCCCGCTATTTGACGACACATTACCTGTACCTCCTTGAACTGCAATTCTAACCCCTCTATTGGGCGAAACCGTACCACCACCTCCACCACATTGAACAACAAAACCAATAGTTGCAGCAATGATAGCAGAAGGGACGCCGCCTGTTATTTCTATCACATCTACATCAACATAATCATAAAAGCTTTTATCTCCTACACAAGTACCTTGATGAGAATCCAACAAGAATTTATTAATTGATTCATTAACTGTTCCATACCTGTTAAATTGGAAAATTAATACACTTGACAAAGCAATGGATTCAAAAGGATCGCAATTAAAAGTACTTGTCAAAATTTCTTCAATACTATCTAAATCAAAATAAATAATTTCTTCTCCATGATCAACCTCAATTATAGTCAACACCCCCATCAATTCTCCTGAGTCATCAACCTGAGGAATACCAAATAGAAGTTTACTTTGCGTAGACCTGAAAATTTCTGTCTGTAACCAGTCAAGTTTATCGATAGAAAAGCCAACTGATTTATTTTTACTAATCTTATAGGTCAAACTTTCTTTTAAGAACCAAACTACATGAGGTATGTCAATTTTACTTCTTTCCTTGCTCTCAACAAGCTGAAAAGGACTTGGATAAAAGTCCTCAGCCAAGACCAACTCGTATTCAGTCTGTTTTTCGCAACCAAGAAAGAGAAGAAAAGAAAAGAATATTGATTATTTTCATGGTGTACATTTTAAATACTTAATTCCTTAAAAAACATTCACAATTATAGTTAAAAAATTATGAAAACGATTTACTTTTCGACCTTTTAACATTACTTTTATTCCAAATCAATTTCGCAATTCTACCCAACTATACTTACCTAAAAGAGTAAGAATAGTCAAAAATCATCCATATATTCATGCCTACTAATAAAAAAATGCCTCAAGATGACTTTACAATAAACTTACAGACAAATATTATGGTAATTTTTCTAAAACTAAGTTACGCTCAATACCTCACCGCCTAAAGTTATATAGGGTTCTGTCACTCCACTTTGTGAACAATATTGAATCCCTCATAATATTTGGACGACACCTATTGTCATTTTCATTACTTATTATTTTCTTGACTCTAAGCTCTCTTCAATTATAACTACCGGCGCATTTGCTTACTAGAATCATTTGAAAAGAGTAATTAAGAGGCTGTTGGAAAAACTCTCCTTCATTTTATGAAAAAATATATTAGTTTTAAAATTAAACCACAATTTGTAACTTATTCCATATCTTGCCCCAAAGCAGCAACTCCACCCGTGACCTTCACCCCCGAGCAAAACCACATCTTCGACTTCGTCCGCACCGGCGAGGGCCACGGCATCATCGACGCCGTGGCTGGCGCGGGTAAGACGACGACCATCATGGAGTGTACCCGCTACGCCAAGGACCCGGGCAAGGTGCTGTTCTGTGCCTTCAACAACAGCATCGCGAAGGAGATCAGGCGGAGATTCAAGGAGCGGAACATGCCGGAGGTGACGGTGCAAACCATTCATTCACTTGGCCTACGGATTTTGCGAGAGAACAGCGATCATGGAGCCCGACTACAACTTCGGGAATACAAATACACGACGCTCTTCCAGGGCAAAGAAATGCAGACGAAGCTGTCTCCCCACTTCAAGGCGCTGTGCGAACTCAACAATCTGAATCCGGAAGCAGCTAAAAGTGGAGACAGTCGCCAGAAGTTTGCCATCAAAAATTTGACGTACCGTATTCGGAGTCGGTTGCTGAACATCAACCAAAAGCACCGGGCTACGCTTAACGGACCTACGTTCGAGGATTTCACCTCCCTGGTAGAGCACTTCGGCGTTTTCACGCCGACGGAAGAAAAAAGTAAGACCTTCCACGAGGAACTGGAGGTGTACTACGCCGCCCATCGCCTGCTGCTCACGGCTGGCAACGACTTGGCTGCCCGCAGCTATGTTATCGATTTTACGGACATGATTTACCTGCCCTTCGTCTGGAAACTCAATGCTGCTTCTAAATTCGACTGGATTTTCATCGATGAGTGTCAGGATTTGTCCAAAGCGCAATTTGCCGTAGCGGCTAAATACGGCAAGCAGGGTAGCCGGGTCCTGGCCGTTGGGGATCCGCGGCAGTCGATTTACGGATTTACCGGTGCTGACGTGGAGTCTTTTAGCCGGGTCGCGCGGATGACCCGCGCCACGGCACTACCCCTGACGACCTGTTTCCGATGCCCCACCACCATCATCGATCTGGCTCGTGAAATTCGGGAAGACATCGTTGGCGCTAAAACCGAAGTAGGTACCGTTGAACCTATTTTTATCGAGCAGGTCGTCGAACTTGCCCGCCCAAACGACCTCATCATCAGTAGGTTGAGAGCGCCGCTGCTGGTATTGGTCTTTGATTTTATTGAGCGGGGAACCAAGATTCAAGTCTCTGAAGACGAAGCCCGGGAGTTTATTGGTGAGCTAAAGACGCTCTTCAAGCAAGCGGAACTACAGGCCTCCGTAAAACGACGGTACAAAACTTTTGAGGCACTAAAGCAAACGGTATTCCATCGAAACATGTGGGTCATCCGCCAGAATGCCAGCAAGATTCCTAAGGTTACCGAGCGGGAGTTGTTCCTGCAATCAGAGACTGAGTACCTGGAAAAAAGATTGGAGTTCCTCCATAAGCGCTATGAACTTTGGCAAAAGCGGTGCACTTCGGTGACTAAGGTACTGGAACGCATCAAAGAGCAGGTTTCTGCCAAGCAAAACGCCATCAAGCTGTCCACCATCCACCGGGCCAAAGGCCTGGAAGAAGACCGGGTGTTCATCATCGATTACGACAAATTACCCTGGGCCCGGCAACAGCAAAAAGACTGGGAGAAGGTGCAAGAGACCAATTTGAAATACGTCGCCATTACCCGGGCTAAAGACACTTTGTTCCTGGTGGAAAGCGAAGAAATTGACGATTTGGAGGAAGAGGGAAGTTTATTTGACGACTTGCCGTTTGGGGCTAGTAGGGACTAATCCTTACCTTTCCCCTTTAGTCGTTCAAGTAAACTCGAAAAGAAGTGAAAAACCCCACCCCCACCCGGGCATCCTATGCCCTGTTGTCATTGCCCGCTACTGCGATGGGCTTTGCGCTTTGTGTTCAGATTGCGGCTTTGAGCTGGATACTCAACACCCAATACAACCTTAACCTGGAGGAAATAGGCAACGTTTGGTTGGCCGGGCCATTGGCCGGTATTCTGGGCCAGGTGATCGTTGGGGTGATCAGCGACAACGTCTGGTTCATGGGCGGTCGCAGAAGGCCGTTTATCGTAATTGGTGGCGCCATTGCAGCAGCGATGATCTTTGCGCTACCCTACCTTGGAGTTATCCAAAATGCCCTGGGACTTGAAAGTGTAATCGGCGTTGCGCTAACGGTAGCTTTGGTGCTCGATCTGGCCATCAACGTAAGCTTCAACCCAGCGCGTTCCGTCATAGCTGACGTCACCCCTGGCGGAGATGCCCGGACAAAAGGCTACACCTGGATGCAAACCATCTCGGGTGCCTTCGGTGTTGCAGCTTACCTCATTGGTTACTTCACCAACAACTACAACGTGATCTACGTAGGCGTGGTCATCGTTTTCCTCTTTTCGGTCTTTCCACCATTCTTCATCACAGAACCCCGGGAACTGGCCAGTGACGATCTTGAAGACGGCGTTGCCTCAGCCGCCGACGTATTCACTGATGCTGCTGACGAGGTTAGCACTGCTACCTCCGTTAGAATTGGTGGGACCAACTGGCCGGCCTTTCTGAAGATTTGCCTGGCCCATGCCTTCACCTGGGTGGGGGTGCAAACAATGTTCATCTACACCTTTGGCTACATCAAAGAAGTCATCATGGGCTTTGATACGGCAGCGAAACTAACTGCTGAACAGAATGACGCAATTGGCGCAAGCATAGGCCTATCCTTTGCTATACTTAACACCGTTGGCTTCCTACTACCTGCGCTCGTACTGGAACCCATCGCCCGGAAGATGGGACGGGTAAAGACTCATGCCTTAGCCATTGCCATCAGTGCTATTGGGTACGGGCTGATCGTTGCTTACGGCAGCTCCCTGACTGCGTTTTATGTCTTGATGGCGGTAGTAGGTATCGGCTGGGCGGCGATCGTGAGTTTACCCTTTGCCATCATGTCTGAAGTAGTAGACCAACGCCGGATGGGCCTGATGATGGGCTTGTTCAATTTATCCGTGGTCTTGCCCCAAATCGTCGCCTCCCGGCTGGGGGGATACATCGAGCATTCTGCCGATAAGAGTTCCATCTTTTGGATTTCAGCAATAACGCTGGGCGTTTCTGCTGTGCTTTGGTTGTTGGTGAAAGAACGAGGCTTTGCTGATAAGACAACCGTTGCGGGCGGGGCTCATTAAAGGATTATGTGCCTGTGGCACCATCTTAGTCATTGAACTCGTTCCACAGACACTCAACCCAGTGTACCCTATATTTTGAATACGCAAGAGCAATGCGCTTTGCTTCTTTCACCATCACTTTGCACCTGCGGCCCCGCCCATGATCAGCCACAAAAATCCATAAGAAGGAGTTGATCCTTTAAGAACGTGTCTGATAACGTGACCTTATCGTTTTACGACTCTGCGCACTTCGTCGCCCGACCGAATCAGGTAAACACCCGGAGCCAAGCCTGCCAGGGAAAGACGAGCATTGGTAGTAGGTGCAGGATGGCGAATGACCCGGCCATCAATGGATTCAATCGCGTAAAGTGCCGCATTGTTTTTATTCCGGACGTTAACCCAGTTACCTGCCGGATTGGGGAAAACGCTGAACAATGTAGCTCCAAAATTGACCGTCTCAATCGAACTATAAGTAAATGCACCGTCAACGTCCACCTGCTGCAAGCGGTAATAGGATGTGCCGGGAAGGGGTGTTTCGTCAATAAATAAATATTGCTGAATGGCCGATTCACCACTGGCAGTCGTACGACCAATTCCATTCCAATTCGTCAAATCAGTGCTGCGTTCAATAATGAAATGGCTGGTGCCACGTTCCTGGCTGGTCGACCAATCAAGTTGTACCTCTTTCCCTACTGGGACGGCCGTAAACGATTGCCATTCGAGGGGCAGCGATTGATCAAAAGTGCCCTCCTCAATGACCAATGTCTGGTTGGCGAAAATATTGAATGCGCGTTCCGTCAACCCGCTTGGCCAGCGAATCACCACGCTGTCCACCAGGGGCGTAGCTCCAAGGCCAAAGTGCTGTGTCAGCGAATTCATAATGCCATAGCCTTCACCAGACCGTACTTCCCGCACCTGAACGCCAAAGTCTTCATCGTATACCTTAATCTTGGCGCCAATGGCATCAGTATTGGAGAAGACGCCATTCAATTGGAATTTCAGGTGGTTATTTCCACTCAGGTTATTGATCATCATTACGTCTGGCAGCGTAGTATTTGGCGTATTAAACCCTCCGGCAAACCCGCCATAAAAATCGATGTATCCATCATTGTTCAAGTCGCCGGTCGCCACACTCTGAGGTGCTTGTTCACTACTCGGGCCAATGAGCTGACTACCAATGAGCTGGGTCATGCTGGTCCCACCGTTGTTCAGATATATGATCAATGGGATACCGTCTCTGTGGGTAAGCAATAAGTCAATCCAGCCGTCATTATTAAAATCTTCGAAATTACACTGAATCCCATTGGGTGAAACTGGCAGCGATGCTGCCATGCCGGTCTCCGCCGTAACGTCAGTAAAGATGTTATTACCATTGTTCCGGTAAAGAATACCGCTCTTATCGTGGTTGACCACAAAGCAATCCATATCCCCATCATTATCGATATCGGCAAAATCGGCCGACCAGGTCTGGGCGAATGGCAGTAACCCAACGGCCTCGGCTACATTGACAAAATTACCGTTCCCATCATTTTCAAACAGCTGGTTCAATCGCCTGCCGTCGAGTGGATTATTGGCCCCTTGCTTGCATTTACTTAAATACATATCCAAATCTCCATCATCGTCGTAGTCAGTCCAGATCGAAGCATAGTTCCCTGAATTATCTGATGGTAGGGTCGAGAAGGCCGGCATCAGGAAAGGCGCGTGAGACATGGTCTTGTTGCCGTTGCCGAAGTAGGGTTTCGAAATTTCTACATCGTCGCAGGCGAAATAGTCGACCAGGCCGTCATTATTTATGTCAACGAAGTTGGCCCCCTGTAAAAAATTAACTTCCGGGAGCGCATGGCGGGTAATGAAGTTAGGAGTATTCAACTCGCCAAGGAACCATACTTCTGTCGTAAACCCAATTCCCCCAAGGGCAATGTCCCTCATACCATCGAGGTCGACATCAGCCACCGTTACCCCCCACGTTGCGCCGGGGAGGTTTTCCTGGGGGACGAATAGGGAGAACCTTCCCCCTTCTTCCTGAAATTCGATGCAAAGAAATCTGCCTTGTTCTATGTGTACAACGTCGTCAAGGCCATCCTTATTAACATCAACAACGGCCATTGCAACGCCGCTACTCCCACTAGAATTGAGTAACCCCGCCTGATTAGTGAACATAGGTTGTGCAACCACTATGGCGGACAAGACGAAGGAAAAAGTAAAATGGAGAAAAAAGCGCATCGACATTACTCAGGTTGTTGGTTCAACCGTAATATCGTAAACTTATTTCTTCCCTCTCTTTTTCTTTTTCCGGCTGAGCGTTTCTTCCACCTCGTTCATTAATTCGTCCAGGTTCATACCGTCCTCACGGCTGAAGGCGATGGTTTCCCGATACTTGCTACGGTCCAACTCCACCACTTTGATTTCCGTCCCCGTATAGGCCTCTACCGCCCGAAGTTTATCGTGCTCTTCGGGCGCACAGAAGGAGTAGGCAAAACCCCGGCGGGTGCCGCGGCCCGTCCGCCCTACCCGATGGACATAATTATCGGCCTGGTCGGGGAGATCATAGTTGATCACATGGGTCACGTCGGCAATATCAATACCCCTGGCGCTGACGTCGGTGGCGATCATCAGCCGCTGTTCGTTGGCTCGAAAAGCTTCCAGCGCGGTATTTCGGTCTTCCTGGCTCATCTCTCCGTGCAGTACCAAAGAAGGGATTTTCACCCGGCCCATCGCTTTACTTACCCGTTCTGCCCGTACCCTGGTCCGAACAAAGGCAAGAATCTTAGCTTCCGGATTTTCCTTCAGGAACCGCTCCAGGAAAAATCGCTTGTCGTCCATATCGATAAAGACCACGGAGTGATCCACATTTTTGGAAATTGGATCCTTAGGGCTGATCTGGATTCTGATCGGCTTTTTCACCAGCGTGTAGGCCAGTTTCTTAATTTTTTCGTTGATCGTTGCGGAGAAGAACAAGGTTTGCCGACGCATTTTCAGGTGACCAAGTACGCCACGGATGTCTTCAATGAATCCGAGGTCCAGCATTAGGTCAGCCTCATCCAAGACTAAGATATTGACGCGTTCCAGGCGCAGCACTTTTTGGTTAAGGAGGTCGAACATCCTTCCTGGCGTAGCGATCAGGATGTCTACACCTTGTTGCAATTGTTGGATTTGCGGATCCTGTTCGACGCCACCGGTTAGTGCAAATACGTTTACGCGCGTCCCTTTGGCCAGGTCGCTGAATACAGCATCCAGTTGCATGGCCAGCTCTCGGGTAGGTACCATGACCAGGCATTTAATGCCGTCCTTACGACGCGCATTTTCTTTGCCCGTATGGATCAATTGCACGACCGGTATGGCAAAGGCGGCCGTCTTTCCCGTTCCGGTCTGGGCAATGCCCATTACGTCTTCTCCGGCAAGGATGTGGCGGATGGCCTTGTACTGGATATCAGTCGGTCGTTTCCAGCCGAGTTTACCAATGCTGCGTTTGATTTCGGAGGCGAGGGGATAGTCTGTAAATTTCACGGGGCGAAGGTAGGGATTAGAAACCAGGAGCTAGGAGCTAGGAGCTAGGGAGCTAGGGAGCTAGACGCTAAATAAAGGTGCAACGTACACCGTTTGCTGCTGCTATTTGGCCAGCATCGCTTGTAACAAATAATCCCTGGCTATTTCTTCGGCCTGGAGGTGTGCATACGGCTTACCATAAGCTTTTCCCGTAATTACGATGACCACCTCCAATTCAGGAATCATCATCACCCTGTTTCCACCATTTCCACTGGCAAATGCTGCCCCGTACGCTGTGTCGTTCACCGTCAGTACATCATGCCAGAAAAGATAGCCGTAATGACCGTTTTTATCGTCGTTGCGCGAGACTAGCGGAGACAGGCTCTCTTCGGCCCAGTTCTCTGGCAACAAATCCCGCCCACCGTCGAGGTACAGTTGGCCATACGAGGCAAGCGATAGCGCAGACATCTGCAGGCTTCCAGCCGTATTACCTATGCCCGTTGGCGTAAGCTGCCATTGCTGATCGGTAATGTTAAGTGGCGAGAACAACTGCTCCCGGGCGTAGGCCTCCAGCCCACCGGGCACCGCCCGGTGTATAATGTCTCCCAGTAAGACCGCTCCGGCACTGCAGTACTGCCAGTCCGTTGCTTCCCGACCGGGGAGATCGAGAACGAACCGGACCCAGTCTTTGGTAGGATACATTTTTTCTTCCTGCCCCGGAGAATCCGGGTCTGCATCATTACTGGCAAAGCCTCCCGTCATTGTCAGGAGCTGCCGGAGGGTGGTTGCTGCTTTAAAAGCAGAAGGATGATCGAATTTACTAAGGTCATAGAAATCTGCCAGCGGCTGATCGATGCTTTTAATGTGGCCGTCTTTGATCGCCTGCCCAAGTAAAGTTCCGGCGAATGATTTCCCCACGGAGCGCGTATCATGGATAGTTTCCCGATCGGCACCATTGAAGTACTCTTCCAGGACAAGGGCACCATTTTTGAGTACAACGATACTGGTAATATCTTCGAACTGGCCAGTTACTATCTTGCTGTTCATGGCCTCAATCCTATCGGCCAACAGGGCTTCGGTAGCTATGGGAAATTGATTGGTGGGGCTGATGGACTGTACTGCCACCTCTTTGGGATCTACCTCTTGTTCAGAAGTCATTACGCGAATTCCCCCCTTCGCAATTACCGGTCCGGTAATCACTTCTCCATTATCCAGGTAGGGTCGCACCTCAATCTCTAACACGTGATTCCCGCCATTGAGCGCCGCATCTCCATCGCCGAGTTTTAGAAACTTCATCCAAAGAAAACGCCCCCAATGATCCAGCTCTTTGGCTCCTCGTAGAGGAATTCCGAAGATGGTTTCTTCATTTTTATATTCGCAGGACCCAGCTCCCGTTTGCAGGTTATAAACATAGACGGGCGCATCGTCCACCAAAAAGGTAAACTGAAAACTTCCCGCGTCGCACAACTCACGTACGGTGAGGCCTGGTGCCAGGTCGTGCAGGTGAGCGGTGATGGTTTTGTCCAGATACATCCTTCCGTTGAGTTCGGTGGTGGTGTTCAGGTCCACGGTGGTCAGGTGGTCAGCTTCGCTGAAATCCTCATGGCTGGTCCAGTCGGTCATAAATGCGATTTTGCCGATGTTAGCCTGGTGACGGTCATCATAAATTTCGCCTTGGTTTAAGGCTAATTCCGGTGCGGGTTCGCCACAGGAGAAACAGAGCAGGAGGAGCGGGAGGTAACGTAACATGGGTATTGAATTATTAATTGGAGAATGGTTGAATAGTGATCGCGTGTACTGTTTGTGCCAAACGCTGTTCTGGTAGAGGCACAGGGGCGGGGCCGCAGGTGCATTGAATTAGGTTTTAAGAGCAGGGAAAAGTGGTTAGGGGTAGCCCCGGAGGATCGTCCGTCTTAGCCAAGGCTAACCAACGATCTTAAGGATCAAGAGAACCCTTCGTTCTCATTGATACAGTGCCCGAACAGGCCCGGAGGGCCGTTTCTCGTAGCGAGGGGTCAGCGTAGATCCGTAGGATCAAGCGCAGCCCCTCGTTTTCGTTAGTTGATCACGAAGCATTGTTAGTTCAGTCGTCCTTGCTTAAAATCCCATCACTGCACCTGCGTCCCCGCCCTCTAAGCCTAAGCAAATACAAAAACTAATCCCGCCCCATCTTAGTCCGCAGCAATTTCCTGAACTTCAGGTTCGGTGCCGTCGCCAGGTTTCGGGCGTCTCCTGGTTCATCGTACATAATTTCCAGGCGATCAACAGTTCCATGAAGGTTATCCAGGTTGTCGGAAGAATAAACCATCAGGTCCTGGCTGGAAATCTGTAATGGATGATCGGGGAAGCTCGCAATGCGCAGCATTTGGAAATCTAATGGCCCTGCGGTTACAAAATCCGGCTGCAAAGTGGTCCTCTCTGCAGGCACCCTATTCAGGCTCAGCCGCATTTCACATGAACCATGGGCGTGAAGGTTGAGGCGTATTTCCACCAGTTTTTTCAAGCGGACCGGCCGACTAAAATCTGGAACAATTCGTCCATTTTCTCCCCCCATATTCAGGTATTCCAATGCTGCTTCCGGACCAGTGGCAATCACTTCACTGCCCATTTCCGGATCATGAATCACCCGAATCCCGGGGTTCACCGTCACCCGGTTGAACATTCCAGCGTAAAAGCTTTTTTCTACGACCGGCCCTGCAGTAGCATCAACTACGTTGTCGATACTGGCAATAAATGCTTGTACTTCCGGGTGCTTCTCTCCTTGTTTGTGTTTTTCAATGTTGGGCAAAACACCTAGGGCGAAATCATTGATGAAAAGTGAGAGTACACTACAGATAAATATTAGAAGTGGCAATTTCATAATTGTTTGGCAATTGAGGGTGGATAAAGAAGTTGCAGAAGTTCGTCTGCCTCGATTTTTAGCAACTCAAGGTTCTTACGCAGACGGGGCAATTCTTCCTCCAGGAAGGTTTGCCGGCGCAGTTGGATAGCAGCATTTCGGCCGGCTTCAGCAACGAAGAAGCCTTTTCCACGCTGTGTTTCGATGATTTTCAGCGATTTCAGATAGTCATAGGCGTGCATCACTGTATTGGGGTTAACCCCGACTTCCGCCGCTAGCTGACGAACAGAGGGGATGCGTTCACCGTCGGCCCAAATCCCACTCAACACCTGCTCGATACCGAATTCAGCAATTTGTCGGTAAATCCCCTGGCTATTTTGTTGAATATCCATAGATCAGGCAGTTTTTCGTTGCAGCGCCATTGCCGTAGCCACCAGCATAAAAAGTAAGCATACGCCCGTAAGTATGGTTAAAGGAGTATCCCACTGCTCTAGATAATACTTGATTAGCGACGGAGCAGACTCCTCACTAAGAAACCCGTGGTCCATCATTCCAACCACATCAGTTGTATTGAATGCGGTAGTGGTATGCTCGATATCTACCCGATCAGAGTATTGGTTTCGGGTTTGTGATATGTACAAAACTGCCAGGCCAATAAAACCGAAAATGAAACCTGCGCTGAGCTTTGGGTAGGCAATGGAAGAAAACATCCAATAGGCACTGGAAATTATATGTACCAATGGGCCTATAAGTAATACTGGCAATAAGTATTGGGGGGCTGGAAACAGAATGAAATCCGGGGCAATGTACACGCTCAAGACAGACAAGAACAATGGTGGCACAAAAGAGATAAAGGAGACGAAGCCCCAGTTAATCAGCATCAAACTCGCGAATCGCTCCCCATTAGTCAGCGGCAACGAAAAATACCTTACACCACGGGGCTCTTCCTTAAAGTCTTTAAAAAAGGCAGCGCCGCAGATAATGGTAGCAGCGAGCCACCCGGAAGAGATGATGATGCCCATCAGCATATTGGCATCAAGAACGATGTACTGGTTGTATAGCACTCCGCTGGCGGCGTCGTTGTCTTTGTTGACCCATCCGATGAAGAAAAGAACGACAAGCAGTATGCCCGAAGAAAGTAGATAATGTCCCGCTGGCATTTCCCGAATAGCTGCGCGGGAGGCCAGGAGAACTCTTTGGAAACTATTCATGGTCAGATTTTTTTAGCGCATCTACTGGTCGGGGCAGTCCGCCATCGGTAAGCGCGAGGTAAAGTGTTTCAAGATCGAAGGCAGCAGTTCCGGGGCGGCCGTCGGTGTGGACGGTAAGCCAGCCGCCGGGGACTCTTCGGGCGTACCCATTGTCCCCATAGGGCAATGGCTTTGTACTCAGGTTAAAGCTGTAGAACCGTTGGGCGACATCAATGGCCAGATGAGCATCGATTCTTCCGCCGTTCAGGAGTAGGACGTGATCCAGCACTGGTTCAATCTCGCTAAGCAGGTGCGTAGCGATGATGATCGTTTGTCCTACCTCCGTACCCGCAATGAGAGAGCGGCGGAACTGGTCCTTTCCCTGGATGTCAAGCCCGGTCGTAGGCTCATCAAGCAATAATACCTGGGTCCGGGTGGCCAGGGCAAAGGCAAGCTGCGCACGTCGCTTTTGGCCAAAGGAGACGCGGTTCAACGGTTTATTGGCATCCACCCGAAACTCTTTGAGCGTTTCCTCAAACAGCGCGTGGTTAAAGTTGGGGTAAAAGGGGCCATAATACTTCGCTATCCTACGTGGAGACCATTTGGGAAAGTAGGGTTCACTGGACAAAAAGTACAGTCTTTGCAGAAGGTCCAGTGGCCGGTCCTGCGGGGTTTGCCCCAGGCTCTCGATGGTCCCAGAGGATGGAAATTGCAACCCGGAAATCAGCTTAAGCAGCGTCGTCTTCCCCTCCCCGTTCGGAGCGCACAGGCCGGTAATGCCCGCCTGTTTGATGGCGAAGCTCACCCCGTCCAGCACCTTGAGGCTGCCATACGAATGCTCCAGATTATTGGCTTGTATTATCATTGACATAGTGTATTAGTAAAGTAATACAGTGCAATAGTACGGCTAAGCAGACCATCCTACAAAATAACATCGGACAAATCGATGAACAGCTGTCTTCTGACTACTAATGGTGCCCGAAGCTGTGGTAGTAATGGCTACTGTATTTTTAGACAGTACCTTAATGATAACTTATCCTTGCTCCGTTACCTCCCCCCTTCGGGGCTGCGCCAACGGCGCAACCGGGGGATTTTGCACCCGCGTCCGCGCCCAAACCTACCGTTCCCTCATACTAAGCCAACCTTAACACTCATCTCCACAATTTTTAACCACATTTGGAGGCTAAATAGGTAACCGATTTACAGAAAGCTTTTTTACGCGTATTAAATTCCCATCAACATGATTCGCCTACTTCTTCTGGCCAGCCTTTGCTGCGCCTGTTTTACGCTTTCTGCGCAAGGCACCTGCCTGCGTGGAGATTGCCTGAGTGGTAACGGTAAAATGCGTTTCCCCGACGGTGCCACCTATGAGGGGCCCTTCAGAAAAGCAGAGTTTCATGGCCTGGGCATGCTTACCTACCCTGGCGGCGCCCGCTACGTAGGCCATTGGCGAAATTCCCTGCAAGAAGGTGAAGGCCGGATGACGGAAGCCGATGGCACCAGCTACGTTGGAGGGTTTCATCAGGGTAAGCGCCATGGCGAAGGAACCGTCACTTTTGCCAATAAGAATGTAATGAAGGCCACCTGGGCTTTCGACCGATTAAAAGGAGAAGTAGCTTTCACTTTTGCCAACAACGATTATTACGAGGGGGAAACCGATGGCACCAACCTCCAGGGAAATGGCACCATGCAGTATGCCAATGGAGACAAGTACACTGGCCAATGGAAAAACAACCAGCGCCATGGTAAGGGCAAAATGGAATTTGAAGATGGCACAGAACTTGCCGGCGATTGGGAAGCAGACAATTTCCATGCCGACTGGTCCTCTCTTGGCTTCCAGGGTGACCTGGCTGCCGCACCGGATTGTAACGGTGGATGTGGCAACCAAAAACGAGGTAAATACAAGTACCCCAACGGTACCACTTTTTACGGCAAAATAAACTCCAGCCTCCCCGCTGGTAACGGTACCGTTGCCTACACAAATGGTAACACCTACCACGGCGGCTTCAATAACCACCAGCCTGAAGGCCTTGGTATCATGTATTACGCCGACGGCGAAATGCACGGCGGCATCTGGCGCAACGGTGCGCTCTACCGTCGGATATTTACCGCCATGGGCCGCCCCGCTCAAAACATCACGCCCAACTTCGACCCCACAGTAAAAGTATGGGCAGTAGTCGTAGGCGCAGCACGCTATACCCACATGCGTACCCTCAAGTACACCGATGATGACGCCTACCAACTAGCCGGTTTTCTCCGCAGTGTGGAAGGGGGCGCTCTGCCCAATGAGCAGGTGAAAGTGCTGATTGATGAGGACGCCACGCACCGGAACATCATCATGGCCATGCGGGAGACCTACCGCCGGGCAGATGAGAACGACGTCATCCTCTTTTACTTCAGTGGTCATGGGCTCAAGGGGTCTTTTCTCCCCGTTGACTATGATGGCTTCGTAAACCGCCTGGAACATTACCAATTGCGCGACGCCCTGATGGCCAGTCGTGCCCGCCACAAACTCGTCATCGCAGACGCTTGCCACAGCGGAAGCCTCGGAGGTCGGAACAACGCCAAAGGAGGTGGTGTTGGTGGTGGCGGCGTTGACGCTACCCTGAATGCCTACTATGATGCCCTGAACAACGCCCAGGCTTCGACGGCCTTACTCCTCTCCAGCAAAGGAGAAGAGATCAGCCTTGAAGACGGCGGTCTTCGTTCCGGGATCTTCAGCCACTACCTCATCCGGGGCATGCAGGGCGAAGCCGACAGCAATGGCGATAAGCTCGTCTCTATTCAGGAACTGTTCAACTTCGTGCACCGTGAAGTACGTCGCTATACCGGCAACATCCAGACGCCTACCCTGACGGGAACTTTTGATGAATTGATGCCGGTATCGGTGATACGTAGCGGTTCCCGACGGTAGATAAAAGAAAATTCTCCACGCCCGGTTTCTTGATTGACAGTCTTCGGCTTCTATAAACACGCTTCCCGCTTGTAGAGATAACAACTTCGGCGACCACTAGTGCTTTGTCAGGTCGATTCTGTCGCATTAAATGCTGGTGAATTTTGCCTGCGGGCAAGGCGCTTGAACCGGAGTTTAGCCGTAGCTAAATGAGGATTCAAGCAACGCAGCCAGCGGGTAAAAGACGCCG
>JBGCFZ010000445.1:0-8753 GCA_045110355.1 Lewinella sp. | reverse complement strand
GGTGCAGGGAAAGGGGACAAAGAGCAAAACCTTCTGTTGTTTCTTATTTATTACTGAAATTTAAAGCCTTGTCCTCTATCCATTTTACTTGAAAACTCTAATGCTTGGGTCACCCCTTTCCAGCGACGGTAGGAGCGGTGTGGAGAAGGGCCGGGGGAGAGGGTTTTGCACGGTGCGGATCGAATTGTAATCCCCCTGCCTCCAATGAGCAAATCGTACCGGTCCTCCGAAATTTAAATGCCTTGAAACCCGACCATCCTTCATTAAAGCCCAAACCATCACCCTAATCCTCCTGAATTATAACGGCCTGGCCGACACGCTGGAGTGCCTCACCAGTCTTCGGTCTGCCGAGCTGGGCGATGCGTCCATTATTCTGGTTGATAACGGAAGTACCGACGATTCCGCAGCCGGGTTGTCGGCCTGGAATCAAGAATACCCCTTTTTCGACGAGGTCGAAACTGTGACGGAACCGTATTTGGTGAATACAGATACCCATGTTTGGCCAGCGCGACTGCTGGCCGGCCGAAATACTTTATTACTGAGTGTGAAGAACCTCGGCTTTGCCGGGGGGAATAACCTGGCCACTCGCCTCGCCCTGGCCCGGGGAGCAGAAGATGTCTTATTGTTGAACAACGACACTACGGTCGCGACAGATTTTTTAGAAGAACTTCAATTGGGAAGGTTACGCCACCCCAAAGCAGTCCTTATCCCTCAAATTCGCCTGTACCATGAGCCCGAACGAATTTGGAATTGTGGGGGGCAATTGATTTGGCCGGGAAGAAAAGCCTACAATTTTGAAAACGCCCCCGTAGCATTGGCAGCCGGGAGGGGTGAATTCACGGTTAGCTTCGTCACGGGATGTGCCTTACTCTATCGTCCGCGGTTGACGGGCTTACTGACGGAGCGGTTCTTCTTCGGTGAAGAAGACATGGAGTTTAGCTGGAGGTTGCAAAAAATGGACGTGCCGGCCATATGCATTAACACTTCGGTGGTCTATCACAAGGTTGGGCAAACCCTGACTTCGAATTACCGTAAGAGCGAAATCTTTACGCTAAAGCGATTGGTCAACCTACGGATCAACCTTGGCGGCTTCACTGCATTTTGGGGCTACTTGTTCTACCTCGCTAACCTGCTCCGGCTGCTGGTGGTCCGCTACCGCCTAGGACCGTTAACTGCGATAAGGCGGGTATATCGGATCGGCAGGCGTTCGTTAAATACGGAGGAGGTAGGCGGCGATCTTTGCGTGGATTACGTTCAGGGAGAAGACCACAGGCTATGAGAGCATTAATGACGGTTTGCTTTTTTGGGATGGCGCTCGCGCACCTAATTGACCTCAATTCGCTTAGGTACATCATCATCGTTGCGGTAACCGCACTCATTCTAATTACGGGGCGCAAAGTATTCCTGACCAGCAGCTGGTGGTACAACATCGGCAGTGCCATGGTAATTATTGGTTCGGCCGTCCCAAGCTTTATGCACGGAGACCTACTGGCTTATGCCTATGTGTTGTTCGGGATACTGAATTTTTTCCTTTATCCCGGCTTTCAGAAAATCGAACTGACGAATGCCCACCTGGCGGTCATTTTTACCGGGTTGAGCATCACCCTTATTCCCCTGGGAGTAGGAGATCGCTTATCCTCTATTTACGGTAACCCGAACAACTACAGTGCCGTTGCTTTTTCAACGATGTATTTCGGAATGCTGCTGTTCCGAAAGCAATTCATGGCGCAACTGGGGGTACTTGCCGTATTTTTTCTCCTAATCTTCCTGGGGGCAAGCCGATCGATGCTTGGGGCTTTGGCCCTCTTTGCGGCCCTGTACATTGGTCAACGGTGGATATTGCACACCATTTTTCGTAAAGCATTCATCCTGGCCTTTGCCGTATTTGCTTTTGGCTACTATACCCTGATTACCAACGATCAGTTCAAACTAATGGAGACCATACAGGCCAATACCCTCAGCCATAAAAAAGACAGGGGACTAAGCCACCGGGATGAGTTATTCAATTATTCATTAGACATTGTAGAGCAACAACCCGAGGGCGTCGGGCTTGGTATGTCAAAACTCGCCCTTAAAGATTATTACGGGGAGAAGATCAGCCCCCACAGTACTTATCTTAAAGTACTGGTGGAAGGTGGCTGGGTCTCCCTGGCGGGTTTCATGGTCTTGATGCTGGGCTTCCTCTGGACGAGCTCCTCCCCCCTGGCTTCGTCTTTTATTTTCGCCATGCTGGTTCGTGGTTTCTTTGAATCTGCCACTCCTTTCTCGCTAAGCCTGGTTTCGGCCATGCTGATCGTTCCGATGTTTTTGAATGAGCATTCGATAGTTCCGGGGGCACGGTGGCGGATGAGGGTGGGGAAAGCCCCTTTGACGGGGTTGGAAAATGCTAAACCCTGAATCTGAACCCTGAACCCTGAATACTAAATACTTCCTTCTTTGGAGCTAAAATCATACGGGCACATCCTGCGCAACAAGCTATTGTTTAGCTGGGCACCAGCCATCCGGCCTTTGGTGTATCGGTTTTATTCGGCGACGGAGGCGCCGGTCTTCGTCTTGGGCAATCAGAAGTCAGGGACTTCCGCCATCGCGGCATTGCTGGCAAGGGCCTGCGGTTTGTCTTACGACATCGATATTGGCGGCTTCCGGGTACCCGAATACGACGCCCTGTACGAAGATCGGCGCCGGCTGCCTGAGCTGATCCGCTCCAGGGCCGCCATTGAATTCAGCAAAGGCCTAGTCAAAGAACCTAACCTCACCTTTCTATTGCCCGAAATCCGTTCCTTGCACCCGCGTTCGCGCCTCGTCTTTGTGGTGCGTGATCCAAGGGCAAACATTCGCAGTACACTCAACCGACTGAAAATTCCTGGAGACCTTCCCTCCATCAATCCCGCTGAATACCCGGAACTCTCCCCGATGTGGCAGGCTATCTTGTATAATAAATGGGTCGGGAACCCCGACCGAGACCTCAATTACATTGGCCGTGCCGCAGAGCGGTGGCAAATAGCCACTGACCTTTTTTTCGGAGCCGGGGAGGCCATTACCCCAATCCGTTACGAAGATTTCCGGGTCGATAAACTGACGGCCATCCATAACTTGGCCGACGCTTTGAACCTCCCCGTAGTCGCTGATGTCACCAAGCTGCTCGACGTACAATTCCAACCTGCCGGACAGAAAACTTCCGACTACCCTGGCTTTTTTGGCCCGGACAACCTGACCATCATCGAGAAAGAATGTGCCCGGGGAATGTCCCTATTTAATTACCCCCCTTCGCTTACCCACTAATGAATAACCCAATTGTCCTTATTTCCATTTTCAGGGAAAGCCTGATCGGAGGTGTCGCCGTTCACAGCAGTAACCTCTACGATCGGCTTGTGGAAAATGATTACCCCGTAGAACGCATTGACTTCGCTTTTGTCTTCAGACGGCCACTAATTCTGCGGCGGTTTTGGATTGTCGTAAAAGTTGGGTTCAGGTTATTAAGGCTAAGGCTTAAGGGCGCGAAAATCTTTCATTTTCACGCCAGCAACCGCGCCTTGATGTACTACCTTTTTGGCCCAATGTTGGTACTCACCGGAGGCCGGGTTTTTCTGTCCATTCACTCAGGTGTAGGCTATGATAAATGGCTGCGATCTAACGAGCTTTACCACCGGTTGAACAGACTGTTGATGCCATTGCTCCATCGGCTCATTTTTATGAATCCGGAGGAAAGCGACCGAATTCGAAAGCGATACCCCTTCCTTTCAGAACGCATCGTGACGGTGAATCCTTTCATCGCCCCGTCGCAATCAGCCATCCCTGATTTGACGGCCATCGTACACCCGGAGGGCAAAATGAAGATTGCTACGATCGGTGTCTGGGAGCAGCGCTACAACGTCGAAGAAGCGGTGCTGGCTGCCGTTCGGTTTTATCAGGAAACTAAGATTCCAACAAGCATCACCGTGCTACAGTCAACGATCCGGCTGCAACCAAAATACAAGGAACGGGTGATGGCACAGATCGAAGCAGCACGGGAATCAATTGATGTGGTGATCCTGGAAGACAGTAATAAAATCCTTGAAGTGCTGGCAGAACACGACGTGTTTATCCGCCCTTCTTTTTTAGACAGCTACGGCTTGTGTGTGGCCGAAAGTCTATTGGTTGGCACCCCCGCCATTGCCACCGACGTTTGTCGGCGCTGTAGCCAGGCAATGCTTTACCGACAGGGTGATTTTGATGTTTTGCATCAGCATCTATTAAAGGCTTATGCTGAAAAGGGCAAAAAAAGGAAAAATCTTTTGTCTCCCTCAGAAGATAGTTTTCATGGATATGAGCGCGAATACCTGCGGGGGAGAAATAAATCTCCGGACGCGACCAAAGGGGCTGGTGTTCGGAGAATCGAAGAATGATCTTCTATTTTGTTCGAGTCCCTTAGCTTTGCCGTCGCCTCTTTTCCATTGAACGGGTTCATTCTTGGGAAAGAGGCGACGGTGTTTTACGGCACCTCCTTTTTCCACTTCAAACCTTTGTCATCAACCGTATCCTTCGCCTCCTCCATACCCTTCGCCCCCTTCGCTTACGGCAGGTTGTGTACCAGTTGTACTACCGGGCAACGGGTAAATTGACCAAGGTGGGGCAGGTGGCGCGGCCGCAGGTGCAAGGAGAGGTGGAAGAGCAGGGAAGAACATCGGAGCTTCCGATAACCTTCCGTTTCCTCAACCAGGAAGTAACCTTTGCTTCTCCGGCCGCCATCGACTGGAACTACGCCGCCAACGGCAAGCTATGGACGTATAACCTCAACTATTTCGAGTTTCTGCAGAAGATAGAAACGGTGGAGGGGCTTGAGTTAATCCGGAGTTGGGTCGCCAGCGCAGCTGGCCATAGGGATGGGTGGGAGCCTTACCCGACCAGCCTGCGGCTGGTGAGTTGGATTCGATTTTACAGGGAGCGGGAGCTAACAATTCCATCCGGAGTTGCGTCATCCATTCGTGCTCAATACGATGCACTCTGGGGCAAACTTGAATATCACCTGGGCGGCAACCACTTGTTGGAGAACGCTATTGCGCTTTGCTATACTGCGGCTTACCTCCAAGACGAAACTGGCCAGGCAAAAGCCGGTAAAATACTGGCTGCCGAACTGCAGGAACAGTACCTGACCGATGGGGCACACTTTGAACTCAGCGGTATGTACCACATCATCCTGCTGGACCGTTTACTGACGCTGTGGCATGGCCTCCAAACCTTCCCTGCACCTGCGGCCGCGCCCGAAAAAATGGACGTGTTGCTAGCCAGCCTCGAACGCCAACTAGGCTGGCTCCGGGCATTCGCTACCCCAGACGGACGCTTCGCCCACTTCAACGACAGCACCAACGGCATCGCCCCAAGCGTAATGGCTACGCTGGAACGGGCCAGCCAACTCGGCCTAAGGCCCGCCAAAACAGAGCTGAAAGCAAGCGGCTACCGCCGCTGGTCTACTCCTCACTTTGATTGTTGGATCGACGCCGCCGCCATCGGCCCCGATTACATCCCCGGCCACGCCCACGCCGATAACCTGACCTTTGTACTGCACGTCGGCAGAACCCCTTGTATTGTTGATCCGGCCATCAGTACTTACGAGAAAAATGCCCGCCGCGCCCGAGAACGCTCCACGGTGGCACACAATACGGTGGTGGTTGATGGTCAAAATTCTTCCGACGTTTGGGGAGGCTTTCGGGTCGGCAAACGTGCCCGTACTACCCTA
Organism: Lewinella sp.; assembly: GCA_045110355.1. Classification (GTDB taxonomy): domain Bacteria; phylum Bacteroidota; class Bacteroidia; order Chitinophagales; family Saprospiraceae; genus Neolewinella. Next base: position 3,037 of record JBGCFZ010000445.1, on the reverse strand, counting down.
TTTGAAGAGCAAGCTAATCTCCTTACGGCTGAACACGATGGTTACGGTTTTTCCGTTCGCCGAACCTGGCAACTGTCCGATAAAGTACTTACCATTAAGGACTCGTTGCCCGATGCGCGGACGGGCATCGCCCGCCTGCATTTCGACCACCGTTGCAAGTTAGCCCTGGAAGATGACCACTTACTGGTGAACGATCATCTCCGGATAAAATGGACATCTGGTACCGCTGCGCTGACCGATTACGAACAAGCTATTGGTTGGAACCTTTTATATCCGGCAAAGTGTCTGGAGGTTACCTTTTCAAAAAGGCTGGATACTGTAATCGCCTACCTATCTTAGCCCCGATAGCGTGACCTTGAATACCTTACACTTAGTGTAGTCCTAAATGCCTTAGTGCCTTAATGTTTACCCGCTCTTTTTCATAGTGCCTTAGTGGTTAAACCCCACGACCAAATGAACAAACTATTAGTAACCGGTTCCTCCGGTCTCATCGGCTCCGAAGTGGTCCGTCATTTCAATGCCCTTGGCTGGGAAGTTTACGGTGTCGACAATAATATGCGGGCTGATTTCTTCGGCCCCAAGGGAGATACCCGCTGGAACCAGGGCCAACTATTGGCCCAGTGTGAAAACTTCAAACACATTGAGCTCGACATCCGTGATCGGGCGGGCGTATTGAAGCTGTTCGAAGCGCTGCGGCCAACCCACATTGCGCACACGGCGGCGCAGCCTTCTCACGACTTGGCGGCTTCCCGCCCCTTCGATGATTTTGACGTCAACGCTGTCGGTACGCTGAACCTTTTGGAAGCAACGCGTCAATTTTGCCCTACTTCTCCCTTCGCGCACATGAGCACGAATAAGGTCTACGGAGATGCGCCGAATCGCCTCAACCTCATCGAGACGGAGACCCGCTGGGAGTACGGTGATGCGGCTTACTACAACGGCATCAAAGAAACGTTTACCATTGACCAGTCGAAGCACTCCCTTTTTGGCGCTTCTAAGGTTGCCTCCGATGTGATGGTTCAGGAATACGGTCGGTATTTTGATTTGCCGACCTGCGCGTTACGCGGCGGTTGCCTGACGGGGCCGAACCATTCCGGGGTAGAATTGCACGGCTTCCTCAGTTACCTCATCCGCGTCAACGTCACCGGCGGGGAATACACGGTGTTTGGCTATAAGGGTAAGCAGGTGCGGGACAATATTCACTCCTACGACGTGGCCCGCTTCATTGAGGAGTTCTTTAAGTCGCCGCGCTGCGGCGAGGTGTACAACATTGGTGGTGGTCGAGACAATTCCACCTCCATCCTCGAAGCCTTTGACCGGGTAGCCGGCATCACCGGTAAACCTATGAACTATACCTACTCCGAACAAAACCGGGAAGGGGACCACATCTGCTACATCTCCGACCTGAGTAAAATGCAATCACACTATCCCAATTGGGGTATTACCAAGCCGTTGCAGACGGTTTTTGAGGAGATTGTGGATAGTTGGGAGCGGCGGTTGGGATAGAGGGTTTTAGAAGGTTCATAAACAAATACACCCACCAAAGCGTACTCCTACACCTGCTTCCCACAGGTGAGGAGAATTAAAGAAAGACGCATGCTGAATTACGTTAAAGACGTCCTGGATAATATACCCGCCGACTGGTTGAATCTAACCACTCATCGTCTGGATATTTACGAAGAGAAATTGGCGAAAACCCAGTTTTTAGAACAGTTCGAAGCCCTATATCAAAACGGTAATGCAGGCACTTCAGCCCTGAAGGGGTTACCCACTGCATTTGACTATATCCGATTAGGTCATCCGCTGTCGTGTTTGCTGGAGTGGGTAGTGGCGGACAGGAACAAGGTGAAGCCGGATAACGTGATCAGCTTTTCGTCGGCGACCATGCCGGTGATGGCCATTCTGCGGACTAATCTATTGACGCATAAGAATACTAGGATTCTCTATACCGGAGAATTACCTGTCACCTTTGATGCTGAAGTATTGCGACGGGTTTATGGCTATCAATTTGAGCTTGCACTAGTGGAAACACCGGAAAATGTTGCTGCGTTTGACGGTAGTACCATCTTTTTATCGCATCAGAAGGATATTCGTGAAGTGGTTCCTATTCAAGGAGTTGACTTTACCGTTAGTGTTCATGCGGGCTTTGGCAGTGTATTGGTTATAAATGGTGCGCAAAACGAGGCGTATGTCTCCGCCATTCAGCATGTCCGCAGACGAGAGACGATTGCCATGACGCCAGCCAATTGTTTTGCGATGCTGAGCCTGCTGGTTGCTGAGCCTGTTGTTGATATGGCTGCGGTTGCTGTAAAGGAAAATACAGCGTTTGTCTTAGACTTAGTTAGAGAAAACGCCGGTACTACCACACAAGGACTTATAAGTTCCAGCGGTTTGTCCATTCAGTATGCAATTCTGATGGGGCTGATCCATTATGCTCAGGAAAACCATCCAGATAAAGCCATCAAAATTGTAGTTCCTCCAAACTGCTACGGGGGGACGAACGATCAGGCAAGGCGGGTAGCTGCTAGTATTGACAACGTTGAGATTGTCGATTTACCAGTTGATGGTGATGACGATATGGTGAGGAGCATTGATCGGGTGCTGACTGATCTTGCTGCGCAAGATGCCGTCCCGTATATCATCGCTGAAATCCCGACCAACCCAAGAGTTGAAGTTCCGCACTTGGTAAAACTCAAGCAGGTCTTGAGTGAAGAGCGAAGGACCCTTAGTGGTGAACGTGCCATCGACCCGGTCTTTATTCTTGATCAGACGTTTTGCCCCAACGTACAGTTTCTCGGAGAAGGCGGCATGCTCTCCTCCGTAAGAACCGTATCCTTCTCTAGTGGGTCTAAGTTTCCCAGCGGCGGACTGTGTACTGCTGGCTACTGTATTGGCAATGAAAATACGGCGGCGGTGATGGAGAAGATTGCCCAACACTTGAGATTATGCGACAATGAAGCTACCGATCTCCAGGTTGAAATACTGGCAAAGCAACTACCGTCCATGAAACAGCGGATTGCCGGGGCCTATAAGAATA
>JBGCFZ010000444.1:0-4176 GCA_045110355.1 Lewinella sp. | reverse complement strand
ATCAATATTCAGGGCGGGGCCGCAGGTGCAAAGGTGGAGTTAAGGGCAATGGACGGGAGGCTACTGGCCAGCCTCCGCCCAACGACCGGAAACAGCTACCCCTTGCCCGAATTAGCTGCAGGGGTGTACATCGTTCGTGCGCTGAACGAGGATGGTAAACTACAAACCGGGAGGTTTGTGGTGCGGTAGTCCTACCCTGCTCCTGCTGTCCTTTTTATTGCACCTGCGGCCCCGCCCACATTGGCTATAGCTGCTTTGCCATTCGTCACTATCGCTTATATACGCTGCTATCAATTACTTACACTCTAGTGCAGTGTAAACTGAGTTTAAACTGTACTAGAAATAGTTTCAAATTTTATTCCCACATAAAAACCTACCTTAAGGGCGCCGTTTAGGTACCCATAAGAAAAACACATGTCCTCCTCTCTCCTAAAACTCGGCTACGTAGATGCCAACGCATCCGTATCCGAGCAGGAACTCAACAGTTACATCAGAACGTTTCGCGTTCCAGGCTCCAAAATGGAGCACTATAAATTACTGGATGATGACAGGAGCTTTAAACTGAAGAAACGTTGGGTACCTCCCGTTCGAAGTCAGACAAATGATGAGGTGGTTGAATTAACTAAATTCCTGGAAAAAGCTGGCTTCTTGCCAAATGCTATCCATGACGGTTTTTTCGGTTACATCACCCAGGCTGCGGTCCGATTGTTTCAGGAATACGTTCGGACCAGAGACCCCGACTACGACCCGAATAAGAAAGGACAGAAAAAATGTTTTCCAGATGGAATGGTCGGTAATGGCACCAGGGGCCATATTGCTCGGTGGAAGGAAGCAAAAATGAAAGCTGATTGGGGTAAAGATCCGAAGGGTGAGGCGGCTAAAAATGGTAAAGCCTGGCGAAAACGCTTCCTTAAAACGGCACAACACCTAACGGACCATCCTGGCCCTATTCAGAAGGCCCGGAAACGATTCAAATCCGAAACAGACACCTTATTACCTGAAGACTGGAAGTTTCCGAAAGACCAGCCGCTGCTGTTCGGCATCCGCAGATTGGCTGATATCGACAACCACTTGGATGTAAAAAAATGGAGTAAGAAGCTAAAAAAAATGGTCACCCAAAAACGGCGGCCAATGGATGACCTGTTTGTTCTTTTGGTCAATGGGCATAGTTTTGTCTTCTTTGGCTCAACGGACCCCTCCGTTCACCTCAGCAGGGCCCAAGAGCCCTACCTTGTGAATGGCCAACACCTTTACCAATTTAGCTGGCATCTGGTCTCCATAAAGTACAAAACCTACCGCGCCTTTCGTCCTGCTAAGCATGGCGTGGTGGTTATCCGAGATACATCGAAAGCTGATTCGCTTTCTACAGTGAACGTAAAAAAAGGGCCCGATAAAACAGCCAATAATACGATCAACATCCATTGGTCTGGCCTGGGCCACAGTAATTTTTCGGCAGGCTGTCAGGTAATTGCAGGAAATAGCTACCTTGATAGCGAAGCAGCATTACAAAGCTGCAGGAGCTTCGGTGCCTTCTTTTATGATGATCTTGGTAAGCCACCAAAACAAAGCAACAGGCGTACTAAGGGGGCCTATAATCTGCTAACAGACCTTATCATGGTTTATGGAAGAAATACGCCCTGGAGTCTATGCCCTCCACTACGCTACACCCTGTTTTCTGCCAGCGACCTTGAGGCTGCAGGAGCAATGACCAAGGTGGAACTCAAAGCCATTCGTAAAAAATTAAAGTAACCATTAACCCATTCTAATATGTCATTTATTAACGATCTCATCACCCTCGACGTTGTAACCGTTACGGGAGATATGAAAATCATTACCAAGAAAAAAGACAGTGGGGAGGCAAGCTCTAAGAAGCCTGACTTCATCATTGATTTCAAACAACTCTTTGGCCGCGAAGGCGGAAAAACTACCGTTAGCGGAGAGTTGAAGGTGGTAGCTGCTACCCACGTTGAAGTAGACAAAGACACCCTGACCTTCGTCGCTTCCGACCTCAATGAGAAGGATCGGCAATTACTAGACATGCACCTCAAAACCGTGGCAGCGGCTTCCGAGGCCCGTGCCAACATCGTTGCTCGCCTTAACCCCTTGTTCAAGCGGGAAAAGGGAAACGTATCGGGGGCGATCGAATAAGTCTCGATGGCCTCATCAGTAGTCAAAGCCTTCGTCGACTCGTGCCATCACTTCTCCGAAGGCTCCTTGGACGCTAAGCATATTGCCACCTTAGAGGAGGTGACGGAACGGCAAATGCCGAAGCAATACGGTATGCCCTTTCCGGAGGTAAAACGAGCGGAGCCCCAACCCACCGAAGAAGATCAGGAACGGCATCTACGTGGGCTCTGGCATGAGCTTGCGCAGCACCTCAGAGACCTCCACTACCTCACCGAAAAAGCATTTAAAGCCTACCACAAGCACAAGCACCTTATCCTTGATGAGCCTGTACATTTACAGCCCGTTTTAGCAGCAGTAAAAAAATACCTGCCGGAAGAACGGGACTGTGAAGAATTAGAAAGGATCCTTCCCATTGGCTATTCTCTGGATTTACTTTGGTTGAGTAAACACTTAAGCACGGTAGTCAACAGGATAGGGCTGCATACTTGTTGGGATGGTAGTATCCTGATTCCGAATAAGTATAAGATTGGAGAAAAGACAGTTTTTGGTCGTGCGCTGTCTTTCCGCTTACGGACGCTATCCTCTACGGATTATACTTTCTCCGATCGGTCTTTGTACTACACCGGGAAGGACAATGAGGTCCTTAACAGGTTGTTCTCCGATGGTTTTTCCCGACCGGGAAAAGCTACAGCCCAGACGATACCACGCGGTTTTTGGACGGCCCTGGGCGACATCGACAACTTGGTCATTTCTTATGTGCATAACATCCCCGAGAAACGTGACCTGACGATGCTCTACCAATTAGCGCCAGAGAAAGGGGTAACTCAAACTCCAGTTAGCGCGCTAAAAAACAAGGATTTTAAGCTGATGGAAGCCAACTGGGCCGAATACGACGAGACCGTCGCCCGAGGCATAGTAAAAACTGCCCGCCAGCAAAAAAACAGGTTAGACGAGTGTCTTGACCTTCGCCTTCTGCAAATAAAACTTTGGCAAACTGGCTACTACACTGGTGCCATTGACGGGCAGTGGGAGAAGATGAGTCACCAGGCCCTGAACGTTTTCCTCCAGGATGAGACCCTGACCTCGGTGGTCATTAACCTCAGAAAAGAGGAACGAAAGCAAAAGCAAAAAGCACTGAAAGAGGAATGGAATAAAAAAATAAAAGCAGCAGAGCCGGGCAAGGCAAGAAAAGAACTCAGGAAACAGAGAAAGGAGGCCAATAAGAGATTTGAAGCAGACGAAAAAGAAGCCAACAAGAAAGATGCAGCGGACTTCAAGAAAGCCCGCCGCGTAAGATCTTTGCTCGTCCCCGTAAACCGGGACAATCAGGTTTATGCCGCAGACTTCAAAGCCATCCTTCAGCATCTTGGGGTAGATATGCGTGCCCGAGCCAACCAGATAAAGCTGCTGGACGAAGCTGAACTGATGGACAAATTGCAGTCGGCCTCAGGCGTTGACCAGGATGCCTTTGATGAGAAGATTCTTCGGGAAGAAGGTGTAGGCGAACTGTACCCCAACAATTTTAAAAAGCCCAAACGCCGTGTTTCCTTTTTCAGGAAGCTGGGTGGATTTATAGTTGGCGGCATAACCAAGATCGCTAAATGGTTGGCGGAAACCGCCAAGAAAGCCATCGACTTCGTACTCGGCCCGGTTTTCAGTTTCGTAAAGAAATTGCTTCGTCCCATCCGTGCTGCCATCCACCGCTTTTTCCAGGGCTTCAAATACCTGGCCAACTTTGTTTTCGGGCGGCCCATTGTAACGGAAACAGCACCGGCAACGGCAACGGCACCTGCCCGCGTTTTTGCCACCAAATTCCAGCTTGACTTTGACGCCGTCAACTTCGTCCCTGCAGGTTTTGAAGACGGAGAGCCCGACCGCCATGCCACCCACCTGCAAAGGATGCAGGCAGACATGGCTTACTTCCTCGACGGGGTGGTTTGGGTGATCAAGGCCATCGGGAAGTTGTCTAACCCTGGTGGCTGGGTATGGCTGGGATGGCAGATAATGAAGAGTGTGATTGGAGGGGTGCCGGGGTTGGCGGCTTTGTGG
>JBGCFZ010000443.1:0-5689 GCA_045110355.1 Lewinella sp. | reverse complement strand
CAGCGGCGGCCGCAGGGTCGATGGCGGTGTAGCCCCGCAGCGCTTTGCTGAAGGCCGGGTATTCCGACGCCAGGGTCTCTTTGAGCCGGGAGGCCCGGTAGTTTAATCGAAGCAAACTATCCCGTAGCTCCGTCTCTTCCGTTCCGGTGGCGTTTTGCAGGGCTCTTTCTACAATTAACACCTGAAGATCAAGGTTCTTTTTTTCTGTAACAACTTCCTCGGGAACACCTAAAGTCCCTGCCAATCCAGGACTGGTGAGGTACCGCCGCAGCAGGTTACTTTTTTGCCCGGCTACGAACTGGTAGGCTTCGTTTAGGTAAGTGGCTTCGCCAGTTGTACGGTAAAGTGCCAACGAAACATCCACCGCAGTGGTGTATTGCTCCGCTTCTTTACTGATGAACTGGCCGAGGGAGGCGGTGAGGTTGAGTTGGTCGCGGTTGAGCCGCATCAGGGTGTCAATGGAATGGCTGGTGGCGTGGGCAAGGAGCAAATCATTCGTATCGTCGCTGCGTTCGTAGGCGTTTAGGAAGATGTCTCTTTTGGCCGCAAGGAATTGGAGCAGCGTTGGCTGGCCGTAAATGGTGTTGCCTTCGATGTGGGGAAGTTGGGCGGGGCCGTAGAGTTGGGCGTCGGCCAACAGAGCGTCGGCTGACTGGGCAAGCAGTTCTTCCATGCTTTGGGTTTGCCCCAGTTGTTCGGCGGCCTGGGCGGCGTAGAGGTAGAGTTCGCCGAAGACTATGCCTTTGTTGGTGCCGTCTACTTTCTTAGCGGTTGATTCTGCTAAATCTAGCAGGTCAAGTGCTTCCTGGGGGCGATTCTGGCGTACACGGAGGTCCATGATATTTATATAGGTGCTCGATAGATTCAACCAATTATCAGTATTTTCAAGAAGATTCACCGATTCAGTAAGTTCTTTTTCAGCTTCATCATAGCGCCCGCTTTTCAAAAGTTTTAATCCTAAATTATTCTTGGTAACCCCTAAGTTGCCTACGCTCGGATTGGCAAAGTATGGTAATTGCATCGCCTGCCTGTACAGTTCAATGCTTTTGTCAATATTACCCACAAATTCTTCTAGATTTCCTTCCGTGATCTTAGTTTCAAATGCAGTTTGATTTGCGGACGAAGAAGAATCTTTTTTCAGGAGTGGAGCAATCTGACTAATCCGTAATCTAGCTAATTCAAAATTCCCGTTACGCCCTGCCGCCACTGCAGATTCTTTAATGAAGTAAGCCTGACGACGGACCAGGTCAGAAGTAGAATCTTCTTCCATAATAGCTTGACTCATAATGCGAACACCTTCTTCAAAAAAGGTCAACGCTTCTTGGTCACTACCAAGGCGTATAAGTACGCGCCCTTTTTCGTAGTAAGACTGGGCGATGTCCGCAGTAGGAGCATTTACCTGAATTCTCAACATTATTGCAGTATCTGCATATGGCCTCACGTCTTCGAGAAAAAACCTTTTTAATCTTAGGGATATCCAATGGTAACGATAAGCAAGTGATTCGGTTACCGGTCCATTCTGTAAGCGTATTGCCATTTCTATTTTCAGGCTGTCAAATAGTTTTCGGTAAGTAGGGTCCTCCATCCCATCCCAAATTCGATCCACCATCTCAGCATCAAATTTTTCCCAATAGGCGGTATCCCGTTCGGGAATCTGTCCATAACCAGAGAAACAAGCCAGGATAAGACAAGCAAAAACCAGGGTACGCAGGACCATATCGATAGGAATAAAAAGCCCTCCACGAAGGCGATTTCGTGGAGGGCAAAGGTTTAAATAAGTACTTATTTTTTAACGACAGTACGGGTCTGACGGCCTTCTGAATTTTGAACGCTTAACCAGTAAACACCGGTAGGGAGGTGGCCGAGATTAAGTTGCAGGCGTTGCTGCATTACCTCTCGGGTCAACATTTCACGGCCACGACCGTCGAGCAGCGAGACCTTAGTCGGTCCATCAACTTTTTCAAGTTTCAGATCGAGTTGATCGTAAAAAGGATTCGGACTGGTGGCAAGGCCAGAAGTTGTCCTACGTTCCAGTTGGTTAGCATCACCTGAGGACTTGACTTTATCTTCTTTCCTACAGACAGAACCATCTCTACTAACGTCGACTATACCAAAAATTGCTAGTTGGTCTCCGGGAAAGGGTCTTGACTGAGAACGTAATAAGCATAACACGTTTTCAGCACTCTTGTTTGCATTCTCCGCAAAGTGTATTGCCGCCTGTCCGGCAACTATTGAGGTGGAAAACGATGTACCATGAATTTCATGAAAGCAATTGTTATAGTAGATCCGAACAAACTCTCCGGTGGTAAATAAATCAACGATACGATTACTATAGTTGGAGAACGAGGTACGATCATCACTATGACACGCCAGGGCACCTACACTGACTAAATTCTCCAGAGAGGCATAGGCTGCGGGATACTGTGGGTATACAGCAAGGTAAGGTTCGGCATAATGCTGAAAAATTACGGGCACTACGATAGCAACCGGTTCACCTCTCCCTTATACATCTTACCAATTGGTACTAAATGCGTCCCGACCGTGATCCGATTCCCTTCGATGCTGTGGATGTGGGGAATAGCTACCGCGAAGGATTTGTGCACCTGCAGGAAGTCGTCTGCCGGAAGAAAAGTCAGCAGATTGGAAATTTTATCTCGAGTTACAATGGTGACGCCAGTAGTAATGACCTTGGTATAATTACCGGCAGCTTCGAGGTACAGGATATCATCAACGTTGACCTGAAGGTATTTTTTGTCGCCTTTGATAAAGATGCGTTGGCTAGCTGTTTGACCGCTGACGGTTGGCACACTGTTTTTTACCGGGCTGATCGCCTTATTCATTGCCTTAAGGAACCGGTCAAACCCGAAGGGTTTGAGCAGGTAATCAACTACATTGAGTTCGAAGCCCTCCAAGGCAAACTCCCGATAGGCGGTGGTTACAATCACTTTAGGTGGGTGAGACAAGGTTTTCAGAAAATCAAAGCCACGCAGCTTGGGCATATTCAGGTCAAGGAAAATCAGGTCAACGTGGTGGCTTTGCAGATGCTGCATCGCTTCGATGGCGTCGTAAGCGTTCCCGCTACGCTCCAGGTTGGGGAGTAGGTCGCAGTAGCCTTGGATGATGGTGTGGGCCATGTGTTCATCATCAACAATCAGGTAACGGATCATGTGGCTTGGAGCATTAATTGAGCTTTGAAATAGTTGCCTTCTGCCGTGGTGGTGAGCACGTGTCGGTCGGGGTAGGCAAGCTCCAGGCGTCGGCGGAGGTTGGCCAGGCCAATACCGGGTGTTGCCGGTAATTCTTCCGGGTCGAAGTTGTTCTCGATGGTGAAGCTGATGCCTCCTTCATCGACCTTCAGGTCCAGGTGGACGTAAGCATTATCCCGAAGTTTTTCCACCCCGTGCTTGAAGGCGTTCTCCAGCAAATTGATGAACAGCAAGGGCATCACCTCAATGTCTGAGTTATTAAGTTCTTTGCGAAAATCCACCTCAACGTGCTTCCGATACCGCTTTTGGTGCAATTGGATGAAATTCTCAAGATAGGCCACCTCTTTTTCAATTGACACCCACTTTTTCTGCCCTTCGTAGATGCCATAGCTCATCATGTCAGACAACTGAAGGATCATCTCCTGCGCCTGGTCCGTGTCCTGTTTGACCAAACCGTACAGGTTATTTAACGCATTGAAAAAGAAGTGGGGATTGACCTGACTTTGCAGGTGCGTCAACTCCATTTGCGTCTGCTCCTTTTTCAGGGTGATCAATTTCCGGCGCTGCTCCAGCAACCAGCGGATGCAAAGGATGAATAAAACAAGAAAGTACAATACGGCCAGGAGGTTGACGACCGGTTCGAACTCATAGGCCGTCATGACCAGTAGCAACATGGTAACCGCGATGCCGAAGGCGGGCCACCACAGCTTGCGGCTTCCCCAACTTAGTATTGGGCCCTGCAGCACCAAGAGGTCTTTATTGATCAGGTAGGCAGTGTACAAGGATATGGCAAACACCTCCGCAAACAGGAAGACGAGGAACGGTTCTTGGGGGAAACACTCGAAGGTGGCGCCCAGGCTACCGGCGGCGATCAGGGAAGCGATGCCGATGCTTTCCCACTTGATCCAGGTCGGGGTCAGGCGAATGGTTCCCCGGCGGACAAGCCACCAGATAATGAGGAAATAGGTATTAGATAAAAAGGCCGTTATAAGAAAGCTGGCGCCGGAAAGTTCTACGTTCAGGTCCAGTAGAATCATACCTGCCCCCAGCCAAAAGCCGCCCAGGAGGAGTATGCCAAAGTTGGCGCGTAGAAGTAGTTGGCGCTTTTGATCCATGCCCAAATTTAGGTGGAGGTTGGTCGACTGACAACTAATTGGGCAAACGACCTGATAACTGGGGTGAACGGGTGGTGGATTGGGATGAGCGGCATGGGCATCGCCATTGTCGCGTAGCGACTTCCCTCAGTGATTGCCGGGGACTTTGTCCCCGGCAAATTGCCTTACTTGTCGGGCGTTGATTGCCTCAGGCAATCAGTGGACCTTTGGTCTATCGCTTGCCCCGCACTTCGTACGGGGCAACCTCTAAGGGCAATCGCTATGCGATTAACACCACCGAATAAGCTTATACTAAATCCGAGCACTTCTTGAACATGCCACTTGCAAGCATTGAAACTTTACGTACCACTTAAGCAGCAGTTCATCACTATTATTTCACCGCCTCGGCGGCTCCCGGTACGTTTGCTCCATGAACGAATTAACCATCACGGGGCTCTCCAAGACCTATGCTAATGGCGTACGTGCCCTGGACGACGTCTCCCTCACCATCCCGACCGGCATGTTCGGTCTGTTGGGGCCAAACGGGGCCGGCAAGTCCACTCTGATGCGGACCATCGCCACCCTTCAGCCCGCAGACAGCGGCAGCATTAGGTTTGGTGGCCTGGACGTGCTGCGGCAGCAGCACGAAGTCCGCGAAGTACTCGGCTACCTGCCCCAAGCCTTCGGCCTCTACCCTACCATCTCCGGAGAACGGCTGTTGGATCACCTGGCCATTCTTAAAGGGTTGACCAATAAGGCCGAGCGTCGGGAAGTAGTCTCCGACTTACTGCAAAAGACCAACTTGTTTGATCATCGTAAGAAGAAACTCTCCACCTATTCCGGTGGTATGAAACAACGCTTCGGCATCGCACAGGCCTTGCTTGGCAACCCCAGCTTATTGATCGTTGACGAGCCGACAGCTGGCCTGGACCCTACGGAACGCAACCGCTTTTACAACCTATTGAGTGCCTTGGGAGAGAACCGGGTTGTTATTCTCTCCACGCACATCGTAGAGGACGTCAAAGAACTCTGTCCGCAAATGGCCATCATCCATCAGGGACGCGTATTGCTGCGGGGGAACCCAATGCAAACCATTGATTCCCTACGTGGAAAGATCTTCCGCAAGTTCGTTAACCGGGAAAATCTGGAAGCTTACCATCAAGAGTATGCCGTCATTGCTGAGCGGAGATTACAAGGTAAGCCACTCATTCACATCTATCGGGACGCCTCCCCGGGGGATGGTTTTGAGCCGGTGGAAGCGGATTTGAACGACGTTTATTTTACGCAGTTGTTGGGGGCGGGGTGATGGGCTTCACTTACTGTATTCGTTCCCCTCTCCCCCGGCCCCTCTCCTCGGGAGAGGGGAGACAGCTCTGCTCGCTTCCCCTC
>JBGCFZ010000442.1:0-23609 GCA_045110355.1 Lewinella sp. | reverse complement strand
AAGTCGTCGAAGGTGACGTCGAAGTCTCCCGAATCCCGTTGCATGAATACCTCAAACTGAAGGGCGCTGCCTGCGTAGTTCTCCAGATCAATAACGACAATGCTGTCTCCGGCCAGGGTGAGTGCTGCGATGGTCTCGCTGGTCTCGGCACAGTCCACGTAGGCGCGGACGGTCATCCTGGTGGAGTCGGTATAGGGTGTGTCAGAACCGAATTCGCGGAAGACAACGGAGAAGCGCAGGCTGTCGCCGATGGCGACGTTGCCGTAGTTCGTCGTCCGGAACAATAGAGTGGTGTCCGTATCATTCAGGTTGTCGTAGATGGAGAAGTTGTCCGTTCCGCTTAAGTCGGTAACCATCAGGTCCTCGTCCAGCATCCATCCGGTAGGCACGCTTGGGCGGGCAAAGCCTTCGAAGAAAGGAATGTCTTCGCGGGTCCGTAATAAGAAAAGGGTAGTGTCATTGGAGTTGTCCACATCGTCGGTCAGGGAAGTCCATACCTCAATGCGGCTTTCGGCCGCCAGTGTACCGTCAAACGGAGTAGTGAAGATGAAGTTGGCACTTTGTCCGGGCCCGACGCTGTCGGGAAATGCTTCGGTAATTACGGTGCCGCCATTAACGCGGTAGTTGAGGTCAAAGTCTCGGGCGAACGTCAGCCCCAGGTTCGAGAACCGCACTCGGACGGAGTCCGTCGGAGAGCTACAAACGGATGGATTGATGGTGAATGCCTGAGCTGCTGCCAGGTTCCGGTCGGCGCGCTCGGTCAGTGAAACGGCGTCGACAAGGATACCTTCCAAGGTCTCAAAAGCACTACTTCGGAAGGCAAAACGAAGCTGGATGGTGTCACCGGCCACGCCTTCAAGAAATTGTGCTACGGTGGAAACACCGGAACGGCTGCCGGTCCAGCGTTGGTTCATTAGGTCATTGTACCAGTTGATGCCAGCGGGGCTGGTTTCTACGGTTCGCCAGGTTTCGCCTCCATCGGAGGTGATCTCGAGGGCCGCCCCGTCGAAGCCTTCTTCAGTATCCAGGAACAGCTGGCAGGTAAACAACGGATCATTCTCCATGGCCGAGAGGTCAAAACAAGGGGATACGAGGTAGCTTTCTTCGAGGTTGTTGTAGTCGCCGGTAAGGTTGGTGACCCATGCGTTGCGCCCCTCCGGGGCACGGTTGATCAATTCATTGTCGGGCTCCCCCCAGGCCCAGCTGGCAACGCCGCGGCCCTGCCGGTCGACGTACCAGAAGCCGTTGTTGTTCTCAAAGTTTTCGTTGTAGGGGAAGTCGGTGATCTGTGGAATATTTGTCACCGAAATGGTCAGTGTGTCGTTACTGGTGTCTTCGTCGCCCTCCAGTTCCGTCCAAACGGTGAATTCGTAGGTGCCCGGGATGTCCAGAAAGGCCTGAATATCAAAAGTGAAGAACTCCGTACTGTCTACGCCGACAACGCCGGTGAAAATACCGTCCTGGGGTCTTTCAACGCCTGCCGCCGCGCCATCGATGGCGAAATCTACGTTGAAGAAGGCCTGGGGTTCTCCACCGAAATTAGTGATGCCGATGGTTACATTTTCGGTCGTCAGATCACAACCGGTAGCGGGGGCCATCAGTTGGGTGATGCCCACATCAATGCGCTTTTGTGTCTGGATCACGTAGGGGCCACGAACGGCTGATGTATCATCGAGGGTGCGGCAAACGGCGTCGATCCAGAAGGTGTAGAGGCTATCTGGTTCGAGGTTTTCGATGCGGTACTCGGTGTCGGTTCCGGTGATGGTTTCCCCGTCATCATCAACGGCTGGGTCGTAGTTGCCACCACGGTACTGGATGCGATACAGAGGGTCTTCGGCGGCGGGCAATGCGCGAAACTTCAGATCTACGGAAGTTGTCCGCACGCGGAAAAATTCAATGCCGTTAGCCGCTGGGGGGGCGCAGGCTACGCAACTGGCGGTAGTGGAGAAAACGTTGTCTCCGGCTACGGGGGCGTCAGCGTTGGTGTACAACAGGCTGTCTGCATTGTTGAGCAGGGTGAAGACGGATTCGTCGGGGAAGACCCCCTGGTCAAAGCCGATCTGAACATCGTCCCCGTCGTTAACGGAGAAATAGTAACTCCGGGAAATCCCGTTGCTGTTGTCGGGCGTCAGGGTGAACGGAGAGGCCGCAATGCCGTTGATGCGCAGGGTGAGGATGCCACCATTCCATCCGTTGCCCGCACGATCTTCGAGCACCAGTTGGTAATCACAGGTTTGGGCGGTGAGAACGGGCAGGCCGAAGGCGAGCAGCAGAAAAAGAAGGCGGTAACGTAATTGCATAAGTTTGGGTATTAGCCGGGTTTTGAAGGCGCGGACGCAGGTGCAAGGTACGGAGCTTAAGCAGCAAAGTTTTGTCTTCGCCGCCCGGGGGGCGGCAAAAAGCCCAGCTTTGCACTTTAAAATACGAACATTGCACCGGCGTTCGCGCCTAAAAACGATAAGGGCCGCGAAAAATAGCCAAAAGGCCAGAAACCAATAGTGTGAAATGGCCTGAACTATTCACTTAGCTTCGCGTTAGTCCCCCGGCTGGCATAAATTCTTTCTTTTTTTGACCCCATTCTGTATTTTCACCTTTAAAACGTAGTCTTGGCAGTTTATTCAATCAGTGACCTGGAAAAACTGACCGGCGTAAAAGCCGCGACACTGCGTGCGTGGGAACAGCGGTACGACATCGTGACGCCTAAGCGAACGGCGACCAATATACGCTACTACCTCGATGAGGACCTGCGGGAGTTACTCAACGTTGCCCTGCTGAATAAAAACGGCATGCGGATTTCGCAGATCGCCAAATTACGGACGGAAGAGCGCTCCGAAAAGGTGGTAGCGATCAGTTCTATCAACGTCAGCCCCGATACCCAACTGGATGCCCTGACGCTCTCCGCCGTGGAAATGGACGAGTTTAAGTTCAGCCACATCATCGATACCAACATTCGGCAACGCGGCTTCGAAGAAACTATGTTGGAGGTCATTTATCCCTTCCTTGATAAACTGGGCGTCCTTTACTTTACCGGATCGGTGAGTCCCGTACAGGAGGCATTTATTGGGAACCTGATCCGACGAAAACTCATTGCCGCCACCGATGCCATCCCGGTAACCCGCCGAGGACCATCACCAGTGTTTTGCCTCTACCTGCCAGATGGCGAACGACAGGAACTCAGTTTGCTGTTTGTTGAATACCTCCTGCGCAAGCGTGGTTTTAGAACACTCTACCTAGGAGGAGATGTCAGCGTTTCAGACCTGGTGGATGTAGTAAGGTGTACGCATATAGACTATCTCTTTACGCTCTTTTCTAACGCATTCGTTCATGAGCCGGTAGACCGCCACGTGGCTAATGTATTGAAGGGGTGCCCGAACCTTACCCTGTTGCTGTCTGGCTACCAGGCAACGATGCATGATTTCTCCGACGAAGACCGCGTACGGGTCGTCAACGGATTAGACGACATGATGACGTTCGTTGGTAAATTGAAGTAAATGAAGCCTTAGGCGGTTGGGGGTAACTCACTACGTCCGTGTTGGGGACTTTACGTTGTGGAGTCGCTTCGCTCCTGTTGGGAAGTAGGAGGCCTTGCCTATAAATCTTGGAGGATTTCTTTCACCGGGTACAACCGGTCCAAACCTGCTTTTTCGAGTAGGCGAAATTCCCAAACTGCAGCTCTTAGTTTTTCTTTCCGAAGAAGAAGCAGCGCATTATGCCAAGAGGCCGCCGCTCCGAATTCAGTATCAGTTTTATCAATCTGCTGTAGGTATTCTTCGCCTTCGGCATAATTGCCCGAAGCCATGGCGGCCGTGGCCGCCAGCAGGAAGACCTGATCATTGTCTGGTTGTGGATGGCTTTCCAAATAGGCCCGGAAGGACATCAGCGAGAGGTCGTAATCGGTTTGCTGATGGTAGGTAATGGCCTGGCGGAGGATGGAGGCATCCTCATCTGGTGCCGCCGCAGCCAGGCTTCGTTGCGTAGCGTAACCGTTGACGGGGGTAGCGTCAAAATAAGCTTCGTAAAGCAGTACGCCCGTATTGCTACTTCGGTAACAGCTAATGGCGAAAACCAAGAAAAGGAGACTGGCCACCAAAAGGGCGATGGAAATTATTTTTTTCAAAGAGTAGGGATGCTTACGATACAACAAAGATAAGGAGGTGGGCGGGCTTTGCTCTTGGAAAAGGGCAGCTCGCTTTGCTCGTCTATAAGGTATAAGTGGTTAGGCTACTAAACGTGACAGCCAACTTCGTCCGCGTCACGATGATCCTTCAATAATAAATCCAGGAAAAAAATGAGAAAATGCCAGGTGAATTTTGCCTAATTGCCCGTGGCAATTTTCTTACCTGAACCCTGAACCCTGAACCCTGAACCCTGAACCCTGAACCCTGAACCCTGAACCCTGAACCCTGAACCCTGAACCCTGAACCCTGAACCCTGAACCCTGAACCCTGAACCCTGAACCCTAATACCCCCGCAAATCAGAATACCCCGCCAAACTAATGATTTGCCAGTCGTTAAGGGTACGCTCTACCTCGGCGGGGTGAATGGCGGCGATGGCGACCAGTGAGGTGCCGTTGTCGGCTCTGGGGACGAGGTCGTTGTAGTATTCGGGGAAGGCGTCTTTTTCCGAATCACTGGCATTGCTTTTCTGCAGCCTGGTGGCGCGGCTGGCATTACTCCAAACCTCAAAGCCAAGCCCGGCCTCAAAGCACAGGCTTTCCAGTTGGGTGATGGATTTGGTGGAACTGGTATGCAGCAGACAGCTGAAGGTTTGGTAGGGAGAACGCTTCAGTCGGTCCAGGGAGGGGAAAACAGCGATACGCCGGGCACCGATCACGTTGGTGCCGGTTTGTTGGCGCCGGTCATATAGCATCAGGTCGCGGTACCGAAGGTTACTACCAGGATGAGGAATGCTGAGAATGCGGCCACGGGCTGCGTCCAGCGGTTGCATCCAAAGGATTTCGTAGCCTTCGGCTCCTTTGACCTCAAGGGAAAGAGGCTGCGAAAGGTCAGTTTTTTCGAAGCCGAACTTATTCCATACCGTGGCGGCTACCCGCATGCGTCCCAGGCCGATGGCGGAGAGGCCGAGGTGCCACCAGGCTTCCCTGTCATCGGCATCCAGGGCAACGGCTTTTTTCCAGTAATGAAAGGCGGGCTTCCATTCCCGTCGCCGATGATAAATGTCGCCAAGGGCCGTATAGCCTTCTGGCCAATCGGGGTTGATGCGGGTTACTTTCTTGAGGAGCTTCACGGCGGTATACACGTCTCCGACTTTGTCGAAACGCAGGGCCTCTTCGTAGAGGGCCCAGGAATTGGGGTCCATGTTGCGGCTGTGCTGCAAGAGATTAATGATTTTCGTGAGGGCCGTAAGATACGGGTGGATGGAGGAAACGGTTTTAATAATCAGTTAGTTGTCAGAAAACATACAAGGACTAAAGACCGTATCTTTGCGGCCCGAAACTCAACCTTACGCTAGAGCGTTCTTTTTCATTCGATGAATGAATCTCTAGACTAGTCTCTTTTATATTTCCATTTCAACCTGACTATGGCCACTTCCAATGCCCTGATCGACATCCGCGCACTGACCCCGGAGGAACTTACTTCACAGCTTATCCTGCTGGGGGAAAAGCCATTCCGTGCCAAGCAGGTCTACGAATGGCTCTGGCAGAAGGGCGCCCGGGAGTTTGATCAGATGACCAACCTGTCGCTTCCCCTGCGGGAAACACTCAAGGAACACTATACCATCCTCGCAATTACCGAAGACAAGGTGCAGCGCAGCTCCGACGGAACCATCAAAAGTCGTTACCGGTTGCACGACGGTCACCTGATCGAGTCCGTGTTGATTCCGGTTGTTGCCGATGATCGTTTCACCGTTTGTGTGTCGAGCCAGGTTGGCTGTAGTCTATCTTGCACTTTTTGCGCCACCGGCCGCATGAAGCGCCTGCGCAATCTCACGGCAGCGGAAATTTACGACCAGGTCTTTCTGGTCAACGAGCAATGTATGGAGACCTACGGTAAACCCTTGACCAACATTGTTTACATGGGGATGGGAGAACCTCTGTTGGCTTTTAAGGAAGTAGTCGGGAGCATCGATCGGATCACTTCCCACACTGGTCTGCACATGGCACCCCGCCGACTGACGGTCTCCACCGCCGGCATCGCCAAAATGATCAAAAAGCTGGCCGACGAAGACACCAAGGTCAACCTGGCCATCAGCCTCCACGCTGCGGATGATGTGAAGCGTAACGAAATTATGCCCATCAACGAGAGTAATAACCTTGAGGTGCTGGTGGATGCACTGGAGTATTTTTACAGTAAGACCAAAAAACGCATCGGCTACGAGTACATCACTTTCCAGGATTTTAACGATACCCTGGAAGATGCCGAGAACCTCTATCAGATTTGTAAACGGGTCCCCTCTATGGTCAATATCATCGAGTACAACCCGATTGACAACGCCCCGTTCCGAAAATCTACCGCACACCGTATCGACGATTTTGCTACCTACCTGCGTGATCGGGGGATTATGGTGACGGTACGCCGGAGCCGGGGGAAAGATATTGATGCGGCTTGTGGGCAATTGGCTAACAAAGAATAGACGGGCTTCGCCCGTTAGTCAGATAGAGGGTAGTACTACCCACTACTTACTATTGACTAACCCACTACTGAGCGTAGCAAGCAAAATAAGCTGTTCTACACAACGTCTTTGCCTGGTTCGCGTTAAAACTATCGTATTCTCATTTATCCCCTTCCCAGAACAGATCGACTTGCGTTTACTTTATTGCTTTTTCATCCTGTTGCTTGCACCTGCGGTCGGCGCCCAAATTGCAGCGCCTGACTTTTCCTGCACTCGAAATGAGGCTGGCGCAGTGGTCCTGAATTGGATGAACCCTCCGGCTGATGGCTGTGGGCCTTATCTGGCCACCGAGATCTTCCGGGCGACTAACCTGACCGGGCCATATACCTTATTAACTAGCATCACCGATCCTGCGGCAGTTGCATTTAGTGATCCTAACCCCGCCGGAGATTTACGGTACTACTTCTTGCGCTACAGCTATGATTGCCCGGGGCAAACTGTCTTGAACAGCGATACGCTTGACAGTTTTATTCCCGTCACTCCCATTGTATTGTTTAGTGGAGTGGAAGAGGACGAAATCGTAATTGACTGGTTGGTCTCCAGCTCCCCGGAAGTGACGGGGTACATCGTTCTGGAGGTTACACCCACAGCGTTTGTTCCCCTGGATACAGTTTTTGGTGCGACCGAATACCGTTTCACCTTCGCCCCGGGCGACCCCGATCCCGCCGGCCGGTCGTTCCGCCTAGTAGCCATTGATCCGTGTGGCAACGACAGTCCCCAAGGCACCATCGTTTCTCCCGTCGGACTGACGGGCTCGGGAGGTTCGGGCTGTACCAGCGAGATTACGCTTACGCCCGATCTGATGGACCTGGAGTCCTTCCTGCCCACCGCGGCATTCGAACTCTTCGTCTCCGTTAATGGTGCACCATTTGGTACCGTTGGTACCTTCCCTCCCAATGTTGCCACAATCCCTTACCGAGACGCTAACGACGGTGATGATCTTTGCTTTTACGTGGAAGCAGTGTTGGCCAACAACTTTGGCCGGGCCCGATCCACCACCTTTTGTCAATCGGTAATGATCACGCAGCCTTTGCGGGATTTCCCGCTCTACGGGGTGGAAGTTGATGATGCCGGAAACGTACTTTTTCAGTTCGCTGATGATGTTTTACAACCCACCCCGACGGATGCACAGTTGCTCGTCAGCCGGTCCGGAGGACTGCTGGAAAGTGCTCCGCTGCCAACGCCAATTTTTGGCACTGGAGGACAGCTGACTTTTCCGCCACTTGCCGATCCGCTAGCTGACGGTGAGGCCTTTCGGTTTCGACTCACGGATGCGTGTGACCGGGAGGTCAATACAAATGACGTATCCCCGGTAGTGCTGGAGGTGAGAGAACTGGCCCCCGGGAACAACCAGTTGTCGTGGACTCCGCTCTTCAATGGTCTTGACGGGGATATCACCTACGATGTTTTTCGGTCGGAAGCCGGCGGAGTACTTACGCCCGTCGTCAGCGATTTGTCCGACCTGAGCTACCTTGATAATTTTTTCGCCTCCAGCGGCGCCGAGGCTTGCTATAAAGTTCGAGCCCGCTTCCGCCCTGACGGAGCAGCCCCAACGGAGAATTTCGTTTTTAGCTCCAACGAAGCCTGCGTGACGCCTATGCCGGAACTCTACGTGCCTACCGCCTTCAGCCCCAATGGCGACGGTATAAATGACGAATTTGGCCCCCTCTTTTCCTCGCCCCCACCGCAGGAAGGCTTTCACTTCAGGATATGGGATCGTTGGGGCAGCCTCATCCACGAAACACAGGACCCACTTGATTTTTGGGATGGTACCAACCAGGTGCAACCATTACCGACCGGGCCTTACATGTACCAACTGCTTTATACCGTAGGGGAAGGTCAATATCGGAACCGAGCGGGCACGGTCAATCTCCTCAGGCAAGATTAAAGCTTGTGCAACTTCCCTGACAATCACGACGTTACTTTATTACCACGTAAAAAAGCGTCCTAAAGTTTGGCGCAACGGTCTTTACTGACCTACTTTTGCGTTCCCGAATTGGTCGGTTGGCCGAGTGGCTAGGCTCAGGTCTGCAAAACCTGCTACAGCGGTTCAAATCCGCTACCGACCTCAGCAAAGAAGCCCGGACTGCAATTGCAGCTCCGGGCTTCTTTCGTTTTATTACCTGCAACCTGCAACCTGCAACCTGCAACCTGCATCACATCATCACCTCAGCCCCCTCATAAACCGTCCGCATCTCCTCCAGCGTAGCGTAGAGGGTTTCCGGTTCAAATTCAGAGACGAGTGTCTTGCGGTATTCCTTCACGCCGGGCAGGCCGCGGAAGTAGTTGGTGTAATGGCGGCGCATTTCAAGGATGCCGAGTTTGGCCCCTTTCCACTCGATGCTGCGGCGCAGGTGGTCGCGGGCAGCGTCTACGCGCTCGTCGATGTTGGGCGGTGCGAGTAATTCGCCGGTGGCGAAATAGTGTTTGATTTCCCGGAAAATCCAGGGGTTACCAATGGCGGCGCGGCCAATCATGATACCGTCTACGCCGTAGCGATTGCGGTAGGCTTCGGCTTTTTGCGGAGAGTCGATGTCGCCGTTACCGAAGATGGGCATAGTGATGCGTGGGTTGTCCTTGATGGCACCGATCAGTGTCCAGTCGGCTTCCCCTTTGTACATCTGTTTCCGTGTACGGCCGTGGATGGAGAGTGCTTTAATACCTACATCTTGCAGGCGTTCGGCTACGTCTTCGATGTATTTGGTGCTGTCGTCCCAGCCCAGTCGGGTTTTCACGGTGACGGGCAGGTCGGTGCGGTCAACGATAGCCTTAGTCAGTTTGACCATTTTCGGGATATCCTGAAGGATGCCGGCACCGGCTCCTTTGCAGGTTACTTTTTTTACGGGGCAACCGAAATTGATGTCGAGCAGTTCAGGTTGGGCGGCCTCGACAATGTCGGCGGCTTTGACCATGCTTTCGATGTTGGCACCGAAGATCTGGATGCCGATCGGGCGCTCGTAGTCGTAGATGTCGAGTTTTTCAACGCTCTTTGTCGCGTCACGAATGAGGCCTTCCACGCTGATGAATTCGGTGTACATCATGTCACACCCTTGTTCCTTGCACAGGGCACGGAAGGGAGGATCGCTGACGTCTTCCATCGGCGCGAGTAGGAGCGGGAATTCCCCCAGTTCTATGTCTGCAATTTTTACCATATCGTATCGGACTGCAAAGGTACTAACGTTCGGACTTTCTAGGAGGTTGCGGGAAGAATTGGTTTAGGGCGGGTGAGCTGTGCCCCGAGCTTATTACGATTGGTACTCGGGGCACAGTCCACTCGCCCTTGATGGCCTCAACGGTGGTTAAAATTTTGTCGACCTAATTATAAGGTGGCGCGGCCGCAGGTGCAGAGAAAAGGATAAGGGAGCAGGGGAGTGGGAAGACTACGTGTTGTGCCTTGCGCTTTAAAAACCTTTCCTTGCATCCTGCGGCCGCGCCCACCTTCGAAGGAAGCAACGGAGTTGAAAAACAAAAGTGAAAAAAATTAATCTTTCTGTAACAGAAGGGGAACTAAAGTTATAAAGAAACATAAGCCACAACGGTGGTATAACAATTTGGCCGATGAAATCGCTACATTTGGGTGAAGACACACAACTCAGACACACAAGTGCAGGATAAATCAAACAAAGACGCAACGTTGTTCGAAGCCATAAAAGGAGGCCGACATGAGCTCCTGGACCAACTGTACCAGGACCATAGAGCCGCTTTTCTGACCTACGCACAACGACAACTTTATGCCACCGAAGACGATGCCGCTGACTGCTTTCAGGACGCCGTAATCGCCTTTTATAAAAACATCGTCAGCGGCCGGCTGACGGAACTCACGTGCGGAATCCGCACCTATCTTTTTGCCATTGGCAAAAGGCTGGTGTACCGCAAAAACCAGCAGCGTCATCGCGAGGTGCCCTCTGATCCCGATGCCGGGATCGGTTTGGGTAACGACCCCGCCGACGAGCTGGATATGAGCCTCCTCAACCGGTTTGAAGACGACCATCGTAAGGCCATGCTGGCTACCGCGCTCGGTAAAATGGGCGACGTCTGCAAGGAACTACTTACGCTGTTCTATTACCATCATTATCCCATAGAAAGTATCCAGAATAACCTTAATCTAAGCTCTCCCGGGGCTACGCGCATCAAGAAGATGCGTTGCCTCGACAAACTAAAACAAATTTTGACCCCCCAGTCTTAAAGAAAAAATTCGGGAAGCATGAATAAGGATAACCGCCAGAACCGTATAGACGACTACCTACTGGGCCGAGCAGGGCAAGAGGACCGGCTTGAATTTGAAGAAGAAGTAACCCGCAACGCCGAATTGAGTAACGAATTAGCGGAGACTGAACTGGCCATGGCTGCCATCGAACTGGCCGAAGACCGTGCGCTGAAGGCGCGCCTGCAAAAACTGGAAAGTAACCTTTCGGCTACTGCGCCTGACACCGCCACCGTTGCTGCTACACCTGAAAGGAAGGCTAAAGTAGTGACGATGAAATCGCGACGTTCGGGCAGCATGAAACTACTTGCTTACGCCGCAGCCTTACTCCTGGTCCTTGCTGTAGGCTGGTGGGCTTTGACTACCAGTAGTGGTTTCGAACCGGAACTGCTGGCAATGGAAAGCTTCGAACCTTACCAAAACATCACTACCGGTACCGTTCGTGGGGACAGTGGTATGGCCGCCGAAGCGGCGGCTTTTGCTGACTACGATGCCGGCAACTTTGCCGATGCAGAAGTGAAACTTGCCGCCCTGGCCACCTCGAACGTCAACAAATTCTACCTGGGGCAGACGCTACTGGCACAGAAGAAATTTGCGGAGGCTTCCGCTGTATTTGTGCCGCTGGCACAAATTTCCGATTTCCCTTTAGCCAAAGAGGCGAATTACTATAATGCATTAGCCTTTTTAGGTCAAGCTAAGGTCTCCGATGCAAGGCACGCACTGACTCAAATTGCTCGGGATAACGAGCATCCAATGCAGCAGGAAGCAGAAAAACTACTGGCAAAGATGTAGAAGGAAAGGTAGTCCAAAGAGTGTAAGCGAGTATTGTCACTGACTGTTTGACTACCTGACTACCTGACTATTTGACTAATTTGCGGCCATGACCGCCAAAATCGGACTGGAAGACGTTCGCATATTCGCCCCCCACGGCTTCTTTGAAGAGGAGCACCTTATGGGGAATGAGTTCAGCATCGACGTGGAAGTAGAAGCTACCATTACCAGTGCTGCCCAAAATGACGATTTGGGCGGTACGGTCAATTATGCTACCATTTATTATTTGCTGCAGGCTGAAATGAAAAAGCCCACGCAATTGCTGGAAGCCCTGGCTTACCGTATGGGGAACCGGATCATGAATCAGTTTGACAGCGTAAGCTCGGTAAGGCTTCGTCTACGAAAGCTCAATCCGCCACTTGGTGGAAAGGTTGGTGCGGCCGTGGTGGAGGTGAGCCTGGGCAGTACCGCTTCTGGTGGCGGCGGCTATGGCGGATACGGTGGAGCCTCTTCCTCGCGGCAAGACACATTTGAAGACCCTGCTCCCCGCTTCGATGATGGAGGAGCGTTTGGCGGTGGCGGTGGCGACTTTGGCGGAGGCGGTTTCAGCGGTGGTGGCTTCAGTGGCGGAGGCCTTTCTGGGCTGCCCAAGAAAACCCCTCCACCGCCTGCTTTTGATGAGTCTGCCTTTGCCGGTGAATACGATGACGACGACTTTGACGATGATGGCTTCGACGATGAAGGCTTTGATGATGAGGGCTTCGACGATGGAGGAGGTGACTATGTTATCCCCGACGCTGATGAAGATTTTGACGAAGACTTTGGTGACGAAGAATTCGACGAAGACTTTGATGGCCTTGATTTTGACGACCTGAATCTGGGCGATCTGGGAGACATCGACATGGGGGACTTTAACTTTGACGACCTAAAGGATAACTAGTCTTTAACGTCTGCTGAGTTACCAAAGTGAGCAAATGTGCGTCTCATACGTTAGTTCATCAAACCAACCATTCTCCCAATTATGCGTAAGCTTCTTCTTTTTACCCTCCCCTTCCTGTTCTTTGGTTGTACCAGCCAACAGATCAACCAAACGCTTAATACCGTCCTTAATGGCGGGCTTTCTTCCGAGGATATTGGCAAAGGCCTCAAGGAGGCGTTGCGCCTTGGTGCCGAGCGTGGAGCCAACGAACTATCGGCCAGTGGCGGATACTTCAACGACCTGGCGTACCGTATTCTGTTACCCGAAGAAGTGCTGAAGGTAACTGATAAATTGAAGGGGGTGCCAGGCTTCAGTGACCTGGAAACCGTCATCATCAAGAAGATTAACCAGGGAGCGGAAGACGCGGCAAAAACTGCCGGACCAATTTTCGTACAGGCGATCAAGCAGATGACCATCCAGGATGCTCTGGGAATACTGAAAGGCGATAACAACGCCGCAACAACTTACCTGCAGCGTACTACCTACTCCAATTTGTACAACGAATTTAACCCTGTGATCTCCTCGTCACTCGACAAATTCGATGCACAGAAAATCTGGGCCGATGCCGCCAAAGTATACAACAACTTCCCCCTTACCCGACAGCCGGTGAATGCGAACCTGGCCGACCACGTTACCGAAAAAGCCCTCGAAGGACTCTTTACCAAGGTCGCCCTGGAGGAGGAGAATATCCGGCAAAACGTTAGCGCCCGGACTTCCGAGTTGCTCCGAAAGGTATTCGCTCAGCAAGACCGTCAGGGTAAATAAGTCCCCCCTCAGGTGCAGTAATTATTAGGGGAACGAAGCAATACTCTCGCTATATCCAGTAACTTTGCTTTACTTGCAACCTGCAACCTGAATCGTGCAACAACAATAAAACTACTCGAATGAAACTCGAAGGAAAAGAAGGCAGTAAGAACATCGACGACCGGCGTGGCCGGCGCGGTGGTATGAGTGGCCGCACTAAAACTGCAGGCGGCTTTGGCCTGGGAACCCTCATCATCGTCATCATCGTTATGTTGATGGGAGGTGATCCATCAGAATACCTGGGGGCTTCCAGCGGAACTACGTCGTCTGCTCCACAAACGTCAACTCCGGCCCCGGATCTGGAACAGGATACCGAAGAATTTCAGATCGTTTCCAAGACGCTGCGCGACAACGAAAAGATTTGGGGGCAGCTCTTTCCCCAAAATTTTAACCGTAGGTACGTGGAGCCCGTATTGGTCGTCTTTGAAGGAGAAGACCGGTCTGCCTGTGGCTTCGCCAGTGCTGCCACCGGACCTTTCTACTGTCCTGCTGATAATAAGGTCTACATCGACCTTTCGTTTGCGGATTTACTGCGTAAGCGCTTCCGTGCTCCCGGCGACTTCGCACTTGCCTACGTTGTAGCGCACGAAGTCGGTCATCATATCCAAAACCAGTTGGGCTACAGCCAGCAAGTAAGCCAGGTGCGTCGGCGTGGTACCGAAAAGCAAGCGAATGCTGCTTCCGTCCGCCTCGAGTTGCAGGCAGATTACCTGGCCGGTGTTTGGGCGCATTTTGCCGATCGGTATTCCGACTTGCTGGAAGAAGGAGACATCCGGGAGGCACTCGTTGCCGCTTCTGCCATCGGAGACGATAACATCCAGAAGCAAAGCCAGGGCTACGTAGTCCCCGACAGCTTCACCCACGGTACCTCAGAGCAACGCGTGAGATATTTCACCGCTGGCTATAAGAGTGGTGACGCTAAAAAGGAAACACTGGATTACTTCTTTAGTGCCAAGGAGCTTTAGTAAATAATCTCCCCTATGAAGGCGGTGATTTCCCGAATTGGGAGGTCACCGCTTTTATTTAGGCGGTGGCTATAAGGTTACCTTGGCCGCCACGACGTTTGCATGGTTGCCAAAGGTTCATCTCCCCGAAGGAGGGCGTGACCAAAATTAAGCTCCCCAGCCTCCGCACCGGTTACGGCCTTAACCAGATCTCCGTAGCGTGCCTCTCGCTGGAACATAATGTCCGCTTTGACCGGAAGGTGATGGCTGAGAAAATCATGCCCCAGGGGCTCTAACATTAATTCGGGGAATACCGGATTGGTGAGGTGGTCGTTAAAGTCCAGTTGATAGAAAGCGACTTGCGCCTCACGTGCTGCGGTAGGTTTACTCGGAGGAGGGACTTTCCCGTCAGGACGATCAAGGTGCGCGGCCGCAGGTGCAAGGTCGTGCTTCAAATCGGCAATGGCGGAGGGAATCGGTCGTAGGCGCCGGGATGAGACGTCCATAAAAAGCCACTGGGTCGTTGCGGTAATGATGGTCGTTCCGGTCTGATCACGAAGGTGGAAATCCCGAAAAGTCTGCAGCTTACGTTGAAACCCGGAAGGGGCGGTGAGGACGGTGAGTTCCTCTCCCAGGCCGGGCCATCTGAGGCAATCCACCCGTTGCCGCCGTAAGACCCATGAACAGCCATACTGTTCCATCATTTGCGGACTGGAGATATTTAGCCGAACCGTATTTTGCATGGCTGCTTCCTGCAGCATCCGGATAAGGTGGGGTAGTGTGAGCAACCCATGCGGCCCAATAGCGGAGGCCGCTACTTGAAAAGAAACTACTTCATGGAGGGGAGATTGATCTAGCACTTGTTTTAAATTGTTGTATTTTTGATTTAAAATAACAAAAATGAACATCAAGTCTTTGCCGAAACTTGGCGGGCGCCCAGTATTCATTGCCGACTTTGGCGGGAACGTACGGGCCGTCTCCGAACCAGAAAAGACCGTAACTACCAGGGAGACTGTGATGACTTCTGCCCGAAAGAATAAAGGGATAAGGTACAACTTCCCCGCCGCAGGAGAAACGGTGGAAGGAGGGAGCTCGGCTGATGGATATTATTATAGAGTCGTTTTTGCTGCCGGGCGTCTCGAACGCAGCTTCGAGATGGTAAAATCCTTCCTGAAAGAACAAGGCTATGGCGAGTTGCCTTTACCCCGGAATGCAGAGGAGCTTCGGCAGTTTAGATTGCCCCCTAAGTTGCGTCATCAACTATCCCTCTTTGGTGACAACGGTTACGTTCATAATCCCGTAAAAATCCTCTTTCCTGTTCCCGCCGGTCGTCGGGGCGCACTCATCCTCGAACTTTATAATGAAGCCGACGAAAACCACTTGCTGAGGTTCCATCGTATGAAATAAGTGCTCGAAAAGGTCATATTTGAAAAAAAAAGGCCTAAAAACGCAATGTTACCCTTCGATATTATCACTTTTCCGATGTAAACCACTAAAATTGTAGACTGTAACGGGCTTGTTCGAACAAAACGGGCCAAAACACGATACATAAAAGGAATACCGGCCCTAAATAACCGGAGACTTCATAATACTTTCAACTTACGTCAAACTCAGCAAAATGCTAAAGCACTTACTCCTTGTTGTGGCGATGTTTACCTGCATCTCACTTTACAGTCAAAAGACCCAATTTCCCTGGGAGTTTGGCTTCCAACTTGGTACCTCTTCTATTGGAGGTGACCTCATTGAAAACGATATTATTATTTTAAACGAGCCAAGCTTCAGCGCTGGCGTAATGGTTCGTCGTCGCCTTGGTGGAATGTTCGCACTTCGCGCGCACCTCATGTACGGCGGTTTGAACAGTAGCGATAAGGACGATACCCGTGGCTTCAGTTCCGAAGCAACGGTCATTGAGCCAGGCCTCGTATTTGAATTCGAACCTTTCGCCGCTAAGCGTTTTGAAGGTGGTGTTTTCAAGAAAACACTTTCTCCCTACATCGGTGTAGGTGCCGCTTATGGCATCTGGGGCGATGTGACTACAGATTACAATAGTACCAGCAATGCTGGCGTAACCGCTGATGTTGCTGCGCAGGCAGATGATAACGGTGGCGTTGTCTTTCCCATTGGTGCTGGTCTTAAGTACTACCTCTCTCCAAAGTCTTCTCTTGGCTTAGATCTTAGCTACCGTATGACTGGTGCTGACCTCATCGACGGTGTAAGCCAGTCTGGTAACCCCGCAAAGGATGATGCCTACACAATGCTTGGTCTGACTTTTGCTACCGGATTTGGTAAGCCCGACACGGATAAGGATGGTATCTATGACGAAGAGGATGCTTGTCCAACTGAAGCTGGTCCCCTTTCCACCATGGGTTGTCCCGATACGGATGGCGATGGTGTTGCTGACAAAGATGACGACTGCCCTCAGGTAGCCGGTCTTGCCAACCTCAAAGGTTGTCCTGATGGTGACGGTGACGGTGTTCCGGATAAGGACGATGCCTGTCCAACTGAAGCTGGTGAAGCTGCCCTTATGGGTTGCCCCGACGGTGATGGTGACGGTGTTGCCGACAAAGATGACAAGTGTCCTACCGAAGCTGGTATCGCTTCCCTGATGGGTTGCCCCGATGGTGACGGTGATGGCATCGCCGATGGTGATGACGATTGTCCTGCCGAAGCTGGTACTGCTGCCAATGGTGGCTGTCCTGACCGCGATGGTGACGGCATCATCGACAAAGAAGACGAATGTCCTGATGTTGCTGGCGTTGCTTCACGCAACGGTTGTCCGGAGCCGAAGGATCGTGCCGAAACGCTTCCTGAGCGGGTTACTCGCTACAGTGAAATGATCGCCGGTGAGGAATTCGAGCACATCAGTGTCGATAGCCTCCGTGGTACTATTGCCATCGATCGCATTTACTTCCCAACCAATATCAGCAGCCTCAACCGCCCAGATCGGATTATCATTGAGGAAATTGATCGCTTCCTCGCACTGCCAGGAGCTTCTGAATTCAGCATCCGTTACGAAGGCCACGCTGACCGTCGCTCTTCTGATGAGTACAACCAGGGCCTCTCTGAGCGTCGTGCTGACTCTGCCGAGAAGTACAGCGTCGACAAAGGTGCTTCCCCATCCAAGCTGAGCATGATCGGCTTCGGTGAGCAGCGCCCAGTAGGCGAAACGCTCCGCGAAAACCGCGTTGTTATCCCGGTAGCTTCCGAGCCAACCCGGATGATCAAGGTCAACTAAACTAATTAGTTACCGCTCCTTCTTCCCGTAAGAAGGAAATCGAGAAGGCTGTTCCCCTCCAGGGGAGCAGCCTTCTTTGTTGTGTGGTAACCGCTCTCTTTTTTCATTACTTCCTGTGGGGAGCAAGAAGAAAATTTTCCTCGGCTAATCCTTAGGTCGTACGAGGCCGTCGAAAATAGACGCTTAGGTATGTCTCCATAAGAAATCACCCGTTGGGAGAAGCAATAGGAAGGAGATTGGCCATGATTTGAACTAATTGAGCCTCCGACAGAAATTATTCTCTTTATTCCTTTGAGAATGATGAGAAAAACTGCACTTTTGTACTCCTGCTAAAGTTCTAAGTAGTTGAATAAGCAGGCTTTAGGGCGATACCATCACTTTTAGCGTTTTGAAGATCAACGTTCGGTTAACCGGGCAAAGATCTCTCTCGATCACACACCACACTTGATTTGTGGGCCTTGCTGGTCGGAAGTATACGCGTATGTGGTTAGTCCAAATATTTTGCAGGCAGGGAATAAAGCACTTAGGGTTATGTCAGAGTACAGAATAATTATTGCGGGACAATTAGAATTCGGGTCGGAACGCGTCTTCAACCAGGTGTTGGAGCAGTACAACCACCGAATGGAGCATTATTATAAGAATGACATCCTCCTTAAGCCTGAAGGTTTTTTCAAAGAAGAAGAGCTTACGCTTGACGTTCCCCGTACTGTTGTTGTTGGTTCTGAACGTCATTGGCTGAATACCCTCAATCTGCTGGAGCGGGTCGTTTCCTTCAGCATGGCAGGTAGCCTGAACCTGTGGAGACTGTCTGCAGGTAACATTATGGACCATCACGTACTTGAACCTCATAGTGATCGTACCACCGTTCAACTTTTTAACCGTGGTCGTCAATTGGTGAGCCAGGAGGACAAAGAGCAGGAGGCGCTGGATATGATGACTAAAGTTGTTGGTCGTTTTGCCCGCCATGCCCAGGCTTACGAACGTCGTGGATTCGTTAATCTTCGTTTGAACAATGTGGAAGATGCCATCTACGACTACGATAAAAGCCTAAATATCAACCCATCAATGCCGGAGAGCCATTATGGCCGGGGTATCGCTTACCAACGTAAG
Organism: Lewinella sp.; assembly: GCA_045110355.1. Classification (GTDB taxonomy): domain Bacteria; phylum Bacteroidota; class Bacteroidia; order Chitinophagales; family Saprospiraceae; genus Neolewinella. The sequence continues at coordinate 4,928 of JBGCFZ010000442.1, read as the reverse complement.
GAAGAGTGGGAAAAGGCTGCATTTGACTTTGATGCAGTAACAAAGAATAGCATTCCACACCAGGCAATTTACTGGATGGCTCAGGTTGCCTTGGGAGATGCTTACCTCAAATTAGGCCGGCCAGCCGATGCCCTCCGGGTATTCAATATGTTCAGTAAGCGCAAGCAACGGATAGCCACGCTGGATCGCTACGACCGTCGGGTGAACAATACTTTTGGTAAACTTTTGGTCAAAGCAGGCCGTAATAGTGATGCGATCATTGCCTTTGAAAAAGCACTGGACTCCGTTGCAGATGTTAAAGCCCCTTCCGAAGCTCAAATCCAATACGAAATGGGATTAGCTTATCAGAACGGAGGAAGTATGAACAAAGCCATCGCCAAGTTCAAGCTGGCGGCAAAGGAAGTTCCCCAAGCAGCAGAAGCACTAAAAACGGCCCAGGTAAGCGTTTGATAACATACGAGCCACTCCTGCGTTATTTTGACTACAACAAAATGATTCCGGTGGCTTTTATTCGAACAACGCTTTACTTAATTTTACTGATCGCCTATGCAGGTTGCGCTATTGCGCAGCCGAGTAATAATGATACGGCTTCTTTAAAGAAAAAAGACCAGAAAGTGCTTGCAGAAGCACGCTCGGAACTCAATTTGGGGAAATTTGAGCAAGCTACTAAAATGCTCGACGGCTTAATTAATCGCCATCCGAACATCACCGATTTATATTACCTCCGGGCAATGAGTAACGACGGTGCGGGTAATCTTTCCGCTGCCATCATAGATCTGCGAAAAGGGATGAGCATCAGCCCCGGAAAGCAAGGGCGGGCGCAGAAGGAATTGGGAGATATACTAATGAAGGATGGGCAATTTGAAGAGGCCATTACCGCTTATCAGGCCTATCTGACGTCTTTATCCGGAAGTAACAAGCCAGAACGGCTGGAAAAAGCCACTGAACTGGTGGAAAAAGCGCGTGTTGCCAAGGAACTTTCGGAAAGGCCGGTGCCCTTCGCTCCAATCCCGGTGCCGGGAGGGATCAATACGAAGGAACATCTGGAGTATTTTCCCAACCTTAGCATCGATGGCCAGCGGATGATCCTTACCCGCCGTGTGGACGGAAATCAGGAGGATTTTTACCTGAGTGAGCGCCAGGAGGACGGCAGTTGGTCCGTCGCCCAACCCCTAGACGGGGTGAATACCGAATTTAATGAAGGGGCTCAAACCGTTACTGGTGATGGTGCCTACCTCGTGTTCACGGTTTGTAACCGCCCCGATGGGGCGGGCAGTTGCGACCTCTACTTCGCCGAAAAAGAAGAAGTAGGCTGGACCCGCGCCCAAAACCTCGGCCCAACCATCAATACCCGGGATTATGAGGCGCAGCCCAGCATCTCAGCTGATGGGCAGCTACTGTTCTTTAGCAGTAACCGCCCCGGCGGACGGGGAAACACCGACCTCTACGTCAGTGGCAGACTGCCGGATGGCGGTTGGTCAGAACCCGTAAACCTCGGCGCTACAATTAATACCCTCGGAAGAGACCAATACCCCTTTTGGGCAGCTGATGGAAAGACGCTGTTCTTCACCAGCAGTGGGCACCCTGGTTTAGGAGGAGACGACTTATTTCGCAGTGAATTGCAGCCAGATAATGCCTGGGGGAAGCCGGTTAATTTGGGATATCCGATCAATACTGCCGGCAACGAAACCAACTTGTTTGTAGCCCTGGGGGGAAGCACTGCCTACTTCAGTAAGGGGCTCCGGGACGCAGAAACGGGCAAAATTGACGTTGACATCTATCAATTTGATTTGCCTGCAGAACTCCGCCCGGCGTCGGCCACTTACGCAGAGGCCCGGGTGACGGACGCAAAAACGGGCAAGCCTCTGACCGCCTCCGTTCGGCTTCGCCCAACCGACCAATCGGCCCCCGCTACGATTCGTCGTACGGGAAGTGATGGCTATTTTCTCACGGTCCTTCCCACCGGTAAGGATTATGCGTTGACGGTAGACGAACCCGGCTACCTATTTTACTCTGAGCGCTTCTCCCTAACGGAGGGGTTCACCCAATCAGATCCTTATCAACTCGACATTGCGCTGGAACCCATCGCCGTAGCCGTAGCCTCCGGCGGAACTGAGACGGATGGCTCCACGGCCTTTAAGAACGTCCTTTTTGAAAGTGGCAGCGCCACTTTATTACCGGTTTCCTTTGATGAACTCGACCGGCTGTCTGAATTACTGGCCAAAGTACCTGCACTGGGCGTGGAAATTGGGGGGCACACCGATGATATTGGCGAGGATGACACCAATCTGCAATTAAGTGAGGGGCGGGCTGCTTCCGTGAAAACATACCTCATTGCACAGGGGATTGATGAAAACAGAATTACCACCATGGGGTTTGGGGAAAGTAAGCCGGTTGCTCCCAACGATTCTGAAGAAGGACGGGCTAAGAACAGGCGGACTACGTTTAGATTGATAGAATGATAGACGCGCTACGCGCTTGGTAGATTTATAGTGCTGCCGCATGAGGCTGCTCGCTTTGCTTGTATGGCGACCTACTCACGAGCGAAGCGAGCAGGTATTTGCAGCAGCACTACCAATCTACTAATCTATTACATCTATCAATCCTATCTTTGCCCCATGGATAACCCAATGACCGAACTGACCGCCCCGGCACCGCCTAAACAATGGTGGGCTTTGGCCCTAAGCGGCCTGTTTCACCCTCTGCTGATACCAACCTACATGTACGTGTTGCTGATGGTGGTGAATCCTTTCCTGTTCGGCTCTAATGATTTTGGGAACGAACGCGCCATTCTTACGCTGGTGATGATGGTGTTGTATACTGCGGTGATCCCGATGATCTCGGTCTTGTTGATGGTGGCACTCAACATGGTAAGTAGTGTGATGATGGCGGAAAAAACGGAACGGATTGGGCCGTTGCTGCTGGTAATGGTCCTTTACTTTTGGGTGTATTATAACCTGAGCCAAAGTAATGATGTGCCGACGATTTTCTCGTCCTTTCTACTGGGGGTCGTCCTTGCGCTTGCGGTGGCCTTCGTGGTCAACGTGATGGATAAGATCAGCCTGCACACCGTAGGAATGGGAGGATTGGTAGGGATGCTGATGATTACAATGGGCCTTTTCGGGGCCAACGGTATTGCCATTGGGGGGATGACCGTAGGGCTTGGACTGATGCTGCTGATCGGCGTTTTATTGGCGGGAATGGTGGGGACTGCGCGTTTGGCGCTTGGCGCACATGATACCGTTCAGGTATATTCTGGGTACATTGTCGGATTCGTAGCCCAATTGGTCGCGTTGAAATTCTATTTTTAACCCATGGAAAAGATTGCGGAATCAGAACGAATAATCGGTCATTACCGGGGGGCTGAAGCAGGGCCTCTGGTGGTGGCCATTGGCGGCATTCATGGCAATGAGCCTGCGGGGGTCCTTGCCCTGGAGCGGTTGTTTGATATGCTGGAGGACGAACCAAGGATCAATCCTGGCTTTACCTTCAAGGGTGACCTATTGGCCCTGCGGGGCAACCTGGAAGCCCTGGCTGCCGGGAAGCGATTTATTGACGCTGACCTCAATCGCATTTGGCGGCGGCTGGATGGTGGGCCCGATACGATCGTGACCTCCGAAGATCGGGAACTACACGAGTTGCTGGCCGCCATTGAAACGGCCGTGGAAGAAGCGCCTTTGAGCGAACTGGTACTGCTGGACTTGCATACGACTACCGCCTCTGGCGGGATATTCGCCATCACCGGAGACGACGGCCCCAGTCTTTCCCTGGCTGCTGAAATGGCCGTGCCGGTCATCAAGGGCATGCTCAGCGGCTTGCAGGGGACCACGCTTCACTACTTCCGGGGAAACCACTTCCCCACTAACCTGCCCGCCCGAGCCATTTCCTTTGAAGCCGGGAGCCATGATGACCCTGTTTCGGTCGACATCAGCCTGGCCGCGACCGTCAATTTGCTCCGCGCGCTCGGCTGCGTAAAAGAAGAAGACGTTAGTACTTACCACGATGAACTGCTGCGCCAAAAAGCCAGCGATTTACCTCGCCTGACGGAATTGGTCTACGTTCATCATATCCCCCGGGATGGAAGCGATGGTTTCCGCATGAAGCCCGGATACCAGAATTTTCAACCCGTTACCAAAGGGACCATCATCGCTGCCGATAACAATGGAGATATTGCCGTGCCGGCAGATGGCTACCTGTTAATGCCGCTCTATCAGCAGCTGGGGGACGAAGGCTTCTTTGTCGTTCGGGACTATGTGTTCCCGTTAGCGTTTTAGGCAAGGAACTGGTTTAGGGTTTTCGTTCGCGACCTTATCCGCGCCCTGATGATTACTGGCGTCGTTGCGAAAATCCTCATTTCGCTCCGCGGCTACTACGTGGTAGCTACGGCTAAACTCCGGTTTTCACGCCTAGCCAGTAACCACCAGGACTGCGGAGCGGTCAGCTCAGAAAACCCTAAACCAGTTCAAACTCTAAAAATATAAACCATGGCAAACCGTAAAACGGGTCTCTTCTTTGGTTCCTTCAACCCCGTTCATGTTGGGCATATGATCATTGCCAACTATATGGTAACCCGCACGGAATTGGACGAGGTTTGGTTGGTCGTCAGCCCGCAGAACCCCTTCAAAAAGGCAGGGAGCCTGGCCAGGGATCACGACCGTCTGGCCCTGGTGAAGCTGGCCATTGGCGATACACCGGGCCTGCGGGCCAGTAACGTCGAATTTGATATGCCAAAGCCATCCTATACCATTGATACCCTGGCGGTACTGCGGGACAAATACCCCAATCGGGAGTTCAGCTTGATTATGGGAGGGGATAACTTGCCCACGCTGCCTAAATGGAAACACTCGGACATCTTGCTGCGGGATTACGATATTCACGTCTATAACCGGCCAGGCTATCCGGCCGGAGAACTGGCCGATCATCCCCGG
>JBGCFZ010000441.1:0-14162 GCA_045110355.1 Lewinella sp. | reverse complement strand
CTCCGGTGATGACGGTGGGAAGAAATTGCGTAATTTCAGGTTCGGTAGTAGAACAGGACAACAGGAGCAGGGCTAAGCCTGAAAGCAGACGGTATTTCATGTTAATTGGGCTAAAGTAATAAGTACAATAAAAGGCTTTAGTTGCGCGGTAGCCTGAATCTAATGGGCAGGTTAAACTGGACTCGGACGAGTTTGCCGTCTTGCCAGCCCGGACTCCAAGGTCCAACATCCAGCGCCATCATATCAACCAGGTATAATGATTCTGCATTGATTGAAGGGCATATTGGGCGAACAGATTTGACACTGGTTATCCGACCATCTCTTTCGACAATAAAGGAAACCACGGCTACCCCTTCTATTCCTTCTTCAAGAGCATCCTCCGGGTATTGGAGATTTTCATAAATAAAATCGAGCATTTTATTATCAGAACAATGCTTCAATGCCCGATAATCAAGCATAGTATCACAACCAGGGAATAAAGGCATCTGCTGGACGACTTGAAAGAACTCTCCCGTATCCGACGGCATCAGCGGATGCCCTAACAGCGGTTCCTCCTGGCCGAACAAGAATACTGGCAATAGGCACAGGGCTAAAAACAGGATTTTGATATACATCTTCGGTGTGGGTTAAAGGTGTGCTAAGATAGGTTTTTAGTAGATGATTTCAGGCTGATTGATCAGCACTTGCGCTGATAGGACCATCGCCTATTAAATATCAAGCACCGCACAAGTGCGGAGCAACCTTGGTACAAGGCCTAATCGTACCTTTGCCCTTCAACTTCCCTTGCACCCGCGTCCGCGCCAAAAGATTGCCATGATACAAGTCCCCAAGCTTAAGCATACCGACAAAAACAGTTTCTTCCTTATTGCCGGCCCTTGTGCCATCGAAGGAGAAGACATCGCAATGGAGATTGCCGAACGCGTTGGAGAGATCACCGACAAGCTAGGGATTCCATACATCTTTAAGGGCAGTTATCGTAAAGCTAACCGCAGTCGCATCGACAGTTTTACGGGGATTGGCGATGAGAAAGCCCTTGACATCCTGGCCAAAGTTGCCCAACGTTTTGACCTACCAGCCACGACTGACATTCACGCCGCAGCGGAAGCTGCCATAGCCGCCCAATACGTCGACGTGCTACAAATTCCCGCCTTTCTTTGCCGACAAACTAATCTATTGGTCGCTGCAGCCGAAACCGGCAAGGTGGTCAACATCAAAAAAGGGCAATTCCTCAGTCCGGAAGCCATGGCCTTTGCCCGCCAAAAAGTCATTGACTCCGGCAACGAACAGGTTTGGCTGACCGAACGCGGTGCCACCTTCGGCTATACCGACCTGGTGGTTGATTTCCGGGGGATTCCCGTCATGCGCCAACTCGGCAGCCCCGTCGTAATGGATTGCACCCACAGTTTGCAGCAGCCCAACCAGGCCAGCGGCGTCACCGGCGGCAAGCCTGCACTGATCGAGACCATTGCCAAGGCCGCCATCGCCGTTGGGGCCGACGGTATTTTTATGGAGACCCATCCCAACCCTTCCATCGCCAAAAGCGATGCGGCGAATATGTTGCCGCTAGATAGGTTGGAGGGGATTTTAACTAAGTTGCTGCGGATTCGGGAAGCTGTTTTGTAGTCAGGGAGTCAAACAATCATAACCAAATCCCCTATTAAAGCGAAGAGGCCGATGACGCAATGGTCACCGGCCTCTTGGCAATTTGTCTACATCAGCATCGAAGGAGCGAAGTTGAACAACTATGTGACTCCTTGACTACCTGACTGTTTGACTCTTTTACTGCGGAATCCGCAGTACCTGCCCAGGATAAATCTTATCCGGGTGGCTCAGCATTGGCTTATTGGCTTCGAAGATTTGCTCGTAGCGCATTGGATCACCGTACTGCGACTTAGAAATTTTGGAGAGGCTGTCTCCGGCCTGAACGGTGTAGAACACTGCTTCCGGCACCGGGTTGGCCACGTAGATCTGATTGTCTACAGCGCCAATACCTTCAATGTTGCCCAGGGCTAAAACAACTTTCTCCGCTTCCTCCGTAGTACTGGTGGCACCTTGAACAATCACCTGTTCGCACAGCTCGAGGCGCAGGTCGTTTATGTTGAGGCCAAGACGTTGGATTTCAGCTTCCAGTTTTTGCACTTTCGTCAGCGCTACTTCCTTCGTTACTTCCTGTTCTTTCTTGCCGAACAGTTGGGCACCTTTTCCTTTGAGGAATGAAAACAATCCCATAATGTTAATTGGTTTGGTTTAAAAAAGGAGAGATTCCTTTTCTGGTGGTAATATCGCTATTATCTGTTATTTGTTCGGACGTGTACTTTAAAAGTTGGTCACTACCGCCCTAATTTATTTTCACGTAATTCTTTAAGCTTTAGGCTTACCGTTTCATCATCAAGCTCATCGTGGTCTTTCAGATAATCCGTTATAAATGCCGCTAGTTCTTCCGGTTTTTGCGTTCCGATCATCAACCGGTCTCCGTTCATAAATTCCAGTTGTAAGCCTTGGTTTCCTTGCATGTTGTACGCTTTGCCTCTGGGGCCTATTCTATAACCCCAACCGCCAAATTCTTTTATTGGGGAGTAAGTCCGAACTACCGCCCCTTTGATCTCTGATTTGAAAATCCGTTGGCGGCCGAAGGGCCAGAATTTGACTTCTATCCCGTCGTCAGTAATCACCGTTCTAAGTTCAAGCGTCGCTAACAGGATCATGACAAGTGCCATGGCTAATGGCCCTATAATTGCGGGCATTAGGCCGCCGCCGTTGTCCCAGGTAGACCATCCGTTGACGGCAAGTCCCATAAAAAGTACCAGGTTAAGTAACCACAGCCACCACTGGTTAAATTTTTGTGATTCTTTGTACTCCACATTGTCGAATTTTCAGGATAATAAAGGTACAAAAAAGGGCTGAGTGGATAATGTCAAGCAGATTAGGATTCCCTTCTTATATTTATTGCTATGAACACCCCTGAAACCCCGGTAGCCAAAACGGCCATGATGAATGTTTCCACGCCTCGGCTAATGGAACGATTAAAGGCAACAGTAGTAGATGCCATGGTCATAGTGCTCCTCATGTACCTTGGTTCCCTTCTTCTCGAAGCTCTTGCCGTCGAAAGTGGCAGCATTCGTGGAGCCTTGTTTGGTCTCATTTGGCTATACGAGCCTATCGCCACCTCCTTTGGTAAAACCTTGGGCCACCAGATCATGGGTATACGCGTGCGCAAGTTCCTGCCTACTCCTGATGGCAACCCACCCCGCATCAACATCTTCCAGGCCATCGTTCGTTTCCTTGTAAAAGTGGTACTTGGCTGGGTTTCCCTGCTGTTTATTTCGAGCAATGAATACCGTAGAGCTATACATGATTATGCTGGGCAATCCGTTGTGATTAATGTTGACTAGCTCTCGAGACCTGGCAATTAAAAGCCGTCGATCACCCTGTTGGCAATCGACGGCTTTTTACTGAAATTAATGCCACTCTAGCTGTATTGTGTCAGAATATTCTCATAGAGTTCCTGTCGGCCACTAGTCTGCTTAGGCTCTCCCTGGGCGTGGCCGATTTTGGCCAGTTCCTCCAGCGTCATTTTTCCGGCCTCGTAGTTGGCACCATTGCCTGAGTCGAAGGAGCTATAGCGTTCCTCCCGCATGGGCTTGTACTTACTTGAGGTCAGGATGTTGTCTGCTGCCAACAAGGCTCGGGCAAATGCATCCATGCCACCAATATGGGCGTGGAAGATGTCTTCCAGATCAGTTGAATTTCTACGGGTCTTAGCGTCGAAATTAACCCCTCCTCCCTGGATGCCACCGCCCTCAAGAATGACAAGCATGGCTTCGGTCAGTTCCGGAACATTGGTCGGAAATTGATCGGTATCCCAGCCATTCTGGTAATCACCACGGTTGGCATCAATGCTCCCCAACAGGCCTTCGGAAACAGCCACCGCCAGCTCATGCTGGAAGGTATGTTGTGCCAGCGTGGCGTGGTTTACCTCGATGTTGAGCTTGAAGTCGTCCATCAGGTCGTACTTCCGCAAAAAGCCGGCTACGGTGGCGGAGTCGAAGTCGTACTGGTGCTTGCTGGGCTCAAATGGCTTTGGTTCAATGAAAAAGGTGCCGGTAAACCCTTGCTTGCGCGCATAATCGCGCGCCATGGTCAGGAACTGCGCCAGATGATCGACCTCACGACCAAGATCGGTATTCAGCAGGCTCATGTAGCCCTCGCGGCCGCCCCAGAAAACGTAGTTTTCGCCGCCTACTTTAATGGTGGCATCGATCGCGTTTTTCAACTGGGCACCAGCGTAAGCTACCACGTTAAAGTCAGGGTTTGTACTTGCACCGTTCATGTAACGAGGGTTACTGAACAGGTTGGCCGTGCCCCAGAGGCACTTCTTGTCGCTGGCGTCCATTTTTTCTTTCAGGTAATCGGTTACCTCCTCCAGTCGTTTGCCGTAGGTGGCCAGGTCGGCGCCTTCTTCATCCAGTAGGTCAACGTCATGAAAACAGTAGTAGTCGAGTCCAAGTTTCTCCAGAATCTCTACACCTGCATCAATCTTATCCTTAGCCCGCTGTACCGGATCAGTAGCAGCTAGCCAGGGGTATACAGCCGTGCCGGGGCCAAAGGGGTCTCCACCAGTATTACACAGGGTGTGCCACCAGGCCATAGCAAATTTGAAGTGCTCGCTCATGGTCTTTCCGGCAACGACCTGGTCTTTGTCGTAATACTTGAAGGAATAAGGATTATCGCTGTCTTTTCCCTCGAAATGAATCTTTGGAATATTGGTAAAATACGCCATTAGTAGTGTAAAATTTAAATGGGTGTTGGGCAATAAATGTTACCCTTCAGCTCAGTGAGTTATTGCATTTGCACTCAATGTAGGGAATGTGTGGCAATAGCGTTAGCCCACTTTAAATTGCAATCGGTTGGTTGAGATCATTGAGCTAAAAAAAGGTGATTTTGTGGTACTTATAAGGGTTCAGGGGGCAGTAGTCAGGATTTAGTGGTCAGGATTCAGGAGTCAGGATTTAGGGGTCAGTATCCAGTATTCAGTACTCGGGAGTAAGGGTTCAGTATTCAGGAGTAGGGAGATGATACCTGTCTGCTGAAACCTGAATGCTAAACCCTGAATACTAAAACCTGAACACTAAATACTGAAACCTGAATTCTAAACCCTGAATACTGAAACCTGAACACTAAATACTGATGATTGAACGCAAAAAACGACCCCACCTCCAATAAAGGAAGCAGGGTCGCAAATATCGAGGTCAATTAGGATGGACCTCAGCAATCAAGCGTTGAGCAGGTTACTTACCTGCTTGCAGTTCATCCTGAAGCGCTTTAAGCTCCGCCCACTTGCCTTCTGCGGCAAGACCGGCCTGCTGCGGCCAGGTACGTGGAACGGCGAGTTTGTAGCGTGGTCCGGCAGCATCGAGGACACCCTGGATGCGGCTTACTTCAACGGCGGCGAGTTCAGCCCAAGTGCTGATACCGTCCGCCTTCAGAAGGCCTTCGATCTTCGGTCCGATGCCTTCCACTACTTTGAGGTCGTTCGGGTTGGAACTACTGAAGCCAAGCTTCTTAGCCGACAGTTTTTCGAACTTGGAAGGGGTTTCGAAGTCGCCCTTAGTTTCAACACCACCATCAGTAAACTTCTGGTAAGTGATCAGTGCATCCCAGTCACCGGCGTCGGCGAGCTTAGCCTGGTGTGGCCAGCTGGTTGGATCACAAAGGCCGAAGCGCTTACCGGCGGCGTCAAGGTGCGTTTTAATGTCGGCAGCATCCGCTGCGGCGAGCTCGCTCCAGTTCTTGTAACCGGCGTCAATCAATACCTGATTCACCTTGGGGCCAATGCCTTCGATGATCTGGAAGTTGTCGCTGTCAAACAGGCCGGCATAAATGGAACCGTCGCCATCACCACCGTCAGAAACGATGCCCAGCTTGCCCGTATCGGTAGGAATTGGCACCGGAACTACGGCAGGCCCGGCACTTTCGGCCGCGAACTTAAGCGCCTGCTTGTCGGACTCACAAGCCTGTAGGCGAGCGCGGTAGTCTGCTTCGCCCTTCTGGGCTTCCTCCAGTTGGTACTTGAGGCTTTGGTAGTCTGTTTCCCACTTCGTAGCGGCTTTATGGTAGCGGTCGCGGTCAGCTTCGATGCCGGAGACGTCGACTTTTTCGCCACGGCCCCAAAGGAGCCAGTGCATTAGCGCGCCAAGGGCGAAAGCGAGAATGGTCCAGAGCAACCACCAGTCGCAGTGGAAACCCAAGAAGGAGCTGTCGTTTACGTGAAGAAGTATATAAGTCATTATTGATAAATGTAATCGTTAGTTGGATGTGGTTACTGGGCCTTGTTGAGGGTGACAACAGCGCGGCGGTTGAGTTTCCGACCGGCGGCCGTAGCGTTGGAGGATTCCGGTTCGCTTTCCCCTCTGGAAGAGGTGGAGACAAGTCCGGCATCTACCCCGTAGCTGCGCAGGCGAGCCTTCACGAAGTCTGCCCGTTGTTGGCCAAGTCGCTGATTGTAGGCATCGGTATCGACGTTGTCGGTATGGCCAACGATGGTGATGGTTTCTCCTGAAGTCTTGACGCGTTCGGCCAACGTTTCGAGGTAGTCCTCAACTTCTTTGCCAAGCGTTTTGGTTGACTTATCGAAGGGGAAACGAATCTTGATTTCGGTATTACTTACTTCAACGAGTTCAGGCTTGTCGGCTTCACCTTCGACGACCATGGTCCCCCAACCGAAGTTACCAGCAGCAAAGCGGGCGTCGGCAGCAGGTTTAGCGCCTGAGATCAGTCGACTGAGCATTCGGATGTTACCTTCAGGAATCCCCTTGGCAACGAGCAGTTGTTTAATCTCATCCGCTCGGTAGAAGCCCATATTTTCAAAGCCCTCCGGAGCAGCTTCTCCTTCATAATAGCGACCAGTCACCTCTAGTGCCTGGTTCGGGTCTTGCTGGAATTTGGCGTATAGTGCATCTAGTTCCGCCTGCCATAAGCTGCCCGTAAGGACATCGTTGGAGCCAAGGCTGGAAACAATGGAATAGTCATCCGTGACGGGGGCGGGAGCGGGTGCGGTAATTGCGGCTCCGTCGTCGGCCGGGCAGTATTCTTCTTTGATGCATCCGTAGAAAGTCATCAGGAAAAACAAACCCCAGGCTAACGCCATCAAGATGAACTTGATAAGATTAGACATATGTATAATGTGTGGTTAATTAATAAGTAGTAAGAAAGCACGCTCGTCTGCATGCTATTTGTTTTGATGTGTTGCTTCTGACAGGTACAAAAATCACAAAATGGCCCTCAGGGCCGACGAATAGTGGGCGATGTACCGGCAATTTAATCATATAGACGGTTTTTACAAGCGTAAGTCACGTGATTTTGCGGGAGTTCGCCCGTTTAGCGGCTTTTTTTTGCTTAACTGATGATATTTACTGCAGTAGGCCTTTCGGAATACGCTAGTTATTAGGCATTTAGGTGCGCGACCGCAGGTGCAAAAAAAGAATAAAAGGAGCAAGGGGGAGGAGGAGGTTCCTCAGCAATTCGATTGCTCCTCCAATCGCAACCCCGGATCACATCCGGCCGTCCGACAAATCCTTTTGGCCTGGCAGAGCCGGATGAAAAGTTTGTCTGTCGGCTTTAGGAAGGTCTGTTATAGACCCGTCAGGCGGACTTTTTCGCTTTCAGCTCCTGCGTCGCTGGCGAAAAAGAATCCGTCGGACGGGCAACCACCCAGCCTCCTAACCTGCCTTGCACCTGCGGCCGCGCCCAAAAACCAGCCAACCACTACCCAAAAACCCTCCCGGCGAACTATCTTCGCACCCCTAAGTTTATACCAGTATGTTTGATAACCTAAGTGATCGCCTGGAGGGCGCTTTTAAGAGCCTGACCGGCGATAATAAGATTACTGAGATCAATGTAGCCTCGAGCCTCAAAGAGATTCGGCGGGCCCTCGTTGGTGCTGACGTTAACTACAAGATCGCCAAAGAATTCACCGACAACGTGAAGGAAAAGGCACTTGGCACCGATAACGTACTCAAGGCGGTCAAACCAGGCCAGATGATGGTCAAGATCGTCCAGGACGAACTGACGGAACTGATGGGCGGCCAGAGTGTGGGCATCAACATCAAGGGGACACCCGGTGTGGTCCTGATCGCCGGCCTTCAAGGGTCGGGTAAAACAACCTTTACCGGTAAGCTTGCCCTTCACCTCAAGGAAAAGCGGAAGCTGAAAGTACTAGTAACTGCCTGTGATGTATACCGCCCGGCGGCTATTGATCAGCTGACCGTATTGGCCGAGCAGGTCGGTGCCGGCATCTACAAGGAGCCCGAGAACAAGAACCCCGTGGAGATTGCGCTCAACGCCATCGCTCACGCTCAGGATGAAAAGTACGACGTCGTCATCGTTGATACCGCCGGCCGCTTATCGGTCGACGAAAAGATGATGCAGGAGATCAGCGACGTGCGCGAAGCCATCTCCCCCAACGAAACGCTCTTTGTCGTTGACTCCATGACGGGCCAGGATGCGGTTAATACGGCTAAGGCCTTCAACGACCGGATCAACTACGACGGCGTTGTCCTGACAAAGCTCGATGGTGACACCCGTGGTGGTGCTGCCCTCTCCGTTAAGTACACGGTGGGCAAGCCCATCAAATTCATCTCCACCGGCGAAAAGCTGGATACGATGGACGTTTTCCACCCCGAGCGGATGGCCCAGCGAATCCTCGGTATGGGAGACATCATCTCCTTCGTGGAGCGTGCACAAGACCAGTTCGACGAAGAAGAGGCCAAGCGCCTGGAGAAGAAGATCAAGAAGAACAAGTTCGACTTCAACGACTTCCTCGGTCAGCTCAACCAGCTGAAGAAAATGGGAGACATCAAGAGCTTGCTCAACATGATCCCCGGCATGAAGAAGATGATGAAGGACGTCGATATCGACAACTCCGCCTTCAGCAAAGTTGAAGCCATCATCCAGTCCATGACCCCACTCGAACGCGCCGAACCCAAGCTGATGAGCATGAGCCGTAAAAAGCGGATCGCCCGCGGTTGTGGTCAGAGCATGGACGACGTCAACCGGTTCATCAAGCAGTTCGACCAGATGTCGAAGATGATGCACAATATGAGCAAGAACCCGGCGATGATGGGTAAGGGGCGGCGGCGCTAAGCGCCTTCTGGTAGACGAAAACTCGCTGCGCTCGTTTTCTGATAGACGGCGGGCCTTCGGCCTTGTAGACGCTTCGCTTGTAGTGCTGCCGCAGGGGGGTGCTCGCTTCTCTCGTGCGCCTCTCCTCCGGCCCCCAGGGCTAACGCAAACCCGTACGACGTATTGACAGTTATTCAACAACCGGCCCGACGGCCCCCACAAAATCGACGACGTCGACTGGCGGGTAGCCGTCCGACCGGGAAAACCGGTACTCATGTCCAAAATTTCGGTCGGACGGCTACTCGAACCCTGCGCTAGCAGGCCATTCGTGGGCCGTCGGGCCGATGCTTGATGAGTAGGCGTTAGCCCTCTCCTCGGAAAAGGGCAGACAGCTCTGCTCGCTCCAATCGAATACTTCAATTGAAAATACTAAGCCTTACCCAGGTAAATAACTTAATGCCTAAATGCTCTTAATGGTTACGCCAACACTACTGCTTCACGAAGCGGGCAACTCCACCAGCATCATCCGTTAGCAAGTAGATACCAGGAGTAAGCTTGTTCAGCTTGAGGCCTCCAACAAGTGCAGCAGCGGGGATCCGATCATTAATTACCTGGCCAGCAACATTCGTGAGCCGGAAGAAAGTCCCAATTTTTAGGTCTTTGACGAAAAGGCGGTTGGCAGCAGGGTTCGGGAAAACGCTGATCTGCCGCCGTACACCTGCTTCGGGATTTCCGTTGGAAACGGGGAAGCGGGAACAATCTTCGCCGGGCAGGCCATAGCAGCGCGTGGCGGGGCCACGGCGGACGTCCCAGTCTACCCCGGCCAGCCAGCGATCGTTACCGGATTCGTAGGCGCCGGCATCCGGCGCCGCTCCGGCAAAGCCATCGGTGATGCCGTCAATCTCACGACCAAAATCAATGGCGGTTGCTCCATCCTCGAGGGAGAAATCGAGCATGGACTCATCATTGAAGGGGGTGGCATTTTCGGCCATCACCAGGTTGTTCTGTTTGTCGGACTGTGGTTCCAGGGCATCGCTATTGGTCAGGGTATTCCAGATTTTCACGTTGGAGAAGGCAGTTCCTGCCAGGTGCCAGGCACCGAAGGCATTTTCGCCGTCCCAGAGCGTGTTGTTGAAGATGTCGAGGTTGGTGCCGTTCCAGTTGATCTGGATACTGGACCATTCTGTGTTGTACACTACATTGTGGTGGACTTTAATGTTTCCCGGGTCATTATCAAGGTAAATACCGGCCGCTTTTTTGAGATTTCCCCTACTGTAGGCGTCATGAAACCAATTGTGGTCGATCTCCATGTTCTTTTCAAGGCCGATGGTGTAAAGCAGGGCACAATCATCGGCGATGAGGTTGCTTTCATAGACATCATTATAGGCGACCCGAGAGTTTTTACTGACGATTTGGATGGCATCGCGGCCACCTCGTCCGAAAGTATTCTGGATGATGAGCGCGTTGTCTTGTCCCCTCACCATCAATGGCGCGTCATAGTCTCCAAGGAAGTTAAAGTCGTGGATGTAGCTGTTACGGATGGTCGTCCCCGAGCCACTATCCCAGATACCGGTGCCTGCACCGAAGCCGAATTCGCAACGTTCGACGGTGGTATTTACCGCGTTCCACTTAATGTCGAGCGCACGGTTTTCAGCGTGGAAATTCGGGGTGACGCCCCGGGTGTAGCTGCCGTAGAAGCTGGACATGCCGTAGAATGAATTTCCTTCTCCTTCGACGTCGATACGGCCGCCAAAGATGGCAAAGTTCTCCAGGCTGATGAAATGGCGCTGATTGAGGTCAACGGCCAGGCTGCGACGGCGCATTTGGACCTGTCCGTCGGCCGGGGCAACGCCACCGGGCAACTGGACGTAGAGGGTTTTATTTGTTTCGTCGAACCACCATTCATTTTGGTAATCGAGTACATCTTTGATGCCTTCCAGAAAGTAGTCTCCCCCATCAGCTGGCGGGTGAAAGGTCCGGATCCATTCCTGATTTTTGATCAGGTCGAAGTTGATACGGCCGGTGGAGCTTGAGGTGATGAAGGCCTTCCAGGTGGTCCAGCCAGCGCCGGGACGGTCACCGTAGAAAAGGAGGGAGCCTCCGGTCCAGTCGAAATCAGGTATGTCGCTATCGGTGAGGAAGGCGTTGCGTTCGGTCGTTCCCGGGCTACCGTTGTCGTTACGCAGGGAGTTGAGGGTAAAGGGATTACCGTCGGTGTTATCTGGCCAGCGGGCCAGATCCATGGCAGTGGCGCCGTTCATCACGAAGTTTTCCTGATCGAGGTCCCAGTTCACCGTGACCTTATATATGTCTCCCTCATCCAGGGTAAAGCCGTTGAGGGCTTGCATGGCGGTGAGGACTACACGGTCTTCCCCAAAAGACCGGAAGGTGATCGGATTGCCGTCGGTTCCGGAATTAGTGGGCCGCAGGGTTTCTTCGTAGGTTCCTTCGTGGATCACGACCACATCTCCGGCCACGACGATGGCTGCAGCCTTACTGATGGTTAAAAAAGGAGCTTCTGCCGTTCCTTCATTTTCATCGCTGCCGGTTTTAGCAACATGGAACTCTGTGGCCGACAATGGAAAAAGCAATAAGCTGAAGAGGACCGTAAGAATAGTAGAGGGTAATTTCTGATGCATCGATTTCAATTTATGGTGAGGTGTTTTTCTGGACGAAACTGATTTAGTACAATTTACTCCCCTTTGGGGGGAGTTTTAAGCAAAAAACCAAATGGGCTGCTATGGTCACCATTTGTGGTGATGATGCGGTGCGCTTTTATTTTAGGGCGATAATTAGTGTAGGGAAAACTATTTAAGAAAGACCCCATTTAACCAGTGCTTCTTTCTCGGGGCATAGTCCGCTCGTAGTGTCCATTTCTCATTCTACTTATTTTTAGGCGGGGCCGCAGGTGCCAGTATTCGGATGAAAGGCAAGGTGAAGGAAGACGGTACTACCCTCCCCTTTCCCTTTGCTCCACCCCCCCTTACCTGCACCTGCGCCCGCGCCAAAAAGAAACTTTAGCCAATGACGTTGTTGTTAGTCACGTACGATAAAAATCACCCTATGCCCCGCTACGCCATCTCCGACATCCACGGTTGCCCGAAGACTTTTCGGATGCTGTTACAACAGTTGAACTTCAATAAATCAGATGAGCTATTCTTGCTCGGGGATTACGTAGACAAAGGCCCGGACAGCTATGGGGTGATCGAATACATTTGGCAGCTGGAGCGAGCCGGATACCATGTTCATTGTCTGCGGGGCAATCACGAACGGATGTTCACCAACGAAGTGATGCGTGGAGAGCATTCCGGTGTTATCCCACGCCAGCACCATCAGGAGGTTTGCCGGTGGATGCTAGGTTTAGATTACTACCTGGAAACTCCCGGCTACTTCCTCGTCCATGCCGGCCTGAATTTTCGTCATGTAAACCCTCTTGAAGCAACCTACGACATGCTTTGGATTAGGTACTGGTACGACGAGATCGACCGCGACTGGCTCGGGGACCGTATTATCGTACACGGGCACACACCGGAGCCCATGACATCGGTCCGTTTTGGCATCGGTAAAATGCGGGACGCGCAGCGGGTCTGTATCGATTCTGGATGTGCGCATTCACATAAGGGGATGGGGTACCTCACTGCCCTGAATCTGGACACTGGGGAAGGGGTATTTCAGCGAATGGTTGGCTGAAACTAACTATCTTACAAAAGAAAACGTTATTTGAGCATGAGCGTAGCAGTACAACTAGACCGTAAGTACACCGAACAAGAATATTTTGATATTCTGGCTACATCAGATTTCAAGTATGAATTTCATGATGGCCAAATAACTATGATGGCCGGAGGAAAGCGAGCGCATAATCTGGCGCAACGTAATACATTCTCATCCTTGGACAGAGCCAAGAAGAATTGTACGGTTTACAATTCTGATACAGCCGTTCACATTTCTAAACTTGACAAGTACTACTTTCCAGACATAATGGCTTTATGTGGGAAAGAAGACTTTTCTGATGAGGGTGGAATTGAACGTGCCTTAAATCCACAGTTGCTAGTCGAAGTACTCTCTAGAGGGACCGAAAAAAAGGACCGAGGCGAAAAATTCGATGCTTACAAAACGTTAGACTCTTTCAAGGAGTACGTGCTCATTGACAGCAAAATCCCCCACATTTCCACCTATTACCGGGAGGCAAAAGGGCTTTGGCGCATCGGCAATTACTATGAGATGGACCAGGAAGTTGAATTCCTCACCTTAGGGGTAAAAGTACCGATGTCGGTTATCTATGAAGGCGTAGAGTTTGAAGAGTAGATATACCTCTTATGTCAGCATACATGCTGGGTAACCGAACACGCTCACTTACTAAGTGTAGCTTCAATGCTTTACGGCCTTAGTGGTTTCCCCTTAAATAGCCTGCAAAATATCGTACTGCGCAATCAGGTGTTTCTGCCCCAGCGCATCTTTCACCATCACGGCGGGGTTCTCCTTGTTCAGGTGCTTACCTAGTTCGGACAGGGTGAGGTCGCTGTCGATTTCGGGAAACGGCGCACGCATGATGTCGGCAACAGTCTTCTCTGAATTTTCCATTGGGCTGGCCAACAGGTAATTCAGCACGTCCGTCTCGAGGATACTCCCTACAACGGCTTCTCCATCCAGGACGGGCATCTGAGAGAACTCGTGCTCCTTCATCATTTTTAGCGCTGCGCGAACGGTAGCCGTTTTTTCGATGCCGGAGAAGGTTGATCCTTTTTTGTCGGCGATGAGATCGCGGACGCGGAGTTCTGTTTCGAGGAACCCACGGTCACGCATCCAGTCGTCGTTGTAGAGTTTGCCGATGTAGCGGCTGCCGTGGTCGTGGATAACTACGACGACGAGGTCGTCCGCGGTCAGTTCGTCCTTCATTTGGCGGAGGCCGGCGACGGCGGAGCCGGCGGAGTAACCGAGGAGGAGGCCTTCCTCGCGCGCCAGGCGGCGCGCCATCACGGCGCCGTCCTTATCCGTCACCTTCTCAAAGTGATCGATGACGCCAAAATCGACGTTCTTTGGCA
>JBGCFZ010000440.1:0-18434 GCA_045110355.1 Lewinella sp. | reverse complement strand
GCTAACGTTCGAACAGCCACCGGGCGATGTCCACATAAAATATGGTTACCTCTCTGGCTCTCCATATTACGTGATTAAGATTGCTTCGGGTTTTTATGACAACCCTTTAATCGGCTTGCCGGGCAGCAATGGACTCAACCTGGTTTTCAGTCAGCAAACGGGCGCGCTGGAATGTATTCTGCTCGATGAAGGTTATCTCACCGATTTGAGGACTGCCCTTGCCGGCGCCGTGGTCGCCAAGCACTTCGCCCCGGCCAAGGTAGACCGGATCGGGATTGTCGGTACCGGGCTGCAGGCCCGGCTGCAGCTTCGTTACCTCAAGGCGGTAACGGACTGTCGGGACGTACTCGTCTGGGGTCGCTCCGCCGAAAAACTGGCGGCCTACCGAAAAGATATGGAGACGGATGGGTTTAGGATATCGACGACCATTGAAGCCGGAGAGGTTTCGGCCAGTTGTAACCTTATTGTCACCACTACTGCCAGTAAAACCAGCATATTACCCGCTGCGGGGCTGCGCCCGGGTACGCTCATCACTGCCATGGGTGCCGATACCCTCGGCAAGCAGGAACTCGATCCGGCCATCCTTGAGCGGGCAACCTTGATTGCCCTCGACAGTCGGAGCCAATGCATTCATCATGGGGAAATTCATAAAGCCTGGGCCGACGGGCTTCTGCAGGAAGATCAACTGATGGAAATTGGAGATATCTTGATGGCTATTGATCATATGAAACGTACTCCCGAGCACATCATCGTTGCCGATCTCACCGGCATCGCCACCCAAGACATGCTGATCTCTGAACTTGTTCTTGACGGATTAAAATAAACACATGACGCTTTACCAAAGTACCCTGGGGCAAGCACCTCCCGTTGATTTTGAAACGGCAGTTTTACAGGGGTTGGCACCCGACGGGGGAATGTACGTTCCAACATTGCTTCCCCATGTATCCCAGCAGCAACTGAAAGATTGGAAAAACCTTTCCTATCCTGACCTGGCCCATGAAGTCCTCTCTCTGTTTATTGGCGAAGAGACTATGCCAGCAGTAGACTTAAGAAAACTGATCGACGCCAGTTTCTCCACCTTCAGCCATTCAGAGGTCATCCCGCATCATGCACTGACCGATGATTGTTACGTCCAGGAATTATTCCACGGCCCCACACTCTCCTTCAAGGATGTAGCGATGGGTTTTGTGGTCAACCTCTTCGACTACTTCCTCCGGCGACGAGGAGAACGCCGGACCCTGATGGTCGCCACTTCTGGAGACACAGGACCTGCTGCCGCTCACGCTTCCATTGGTAAGACCTCGATTTCCACCTGGTTATTTTTTCCCACCGGGCTGATCACCGAGGAACAAGTCCGCCAGATGACCACCATCATGGCTCCTAACGTCCACCCTGTTACCGTCAATAATTGCAAAAATGGGTCAGATGACCTGGACGGATTGATCGGTGCCTGTTTTGCCGACGCCGACTTTAGGGAGGAGATGCAACTCTCCAGCGTCAATTCCATCAATTGGGCGCGGGTAATGACACAAACCGTACACTATTTCTACGGGTATTTACGCCACGCTGAACGGGTTGGTGATCCGGTAAATTTTTCCGTCCCCTGCGGGGCTTTTGGTAATATGTGTGCCGGGTCAATGGCTCGCCGGATGGGGCTTCCGGTAGGAGAAATGATCGTTGCTAACAACGCCAACACCACCCTGAGCGAAGTACTGACTACGGGCACCTTCAGCAAACCCGACATCAAAAATACCCTCGCTTCTGCCATCGATATCTCCGTACCGATGAACTTCTGGCGACACCTCTACTTCAGCCTCAATGGAAATACCGACCGATTACGATCCGCCTGGGAAATCTATGACCGCAACGGCTCCGTCCAGTTTTCCGATACGGAGCTTGCCACTTTTCGGGAAGGGTTCCTGACGTATACCGTGACCGACGACAACATCCTGGCAACTACGCACAGTCATTGGGAGGAGGAGAACTACCTTCTTGACCCTCACGGCGCGGTCGCTGTAGCCGCCGCCAGGCATTACCGTCCACAACTCTCTGGCCCCATTATTTGCCTGGCAACGGCCCACCCCGCTAAATTCCCGGAGACGATTCGCCTTGCCGTTGGGGGTTTACCCGTGGAGGGTAAGCATGCTTCCCTGGAAGCAGCCCGAACTGCCGGAGAGCGGAAATATGAATTCGATCACGCTACTATGTTGCAGGCGGTACCGAAGGTGATGCGAGCAGTCATGGCCAATAAGCGTTAATTTAAAAAAATAATACATGGCCGTTTACACCGAATTGACGCCAGCAGACCTAAAGCAGGTTGCCACCATTTTTGGCTTGGCCGAAATTGCCTCCGTGCATAATTTTGCCGGCGGGCAGGAGAATTCCAACTACCACCTCCAGGCCGGTGGGCAGGATTTTGTACTTACCCTTTGCGAAAATAAAACGGCAGAGGAAACTCAAATCCTCATCGACACTTTGCTTCATTTGGAAATTCATGGCTTCAATACTACCCGAATTATCCCAACGCGCGACGGCGCAAGCCAGACCAAGCTTCACGGTAAGCCCTTATTGCTGAAGTCCTATCTCTCCGGATTGGTTGCCGACCCATTACCCCTCGAAACGATGTACCCTCTGGGGCAAGCGATGGCCCGCTTGCACCAGGTACCGACTCCCCGTTTCTTACCCGACCAACTTGCCTATGGCCGGGAGACCTTCGGCCCCATGGTCACAAAATTTGGTCGGCCCCATCCTTTTCTCGACTGGCTTGGCCAAGTGAAAACTTACCTTAAAAAGCATTTGCCGAAAGACCTACCTCGGGCCCTGATTCATGCCGATATTTTTGCCGACAATGTCATCCTCACCCCCAAGCATGGGCCCGTAATCATGGATTTTGAAGAGGCCACCAACTACTACCGGGTCTTTGATTTGGGAATGGCCATTGTGGGCACCTGCTACCCTGAAGGACACGCCGATTTACGCGCAAGCACCGAGCTATTGCGGGGATACTGCTCAGTAGAACCACTTACCCAGGAGGAGGAAGCCTCCCTACCTGCAGCAACGATTTATGCGGCGGCAGCCATGGCATCGTGGCGGTTTTGGCAGTTCAATATTGTGCAGCCAGGGGCAGGGAAGCAAGCGCATTATCAGGCGTTACAGAAGATTGCGGACGACTTGTTGGCTAAAGAGTAGCTTGATTTTTGGCGCGGCCGCAGGTGCAAAGGAAGGGAATAAATGAGCAGGGTAAAACATGGTTGCAATTTTCTGGAGGGTTAATGCTGTTAAGCCATCGGCCCGACGGCCCCTCATTGAAAACTCCGTTTTCACTCCGTAGCCGTCCGACCGAAGCCTGACGAAACAACGCCAAAACCATTATGCCTTTCAAAGACCCTAAACCCGGCCGTAATCGCCGAAAATACAAACACGGCCACCGCCACTACGTCAAAGGGCTGCTGAAAAGCAGGGGTAGTGAGAAATACAGCGAACAGCGCGCCACCCGCAAAGCAGGCCGCCTTAAACTCCGACAACGCGCCGCCAAAGCGGGTATGCTCCCGGACCGGGAACCCATGCGCCCCCGCTGGGGTTACCTGGAGCGGCAAAGCTTCCGGATGGCACCGGTGCGCGCCTGGCTGCGCCAGCGCGTAGGGCAACCCTGGGCCGTTGTTCAAGCCGACCTTATCCAGCTCCTGGACCCCGGCTCCCGGGCGGGATACGCCGCCTACCGGGAACTACTCTACTGGATCATCTGGGATGAGAACGAGGACGGGCCGGTGGAGAAAAATAGCTTTTTTCACTCCCCGTTTTACGTTGACCGGGAGGAGGGGTGCTTGCGGATGAAGAAGTGAATGAGTAGTTAAGTGGGAGATGGGGATAAAGCCTTACCAGCGTTAAAACGCTGGCCTGTGCTATAAAGCTCTGACGAGCTGAACCGATGCTCGCTAGCGCTCGTGCCGGCTACCGCCGGTAAAACAGCTACTTTTTACTTTCCAGCCTGCAATCTGGCAATACACACAGTAACGGGTTATTTACACCATTCAATCGCTCACTCCGTAGCTTTAGGGCTATGCTCTCTTCTCCTCTGTTTGTACTCACCATCCTTTGTCTCAGTGTTGTTGCTTCCGAGTGGCTGGTCAAACGTACCTTTTTGAAACACCTGGGCACCGCTCTGGTGGTCATCCTCTTCGTGGCCGTGCTGGCCAACGTTGGCCTGTTGCCTTCGGCTTCAGAAGGCTCGGTGGTTTACACTGGGATTTTCCGGTACCTGGCCCCTTTGTCTATTTTTTACCTACTGTTGGACGTCAACCTGGCCAGCATCCGCCGGGCGGGTGCACCGATGTTGTTGCTGTTCGGGCTCGGAAGTATCGGTACGGTCTTGGGCGTACTGGCTGGTATGTGGCTGATCGACGGCGCCACGCACTTTGGTGACCTGTATCCGGCCATCAGCGGCATGTTCACCGGGACTTACTCCGGTGGCAGTGTCAATTTCAACGCAGTGGCCATTCATTACGACGTGATGCAGGAAGGCGTCCTCTATGCTGGCATGACCGCAGTTGACAACATCATCACGGCCATCTGGATGATGGTTACCCTCGGCGTTCCGCTATTGTTGCGGCGCGTTGTCAGCCGCAAAAAAGAGACCAGCGCACCCGTTCCGGAAGATGTTGAACGGGAGTACGAAAGCATCAGTATCATCTCTTTGGGTATATTGCTTAGTGTTGGGTTAGGTTCCTTATTTGTTGCGCAGTTTTTGGCCGAATGGTTGGCAGGAATGGGCCTACAGATACCATCTATATTAATCCTAACGACGATTGCGCTGATTTTGGCACAATTCCCTGCATTTCACCGCTTATCCGGTGGGCAGGTGATCGGTTTATTCTGTGTTTATCTTTTCCTGGCGGTCATCGGTGCTTTTTGTGAGTTGGCCGCACTGGGACAAATCGGCGTGCTGGCCTGGCGGCTCTTAGCATTGGTTACGACCATTGTGGTAGTCCACGGCGCAGTAGTTTTCGGGGTAGCGGCGGTAGGAAAGCTAGATTGGGATACTGCAGCGGTGGCATCGCAGGCGAACATTGGCGGTTCTTCGTCCGCCCTGGCCTTGGCCAAAAGCCTGGATCGGATGGACCTCTACCTCCCAGGTATCCTTGTCGGTTCTCTCGGAAATGGGCTAGGGACTTATCTCGGATTTATGGTGGCGGGTTGGTTGGGGTGATCTGGGCGCGGCCGCAGGTGCAGGGAAAAGGAATTAAGAAGCAAGCAAGGGACACTTTTTCTTCTCGGGGCATAGCCCACTCGCCCTGAAAGCACGCAGGAAATAACGATGTTATACTCTGCTCTTTACCCCTCTCTTTGCACCTGCGGCCGCGCCCAAGAAAACAAGCGTAAAACAACCACTACCCCACGACTCTTCCTGCCATTAAAACACTAGGATTTCCCACCCTTTTTTCGTACTTTTGCAGTTATGGCAGATACCAATAATCAGTCGCCGAACAAGACGTACGGCGCGGATAATA
Source organism: Lewinella sp. (assembly GCA_045110355.1). Classification (GTDB taxonomy): domain Bacteria; phylum Bacteroidota; class Bacteroidia; order Chitinophagales; family Saprospiraceae; genus Neolewinella. Next base: position 12,927 of record JBGCFZ010000440.1, on the reverse strand, counting down.
TTACCGCCCTCGAAGGCCTCGAAGCAGTAAGGAAACGCCCCGGGATGTACATCGGGGGAACCGATACTAAAGGCCTGCACCACCTAGTATGGGAAGTGGTGGACAACTCGATTGACGAACACGTTGCGGGCTACTGTAGCAGCATCGATGTTGTGATCAAACCAGACAACTCCATTGCCGTAACGGATGACGGGCGGGGCATACCCGTAGGCATGCACAAAAAGCTGCAAAAATCAGCGTTGGAGGTCGTTATGACCGTACTGCACGCCGGTGGTAAATTCGATAAAGACACGTACAAAGTATCCGGTGGTCTCCACGGGGTAGGTGTTTCCTGTGTGAATGCCCTGAGTAGCTACCTGGAAGCCCGGGTACACCGCGACGGAAAAATTCACGTACAGGAATACAGCGAAGGTAAGCCACAGAACGAAGTGCACGTAGTTGGCGAAACGGACCACACTGGGACGACGATCACCTACACGCCCGATGCGACGATCTTCGATACGACCATCTACAAATTCGAAACACTCGCCACCCGGATGCAGGAACTAGCCTTCCTGAACAGCGGCCTGAAACTGAGCCTGACCGATGAGCGGGTGAAGGAAGACGATGGCTCCTTTATGCGGAAGGATTTCTACAGCGAAGGCGGCCTTGCCGAATTCGTCCAGTACCTGGATGACGGTAAGCCCGACCTGATCGAGAAACCCATCTACGTGAAGTCTAAGGAAGACAACGTGGAAGTAGAAGTGGCGATGCAGTACAACACGACCTATCAGGAAAACGTGTACTCCTTCGTCAACAACATCAAAACCCGTGAGGGTGGTACCCACGTCAACGGCTTCCGCCGGGCAGTGAACCGCCTGTTCACGAAGTACGGCGACGAGAACGGCATGTTCAAGAAGCTGAAGTTCAAGATCGCCGGCGAGGATTTTCGGGAAGGACTGACCGCCGTCGTTTCGGTAAAGGTTCCTGAGCCTCAGTTCAAAGGACAAACGAAGGGAGAACTTGGCAACAGTGAAGTAACTGGTATCGTGAGTCGTTGTGTTGGTGAAACCGTTGGCCACTGGCTGGAAGAAAACCCAACCGAAGCACGACGGATCATCGATAAGGTGATCATTGCGGCAACAGCACGCCATGCAGCGCGCAAGGCCCGTGAGATGGTACAGCGCAAGAACGTGCTGGCTGGTGGTGGATTACCCGGTAAACTGGCCGACTGCTCCAGCAAGGATGCGGCGGCCTCAGAGATCTACCTCGTCGAGGGAGATTCGGCCGGTGGAACAGCCAAACAGGGCCGTGACCGGACCTTCCAGGCCATCCTCCCACTACGTGGTAAGATCCTTAACGTAGAAAAGGCCATGGAGCACAAGATCTACGAGAATGAGGAGATCAAGAACATGTTTACCGCCCTGGGGGTACGCATCGAGGAAAACCAGTACGGTGAGCGGGTGCTCAATCTGGAAAAACTGCGCTACCACAAAATCATCATTATGTGTGATGCCGACGTTGATGGCAGCCACATTGTTACCCTGATCCTGACCTTTTTCTTCCGCTACATGCACAAGCTGGTCGAAGATGGCTACGTTTATATCGCCCAGCCGCCACTTTACCAGGTACGCCGGGGCAAGCAGTTCCAATACTGCTGGGATGAAGAAGAACGGCTGGCCGCTATGGCACGTTTGAGCCGCCACGAGGATGATGGCTCCGTTAAGGTCCAGCGCTATAAGGGTCTTGGTGAGATGAATGCTGAACAGCTCTGGGAAACCACGATGGACCCGGATACCCGGATGTTGCAGCAGGTGGTCATTGACGAAACCAGTGAAGCGGACCGCGTCTTCTCTATGCTGATGGGTGATGAGGTACCGCCACGACGAGCGTTCATTGAAGCTAATGCTAAGTATGCTAAAGTGGACGTTTAGTCTGCTTACAACTCATAGTAGGCAGCTCAGTTACGCTGCTGGAGAATACAGGCCGCCGGGGATTCCCCCGGGGGCCTGTTTGTTTGTTCCCAAAGCGACTCACCTACCAGAACCCAATGAAATAGTAGACATAAAGAAGAGAAGACAAAGTTTATTTCTTTGTTAAGTCAAATCTTAGCAGTAGATTTGGTTGACCAATTGTTTGGTCAACCAATTAAAAGGTCGCCCAATGAGTCTGGAATTACCCTGCTCGTGACCTAACCTACTTAAACAAAGATGATAACTAGTCGATTATGAAACACATTACGTTACTACTGCTATTTTTTAGCCCCCTACTTCTTGAAGCTCAGCTTTGGTCTGAAGATTTTGATGGAAGCAATACTACTAACGCCCCCGTGCTTCCCGCCGAATGTTATGGAAGCTCCAGAGACTACATCGGGTACGTCTGCGCTGACGGAGACGGTTGCACCAACGAAATAAATGCTGACTTTAACTTTGTAGGCTCCGATGGTATCTACTTTGGGGTCCGGGATATGGACCACAACGGCTGTGCAGGAAACCTAGCAGGTGAAACGCTAAACTTCAACGCAGTTGATATCTCTTCCTGCGGTGGTTCCTCTATACTTTACATATGTTTTACCGCTGCGGAAAGCCGGAATCAGAATGGAGATATGGGAGCAGAATGGGGCTCCTCTAACATGCGTGAAGACACCTGGGATGGAAGCTCTTTTCTGACGGTGACTGCAAGCATAGATGGGGCAACGGCAGCCACCGTTACCGCCATCGAAGATTTCGACGGCTCAGATACGCGGCCGGGCATTGACATTAATTGTAATGGCGGCTCCGATGATGCAGGAGAGCCCGAGCTCACGGAAACATTTACCAACTACTGTTTTGAGCTGCCATCTTTTGGTACCTCTCTGGATCTAACCTTTAACTTCGGGGGCTTGAATACCGGAGGAGAAGACCTTGCGTTAGACGATATTGAGGTACACTGTACCGATAATACCGCCACCTTGCCGGGCACTCTTCTGGCGGCCTGCACGCCATTTGTAGACAATAGTAATGCGCCGCTCTGGCTAGAAGATTTTGACGGTTCCAACACCACCAACCCAACGGTCATTGATGCTGGATGTTCCATCGTAGATTCCAGAGATTATTTTGGTGTCGTATGTCTCGACGGAGGCCCCTGTGGAAATGATGACATCAATGCTGATTACAACTATGCTAACACCTCCGGTAGCTTCTTCGGTGCCCGAGATATAGACGGCCCTTGTGGAGGTACGCCTTTCGGCACCTTCAGCGCTTCAGGAATCGATATTTCCGGTTGCAGTGCCCAGCTTTATCTATGTTTCTCCGTGGCAGAATCAAATAGCGCCGCTGAGAACGATTCTGGCGGCAACTTTGATTCCTGGGATGGCAACTCTCAGTTAACTGTTTACACGACCTTTAGTGACGGCACCGAGTTGGCCATCACTGATCTACAATCTTCTGACGGCTCCAACTCTATTCCTGCTTTTGACACCAGCTGCGATCTTGGCAGTGCAAGTGGTCCTGCAGTCACTGATGCCTTCACCAACTATTGCTTCGCTATGCTCCCCAATGGGGCTACTTCTGTAGACATCTCCTTCGAAATCACTGGCCTCAATACGGGTGGCGAAGACGTTGCCATCGACGACATTGGTATTTACTGTACCGATATCGTCGGTACCCTGCCGGGTACATTACTTACCTCTTGTAATATATCACGTTCCGCATTGCCCGTTGCGCTCACCTACTTTAAGGGGGAGACTGTGGCCAAGGGCGCTTCCCTATTGAGTTGGGAAACGGCCCAGGAGATTAACAACGACTACTTCGATCTGGAATACAGTACGGATGGAGCGGCCTTTACCTCCCTGGCTCAGGTAATGGGAGCGGAAAGTAGTAACGCCCCAACTCAATACGCTTATGAACACGAATTCCCCCTTGGCGAATTAAATTACTACCGACTAAAGCAAGTAGACCTCGACGGAACATTTACTTTTTCTGATGTAGTCGTATTACGTAAAGAAGGCACTTCGGTGAAAAGTAAAATTTATCCAAACCCCTCGAGCAACGAATTAGTCTATGAAGGAACTGAGGCAACCCTGACCATCTACAACTATCTCGGCAAGCAGGTTCAACAGGTTGACGCGCAGTCAGGCACGAAAAAAATGGACATCCGTGCCCTGAGGGCTGGGACCTACATCCTGGAAATTTTGAAAAGCGATAGCACCCGAGAGGTTCGTCGATTTGTAAAAACTAAATAAACCGTCTTAGATTAAGCTACTCTTTTCACCGGCAGATTGACCTTGCGTTAATCTGCCGGTTTTCATTGTGTTGATTCCTGCTTTTTTTGCGCGGACGCAGGTGCTGAGAACGTTGATAAGGCAAGGTTTGGGTCGAATATGCGTCCAATATGCTAGTGTGTAATATTCCGGCGTACTCCACCCCGCAGGTTTCGTTATTCAAAGCCTCAGCATGAGTAAGCCCCCCCTAAAAAGAGAAATGAGCGAGTACACATTACTGTGCATCGCTCAATTCCATTTCTAACTTAAAAGAAACAGTATGTGATAGAAAGTTAAAACAACATTTATGAGAGACATTAATGAACAACACTATATCTTGGAAGCTTTCCAGACCCACAATTCATCCAAAAAGATGATGTAGCCTAGCAGCTATGATTGAAGTTGTGCGAAAATGAAGAACCCATTTAGGAAAAGTGAACGATTTTCGTTTTTTGGAGGATTTCTTTCGTTTTTTGGTTCAATTTGCCCATAAGTAAGGTCGGGAGCTTGCCAAATCACAAGAAATTGATGCTGCGCAGCAAAATTGGCTTGTGTGCCCGACTGATCGGAATCACCTTCGATCCAATTATGAGTGTATTGTCTTCGATCTCCTTGATCTTATCCATGTTGACGATATAGGAACGGTGGACCTTGATAAATCTAGGATTATGAATTCTTTGATCAATAGACTTCAAACTTCCATGAATAATATGATTCTCCGCAGATGTTATGATTTTGACATAGTCTCCCACATTTTCAAAATAAAGTATGTCTTTATAAGGCAGGCGAATAAATTTACCTTCTGATTTTACGTAAATTTCATTTGCTGCACTTGCAGAGGCTATCGCCTTAAGTTGCTTTTCACGTAGCTCAATTTTTTCTACTGCTTTCAGAAACCGATGCTGCGTAATGGGCTTCTTCAAGAAGTCCGTAACGTCGTACTGATAAGCTTCGAACGCGTATTCTTTATTCGAGGTTGTAATGACGACCTGCGGCAGATAAGAAAGCTGTTCCAGGAATTCTAATCCTGACATACCCGGGAGTTCAATATCCAGAAACAACAGCTCCACGTCGCCTCTCTCCACTACGTTCAAGGCATCTGACGCGCGTTCAAAACTCCCTACCACGTCCAGAGACTCTACCTTCTTACAAAGGTTCTCCAGCGCTTTTCGGGCCATTAGTTCGTCTTCCAGAATGATGCTCTTCATGAGGGAATCTTTAGAAGTTGGCTAAGCTTGGTTTTTTCTGCCAACAGCAAAGGCCTGGCGGCATCAAGGCTTTTTCGTAAAGTAATCGTTTGCTCCCGGCTTTCGGTTACCGATTGTTCCTCAACATTCCCTCCCAGCTCGTTGAATTGCCGCGTTAGCTCTGAAAGCCCAACCATGGAGAAGGTCGGCGTAATTTTATGTATCAACCGTTTTATTTCCTCCACATCTTCCGCCTTCAAAGCAGCCTGGAGGTAATCAAACTCCCTATCTATAACTTCCAGAAAAGTACAAAACATATCATGTGCATAATCTACATCATCGCCATAGACCTCTTTCAGATAGGCATGATTCAGGCGTGGAGTAAAAGCCAAGTTAGCAGGAGGTTGATGAGTAATAGCCGTTGAGCTCAGGTATTTTGCCGCCACATCCAGTAGTTGATCGGGGGTAAAGGGCTTTGAGATAAAGTCGGAGAAGCCCGCCTTCATTGCCAATTGTTTTTTAGAAAGGAAGGTAGATGCCGTCAGCGCGACAATCGGGATAGTACGTCCTCTCTCCCCCATAGTGCGGATCTCAACGCTGGCATCAAAACCATTCATGACCGGCATTTGCAAATCCATAAAAATGATGTCGTATTCGTTTTCTTTAAATTTAGTGATGGCTTCCTGTCCGTTTCTAACGACCTGAAAACTTACCTCCCACTTCCTCATTAAGGTGGAGATGTATTTAATATTCATCTCATTATCTTCCACTACCAGCGCCGACTGGCCCTTAAAACTTGTTTTTTTATACTTCAGGTTTATTGGGTAACTGGTAGTTGGCTCCAAAGCCGGGCCCTTTTTCACCCTCAGGGAAAAATAAAAATCAGACCCTACACCGATCGCTGATTTCACTTTGAGCTCTCCGCCCAAAAGCTTCACCAGCCTACGGGAAATGGAAAGTCCTAAGCCAGTGCCACCGTACTTGTTGCTGATGGTTGGATTGGCCTGCGTGAACTTGTCAAAAACCAGACTTACTTCAAACGCATTCATGCCAATACCAGTGTCTTTCACGCTAAACAAAAGTTGGTACTCGCCCTCCGTTTCCCCCTCTAATTTAACCGACAAAATAATGGAGCCCTTCTCCGTAAACTTATCAGCATTACTCAATAAGTTTAGCAAGATTTGGCTCAACAACTGGCCATCCGTAAGAATGGTGTGTCCAATAACATCCTCGATCTCCAGTCGAAAGCTAATGTTTTTATCCCGGGCTTTGAGGCTAAAGGCAGGAAGGAGTTTACGGCTGAGTTGCCTAATATCCACCGGCTTCTCCTGGAGATCGATGGTACCAGCGTCGATCTTGGAAATATCCAGAATATCGGAGATCAAGTTTTTCAACAAGCTGGCAGAACTGGAAAGCGCCTCCAGGTATTCGGATTGATCTTGCTGCAACTCTGTATCACCCAATAAGTGGGTCATCCCGATGATCGCATTCAACGGTGTCCGTATTTCGTGGCTCATGCTGGCCAGGAACTGTTTTTCGGCCTGCTGCGCATTGACGGCCTCTTCCCGGGCAATGACCAGGTCTTGCTCTAGTTTTTTCCGGGCGGTCAGGTCATAGTGCAAACCAATGGAACCAATTACTTTGCCCGATTCATCGTAGATAGGAGCACCGCTCACCAGTACCCATATCTCTGACTGGTCCTTGCGCTTGATCCTCATTTCGTAGGCACTGGCATTACCCTGACGCCGGATGCTATACTGTTCTTCTAATAGTTCCCTGAATTCCTCTACCAGCAGAATATCTTCTGATCTTCCGATAAGTTCGTTTCCTTCGTAACCAGTCAACTTATTAAAACTCTCGTAAACCCTGATAATGACACCATCGGCATCTACCTCTAAAATACCCAAATCCATACTTTCAAGAATGCCACGGTACTTCTCTTCACTGCGCTTGATGATAAGTTCCCGGTTCCGTCGTTGCGTAATATCCGCGTAGTACCAGAGCGTACCTTGGGTATGTCCGTCGATCGAGACCGGAATGAAATTTCGGGAAAAAATACGGCCATCTTTAGAGATCATTTCTTCATTCGTAACGATCTCCTGCTTCTCAAGAATTTCTTCAATTCTCGTGACAAAAGACGCCTCCTCAACAAAGAATCCGGCTGCATCAACGGCCAGCTGTAAACAATCCAACCCTACCAGCGCTTCGGGAGGTACCGGTAGGTTGAACATTTGGGTAAATGCCTGATTGGAAAGGACTACTTTACGGTCCTCGTCTTCCACCAGAATGCCGTCAACCAGATTTTCCAGTAGTGCCGAGAAGCGACTATTGACCGTCTTCAGTTCCTGTAGGTTATTGATCTTTTCCGTAATGTCCCGGGCAACGGCAGAGTAGTAGACCCTATCACCTTCCACCTGCCTGGTTACGTTCTGCCCCAGCCAGACAACCTCGCCATCGGCATTGATGATCGGGAATTCCAAATAAGACTCCGAAATTTCCTTTTCCTTCATATTGATATAGAAGGTGAGTAGCTTTTCCTTGAAGTCTTCCCGGACGTGATCAATGTAACAGGTACCTAATATTTCTTCCTCCGTATATCCGAATTTTTTCAGACTGGTTGAGTTGACCATCAAAAAATAGCCGTACTCATCAACCGTCAAGATGATGTCGCTGGCGTTGTTCACCACCATTTTGAACTGATCCTCTTTGGAAACAAGCTGCTGCGTTCGTTCCTCAATCTGATCTTCCAGAGAAGTATTAAGCGCCTGGAGTGATTGGTTCGCTTCGTATAATTCCAGCGCTTTCGCTTCCAGAATGGACTCTGCCTCTTTCCTGGCTTTAAGCGCTCGATCCAGCTTTTTCCGGAGCATTTCAACTTCTCCCATCATCTTGTTTTGAAACGATAAATTTAGCGGCTCTACCGTCGGTTCCAATTTCCTCCATCTCTAGTTTATAGGGCGTCCCGTAGTACACAATCATTTTTTCGATAAAGCCTTTGACCACGAAAGACAATTTCCGCTCACTACTGTAAACAAGCTCCAACGAACCGTCCTCATACGTCGTGCATTCAAAAGAGGGGGGAGTCATATCAGGATACAGCTTCATTCCGTCCACCCTTAAGTAGGAGTTCATGGCGCTTAGAAAATCGAGCACATTATCAAAAGCAGTAAAGAAAACAGCGTAACCGTCCAGTAAAGTTGTAAACAGGTGCTTGCCGAAGGTTATCAATAAAACTTGCGCATCAATTGATACTTCTGCGGAAAGGTTGGCGAGTAATTGTTCGAACTCCTCGTCTTCATAATAACCAACAGAGGTGTAGATACCTTCGGAAGCCAGATCGGAAGATTCGATGATCTTATCCACAATCACATAGCCGAAATCAGCTTCGACCATTTCTAAGAACGATGTGAACATTATTCCTCTCATGAGAACATTTTGAACCGCTTTTATGGCCAGCAAAATAATTGCCATCCCCTCCGGTAACAATAACTGCCTGAGTGTTAAAAACTTGCTTCGGATACGCAAGATAACAAGTAACGGCTAATCTTGAATGGATTAGTCTTTACTAATTGGCAAGGGCACTCCTCCCTTTACTCAAGAATGGTGTTTAGTGGCTTTGGGCGGGGCCGCAGGTGCAGGGGAAGGGGTTAGGAAGCAAAGGGGGAAAGGGGCGTTGAAAAACTAAGGTTTGGGGTAAAAGAGCAGCATGAGTAGTTCTTACATTACTTACAGTTGCCCGACAAAAGCGATTCAAGAAAGAGCAAAGAATGCCTGTGACTGCTGTCACGAAAAAGTCGCCATGCAGCAAGGCTAGCTAAAGTTGCTCAATCGTTAAATTTAAAACAATTTGTTCTTTCAAAAACATTTCTTACCTTGCACCTTCGCGCTACACTAATGGTTTGTGGGAAACTTGCTGTTTGAAAAGTTTCCCCTGCACCTGCGGCCGCGCCCTAAAACAGCGATAGAAAAGATACCCAATAATGAGCGATAAGGCCCTCGAACCCCAAGGGGAACACGCCTCCGACAACGAAGACAAGATCACAACCCTAAAGGGCATGTACGAGGATTACTTCCTTGACTATGCCAGCTACGTAATTCTGGAGCGGGCGGTACCGACGATCGAAGATGGGCTGAAGCCGGTGCAACGACGCATCCTGCACGCCCTCAACGAGATGCACGACGGGCGCTACCACAAGGTGGCCAACGTAATCGGCCAAACGATGCAGTATCACCCCCACGGGGACGCTGCCATCGGTGATGCTTTAGTCGGCCTGGGCCAAAAGGACTTGCTGATTGACCCACAGGGCAATTGGGGCAATACCCTCACCGGCGACTCCGCCGCCGCCAGCCGCTACATCGAGGCCCGCCTCACCAAGTTTGCGACCGAGGTCGTCTTCAACCCCCAGACCACCGACTGGCAGGTCAGCTACGACGGGCGGAAGAAGGAGCCGATCAACCTCCCCGCAAAGTTCCCGTTGTTGCTCGCCCAGGGTACAGAAGGTATTGCCGTAGGCCTGAGCACGAAGATCATGCCGCACAACTTCATCGAGATCTGCAAGGAAAGCATCAAGATACTGGAAGGCAAAAAGCCGAAACTCTATCCGGATTTCCCGACCGGTGGCACCGTTGATGTAAGCGACTACCAATGGGGTAAACGTGGTGGTAAGCTTAAAGTCCGGGCGACCATCGAAAAGATCGACAATAAATTCGTCGCCATTAAGGAACTGCCTTATGGCATGACGACGCAGTCGTTGATCGACAGCATCCTTAAGGCCAACGATAAAGGAAAAATTCGCGTTAAGAAAGTACAGGACAACACGGCTGCCGAGGTCGAAATTCTGGTGGAACTGGCCCCGGGCATCAGCCCTGATGTCACCATCGATGCGCTGTACGCTTTTACTAATTGTGAGTTATCCGTTAGCCCCAACGCCTGTATCATCATTGGCGGCGACAAGCCCCACTTCGTTTCCGTCCTGGACATTCTGGAGCACACTACTTACCAGACCAAGGCGCTGCTGAAGATGGAGCTGATGATCAAGCAGAAAGAGCTGGAGGAAAAACTTCATTTTGCCAGCCTCGAAAAGATCTTCATCCAAAAACGGATTTACCGCGACATTGAAGAAGCCGAAGATTTCAAGGAGGTACTCGACATCATCCGGGAAGGGCTGGAGAAGTACTTCCGCGAGCCCAACGAGCCTAAAAAAGCCGGAGATACCCGCTTCGAGTTGCTACGGGCCATCTCAGAAGATGACATCATTCGCCTGACCGAAATCCGGATCAAACGAATCTCCAAATACAACAGCTTTGCCGCCGACGAAAAGATCGCTAAGCTCAACGAAGAACTCAAGCAAGTAAAGCATCACCTGGAGCACCTGACGGAGTACACCATCGCCTGGTACCAGATGTTGCTCGACAAATACGGCAAGGGCAGGGAACGGAAAACACAGTTTGACAGTTTCGAGAAGGTAAAAGTGGCCATCGTGGCCGCTAACAATGCTAAGCTTTACGTAGATCGTAAAGAAGGCTTTGTGGGCATGGGCCTTAAAAAAGAAGAGTTCGTCTCGGAATGTTCGGACATCGACGACGTCATCGTTATCCTGAAAGACGGAACGTTGCAGGTAACCCGGGTTTCGGACAAAACCTTTGTAGGTAAAAATATCCTTCACGTGGGTGTTTGGCGCAAAGGCGACGAACGAACTACCTACAACCTCATCTACCTCGATGGGAAGACCGGTCGGTCTATGGGCAAACGCTTCAACGTTAAAGCCATAACCAGAGATCGCCCATACCAGCTGCATAAGGGCGCAAAGGGCTCAAAGGTTTTGTACTTCAGTGCCAACCCTAACGGGGAAGCTGAGATCGTAAACGTACTGCTTAGCCCAGCCAGTAAGGCCAGGGTAAAAGATTTTGACTTCGACTTTGCCGAATTAGCCATCAAAGGCCGTGGTTCTGGCGGCAACATTGTGACGCGTTACCCCGTCCGGAAAGTAACCATGAAAGAAGCGGGAAAGAGTACGCTTGGTGCGCTGAAAGTATGGATGGACGAAGTAAGCGGCCGGCTCAACCTTGAAGAACGGGGTAAACTACTCGGTGGCTTTGATACTGGCGACTTCCTGTTGGTACTCTATAAAAACGGCACCTATGAAAGGGAAGAGCTGGACATGACACGTCGTTATGACCCTAAAAACCTGTTCTTCATCGGTAAGTATACCGAGGACATGGTCGTCAGCGCCGTCTACTACGAAGGGGAGCGTAGCATCACTTTGGTAAAGCGGTTTGAGATCGAGACGAGTTCTCCCGGCCAGCAGTTTAATTTCATTACCGACCATAAAATGTCGAAGCTATACCTGGCTACCGTGCACCCGAAGCCTGAGGTGGAAGTTTCTTACCGGGTAAAGCGGGAGACGCAGAGTAAGATCATCCAACTGGCAGACTTTATTGACGTGAAGGGCTGGAAATCCTTGGGCAACAAGCTGCACGATGGTAAGATGACCGGCGCTAAGGAATTAAACGAGCCCTACGTGCCTGCAGTCCGTGAAGTAGCAGCGAAACCCGCCCCTAAACCGAAAACTGTGGACAGCGGAAAGCTGAAGCCTGGAGATACGATTGAGCTTTTTTGACCCCACACCATTAAGGTCATTTCATCAATGGGCTGAAAACGCGGATCGGAAACTAAAGCAAGTTCTTATCTTTCCGCCTAATCGCCGTATGGTGCCGTAGAATTAAATGATCATGCAAAAACTTATTATTTTAGCCCTCGCACTTTGCGCATTCGGCTGTAACTCAAACCCTGCCACAGAAACCTCCACCGTACCTGCGGCCGCGCCCTCAGAAGCTGAATCCGAATGGATCACGCTTTTTGACGGCTCATCAACTGATGGCTGGCGAGGCTATAACGGCAAAACAATGCCTCCGGGATGGGTGATTAAGGACAAGGTCCTCACCTTCGATGATGGTGTGAAGACTTCTGATGCCGAATATGAAGGAGGAAAAGACATCATCTACGCTGCCGAGGAGTTCGATAATTTTGAATTGGAGCTGGAGTGGAAGATCCCTCCGGGCGGCAACAGTGGCATCTTCTACCATTTGAAAGAAGGCTACGGCAGCCCACCGGAAGTATCCCCTGAATACCAGTTGATCGACGATGAAAATTACACGAAGTACCACGACATTACGGACTACAATAAAAGTCTCGGTTACACAGAGAACCCGAACGAAATAAAGCCGCTGCAGTCTACGGCCGCCGACTACGCCATGTATGCGCCGGATGTGGACAAAAAGGTACTGCACCCCGCCGGTGAATGGAATAAGACTAAGATTGTATTCACCCCCGAGCGCGTGGAGCACTGGTTGAACGGCCAAATGGTAGTCTCTTTCGTTCCCTGGTCGGATGACTGGAATGCCAAAAAGAATAGTGGTAAGTGGGGTCTTGCTCCCGATTACGGCAAGTTTAAATCTGGCTACATCGGTTTGCAGGACCACGACAGTTCTTTGTGGTTTCGGAATATTCGGATTAAGAAG
>JBGCFZ010000439.1:0-4568 GCA_045110355.1 Lewinella sp. | reverse complement strand
CTGGAAGCCAGAGTTTACAATGCCGCAAAAGACCGCTACTACGCTACTCTGGCTGATGCCGTAAGGGACATCGACGATAACGGTGCGGTCAATGAAGTCATAACGATTTCTCCCGGCACGTATATGGAAGGTCTTGACCTGACCAATAAGAATGCCACCGTCAAGTTCGGTCCGCTGCCTGGGTTATAAATCGGGCTAAAGAATTTTATTTTTTGTGAATCAGTATTTGAGCGTTCATCCTTATGGGATGAACGCTTTTTATATGGGGTAGGTAATTTGTGATATTTGATCGCTACGCCCCGCGCGATGAAAGTGAACGGGACCTCAAGCGCATCCTTTATTACTACGACCGGGCCGACTATCAAACCGCTTACCACGAGCTGTTGCCCTTTGCCCAGGCCTACCCCGCTGCGCCGCTCTACATGGGCGTATCCGCTCTGGTCCTGGAGCAACCTACCCGCGCCCTCGACTGGCTGGAGCAAATTCCGGACAGTAGTTTTTATCATCCGACGGCGGAGTGGTACGAAGCGCAGGCCTAACTGGCCGAAGGGCGCAAAGAAGCAGCTATGATCGTGCTGGAGAACATTTCGGGGACGCCGAGGATGAGTTTCGGGGAAGGCGGGGGCGTTATTGAGGGAGCTTTAAAACACCTTTCGGCCCCTCCATTTCGTGCTTTACTTACCGTTCAGAACATTTTAGCTGCCATTCAGAACATTTTTGGCCTTTTATTCGAATTTTCCGCCGATTTAGCTTTTTTTGTCTCTCGTCACTAGCACAATATTAGGGTTAATATTCTCCTCCGCTCTTCTGTAGCCAAGATAGTCGGTTCTTACGATCCTTCTTAATAACTTCTGAGCTTCATCCAAGGGGGAGTATATCTGTGTCACTCATTTTCATACAATACCCGAACTTTCGTTATTCACTTGTTTTGGTGTGCTGTACCTTCTACAAACTATTTATGAATACGATTTACTATACTCCTTCTTTCCGTAAAATCTTTTCTTTTTCGGCTTCTGTATTCTTTCTGCTGACCTTATTGCTGCCTGCAGAAACAGAGGCTGGGTCCCGGCTTTCGCTTGGTTCTGATAAAAGTGATACTATTAGTGCGTGGTTTTGGAACTATGCTGTCGGAAATAGCATCTCCTCGGCAATTGAAAACAAAGAAGAAGTCTCCAACATTAGACCTGAGGTTAACCTTTTTGCCAATGAGGGTCTTGATGACGTAGTAGATGAGAACGTTTTGCAAACGCTTGTGTATAAAGGTTTTACGAAACCTATATCAGCTCCGGTAAAAATCATATATCCAGAAGTGGATAAAGATATGTTTACCTTGGATGAAGACGCTAGTGCTACAATGCTTAATGTTCTGCAAAATGATGTTCTAAGCTGCGACAACGACTTTGCGGCTGTCAATGGGACTCTTACAGTCGAAGACACAAACGGCAATACGGCAACCCGTACAGCTACCATAACCACAGAAACCGCCGCGCCGACCATAACCTGCCCTTCTAACATCACCCAAAATGCAGCAGCGGGCACCTGTTCAGCAGCGATCACGGTACCCGCTCCCACGGTAGCAAGCGGTGTCAACTTCACCGTTACCAATGACTTCAATGGCACGGCCGATGCAAGTGGCACTTATCCCGTTGGAATTACCACCGTTACCTTCACAGTTACTGACGAAAACAGCGAAACGGATGATTGCACCTTTACGGTTACCGTGACCGGGGATGATGAAGCACCAACATTTGGTGGTGGTGGATTCGGAGGAGGAGTCATGAATGTGGGTGTTCAGAGCAACAGTAGTGTAACCGCCTTCCTAAATAATAATGGCTTTAATGCAACAACCTATAGTTCCACGCCAAGTGCATCAACTTTAGCTGGCCTGGACGCCTACTTATTAATTCGACGGAGTGGAAATACTGATTTAGCCAATTGGGTAAATAACGGTGGGTTACTAATTACGGAATGGAGCGCATCAGATTGGGCATTAAACACCTCCAATTTAATTGATGCGGATGACACTGGAGGCGGTGGTGTAGGGGATGGTACGCTGGTAACTTTTACAGGTACATCCATCGCTGACCAGCTAAGTGAGGGATTGGGGGCATCTTACGCTGACGCTGGTCGAACCGGATTTTTCCGAAACTTTTCCAATATTGGAAGTTCGGTAGAAATACATGCCACCCGCCCCACCAATGTGCCTGCAATTATTGGTGGAAACGCGGGTAGCGGGTATGTTTTAATTTGGGGAGCGGATTGGCAAGATGGCTTTCCTACTTCGCCTTCACCCTCCGGAACTTTATTATTGAATGCCCTGGGCCTGAGTAGCTGCGTTGACGACGTAACCGTCAACATCGACGCTGGCCAGTGTACGGCTGTCGTCAACTTTGATCATACCGCTGAGGTTATGGACAACTGTGATGCCGCACCCTCGCTTTCCTATTCAACGGCTTCCGGTTCCGCTTTCCCGATCGGCACGACGGAGGTGACCATCACTGCCACAGATGCCTCAGCCAACGCATTATCTTGTACTTTCGAAGTGACGGTGGAGGATAATGTTGCACCTGTGGCTATTTGTCAAAACACGACCGTGACACTGGGAGCTTTAGGCAATGGAAGCATTGTTGCAGCGGATGTGTTCAATGCGGGTAGTAGTTCTGACAATTGCGGTACCGTAAGTGCAGAATCCGTCAGCCAGTCGGCTTTTTCCTGTGCTGATATCGGGGCCCCTACCGTCGTCACCCTCACCGTCAATGATGGCAACGGCAACACCAATGCCTGTACGGCCACTGTGACGGTTAACAACGTGGATCCTCCTACCTTCGATAATTGTCAGGATATCGTCGTTGATGTAAATCCTGTAACGTGTACGGCAGTCGTAAATTACACTCCACCTACGTTTTCGAGCCCCTGTAGCGGCTCAGGATCAACTACATTGATGGACTTGATGAATAACTTCACTAATGACTTCGCTGATATTAATGCCGTCATATCCAATCAATATAATTTTTCGGATGGTATAACGGGAAATAATATCAGTGATGGTGGCAACGATATGTACGATGGCGGCAACAGACTGAACACTAACATTCAGACCAATATTAACTACGCTAACAATTCGGTAATCAGTAGTTCTGCCTTTGGTAGTGGTGGTAACTATTTCACCAGTAAGGTGACGGATGGCACTGGGGCCATGTTCATGCTGGGGGCAGAGATCGACAACCTTAGCTATTTTGAAATTACGGGCAATAATGGAGCAGATGGCGGTGGTAATGCAGATGGTGCTACTTTCACTTCGACGATCAATGGAACTATTTATTACGGCTTTTTGAAGCGAGTCTATAATGCGTCCGACCCTTCAATAAATGAGTTGATCATCGTAGACCAGCCCGGTGGCACACAAACCTTTTCGACGAATACTGATAATGGCCAGCACCGGGTTTCGGGTATCAACAGTTCAACGCGGCTCTATTACTTGTTATTTGCCGGGAGCAATGGTTTCTTTTATGACAATACGGCCGTACAAACCATCATGGATCAGTTTTTGACCACTATTAATCCGAATAGTTCTCAAACTTCGACGCTGGTCTCCGGACCAGCACCTGGGTCTACCTTTCCTCTGGGTTCTACTCCTCTGAGTTTTTTAGCTGATGACGGAATTGGAAATACAAATACCTGTAACATTAATGTGGTTGTCAATGACCCAGGTGGTGGATGTGGTGTAGTATGTGCCCCCCAAATTAACATCAATAACGTCTCCCTGGACGAAGGAACTGGCTCAGGAACCACTTCGTTCAATTTCACCGTCATTACGGATAATGATTGCGACAATGACCTAACGGTCGATTACACCATTGTACCGGGAACAGCCAGTGCCAATGACTTCGCCAGCACGGTTGGTGGAACCATCACCTTCAGCGGTCCGTCAACGAGTGAAACAATCACTGTTAACGTCAATCAAGATTGTGAGGTAGAAGGAAGTGAAGACTTTACCGTTGTCCTGAGCAACCCGAGCGGTGGCACAATCGTGACCGGTACAGGAACGGGTACAATAACCAACGACGACACTGCCCCGGCCATCACCGATTGTTCGGGTCTCAGTCCTATAATCCTGGATGCGACAAACTGTACGGCGACGGTGCCCGATTATACCGGAGCGATCACTGCTACTTTTAATCCAACTTGTGCATCTCCTTCCCAATCACCGATTGGAACAGGCCTTACTATCAGTGATATCGGTCCGCTGAGTATAACCTTTACTATTGACGATGGTGTCAATACTCCGGCAACTTGCTCTACGATAATCACCGTCCTCGCACCAGAAATCACCGTTGACAACGCCGCACCAGGTCCAGACGCCGTCGGTAGTGTAGTACAGACAGAAGACGTGACCAGTACGCAGACCTTCACCATCACCAATACCGGGAATGCACCGCTCACGCTGGGCGACATCACCGTGGCGGGTACTGGTGCTAATGCTGCGGAAGCGGTCTGGACGATTGTTGACGGACCGACCAGTGGCACCGAATTGGCCATCAACGCGACGGCCACCTTCAAGGTCAACT
>JBGCFZ010000438.1:0-6929 GCA_045110355.1 Lewinella sp. | reverse complement strand
ACCCCATTCTTCCCCGCCACCAAATTAATCAGCTTCAACTCCGGCACGTCAAGTTCCGGGAAGGCGAGAAAATTCTTAATGTGTAGATGGTCGATCATAAGACGAAAACCGTTGGAGGAGGTGGAAAGTTACAAACCATTCCGATCTTTACCGGTCTCAAAGACCCATTCATTATGCTAACGACCACCACCGACCAAATACACTCAACACAAGTTAAATCTTACATCGGCATGGTGTCCGGCACTAGCATCATTGGTGGTGAAGACCGGGAGCTATTGCTCACCGCCCTGGCGGCGGCGGCCGACGGCATCCCCATGGCCTACGAACGGCTGGAAAAAGAGGCCCGACTGCAGGCCATCGATCGGATGCGGGACCAGGCAAAAGAAGCTGGCGGACATGCCGTGATTGGTGTACAGGTAAAGCACGAAGTAATGGATGCGGAGCAGCACATTACTATGGTCTTCGCTATGGGGACAGCTGTTGTATTACGGTATCCGTCTAAGTGAGCGTTGGTGGATGCTGGTACTAAGTCCAGGAACCTTGCTTTTTAAACCTCTTCTTTGCACCTGCGGCCGCGCCTGAAAATGGGTGAATCCAACTTTTTAAAAAGTTGGACCTGAGTAATCATGCGGGTTTGAGGGCTTTAGGGTAGTTGTTCTCCAACTTTTTAAAAAGTTGTCAGCACCGGCAGGTCAGCCACAAATCGGTGGCCCACTTCATATTTTTAAGGTACCGTCTTCCAGTGCTTGTGTCCATAATTAAAACACCCAAACGTCGGCAATGCCAACGCTCAGGTGGATAATAGGGTCAGTGTTAGATTTTTCTCTTTACTGGACCATCAGCTTCCCGGCGAAGCGTGCCTTTATTGCTGGCCGGTTCGTTACGATCACGGTAAAGGCAATGGTCATGATGCGAAAGACATTGGCCCAGAGACCACCGGCTGCGTTATCGGCCATGTCGAAACCACCCCACCAGAAATTCATGAAGAAGTGCAGAAATACGGGTACCCACAGGTTCCAGTTCCATTCTTTGAACAACCAGCTGAACCAGACTGCACCAGCTCCGGTGGCAATAAATACCATTCCTGCTTCTGCCATCGTATCTCCCTGGTATAGGTGGATGGCACCGAAGACGAGCCCGTCAACTAAAGTAGCGGGAACCAGCCACCAACCGGCCTTGCGAAAAAGTAAGCCGAAAAGGAAGGCCCGGAAGAGAATCTCCTCCGCAAAACTGGCCTGTACGCAGCCGTACATAAAGTCGGGCAGGTTCATCTCCCATTGAAAGCCAGAGACGACCGCGTAGCCAACGGCCATTGGCATGGTGGCCAGTAAGGCGAAGCCTAACCCTTTGGTAAAACCACGGTGAATTCCTAACTCCTCTGGTAGCTTTTTCCAGCCAAATAAGGCGGCAGTTACCAGCACTGGTACCAGTAGGAAGAACGTTAATTGTACGGAGGTACTGCGGAGGTAGCGGTTGTCTGCGAACAAGTCGGGCAGGAAGTAAGCTTTAAGGTCCCAGCCATAAGAACAAAGGAAGTAGGCAGCCAGGACAAATATGGATAGGAGAACTTTGTTTTTGGTAAGTGACATCGGGCAATTGTTTTTGATGATTGCGATGACCCAAAAGTGAAGCCTTTAACACCACGTGGACGAACGGTGGGACGTTTGGCAGGAAAACGGGACGAACGGCACGTTTAGGGACGAATGGGAACCCTTATTTACCGATAAAATCCAGGATTTCGTTTGATTTTCCTCTGGATACGGGTACCGGAACCTCGGGGAAATCCGCCCGATGAAGCTGGTACCCCTGGGCGTTGCCTGATACTTTGTTGATACCCTCGGCATTGACGACATAGGAGCGGTGGCAACGTAGAAAACTCTTTGGTAAGTCCGCACTAAGTTTGGTAAGGGTATTGCGGATGGTGGTTTTTTTTACCCCCTTGTTTGCGTCGACGTGAAAAACGTCGACGTAATTCCGGTCGCTGCGCAGGCACCAGATATGGTCGGTGGAAAGTGTGACCAGCGGACGGTCCTGCTCGTCGAGCACCACAAAGTCTTGGGTGGCCTCCTTGGTTAATTCAGGGAGGGAGGTTGTAGACTTCCCGGCCGATCGTTCAACGTTAAAATGCCGTGCTCCTTCGGCATATTTTTGATATTTCACAAAATAATCCATCAGGGTATACCCGACGATGGGGAAGATGGCCACCGCCATGGCGTTAGCGACAAAAATGCCATAAGATTGCCACGAGGGGCTGCCGTCTAGTAGGAGTAAGTAGAAATAGGAAGCGGTAATACCCAGCAATGAACAGCATGAGATCAGTACCAGTTGCTTACCGACAGTCCAGCGTTCCCCGTTAAAAAGCCGGATAGGTATGAGCCCCGTGAGCCAAAAGATAGCTGCTACAATCAGGCCATAGCCTGCTAAAAAAGGTTCTTGTAAGCAAAGCTGACGGTATCCGTGCCAAAGGGCTGGAAAATGATCAGGAACAAGGCCACGAACGTACCTGCTGCTACACCGGCAAGCAGGATGTAGCGTGATGATTTTTCGGTTACCGGATAGGGCTGACGGAGCATGAGGCAAAAGATCAAAAGTTAGGTCAGAGATATGCCGAATGGTAAAGGTAGGAAGTTACGAGGTCAGGACGTGTTAGAATAATATGACAGAGATTACTTGTGGTAGTATATTATCTAATTCTCTCATTTCCCTACCTTCGCCAACAAATTGAAAACATCATGAGTACCACACGTCAGGAAAAAGATTCTATCGGTTACGTAGACGTTCCCGCTACCCGTTACTGGGGCGCCCAAACCCAGCGCAGTTTTACCAATTTTGAAATTGGTGGCCAACAAATGCCGATCGAAATCATTCGCGCATTTGCCATTCTGAAAAAGGCTGCTGCACGGACCAACGCCGCGCTTGGTGTACTTGATGAGGGGAAGTCTAACCTGATTGGAAAAGTGGCTGATGAGATCCTGGCTGGTGAACTCGACGATGAGTTTCCACTGGTCGTATGGCAAACGGGCTCCGGTACCCAGTCGAATATGAACGTCAATGAAGTAATCGCTAACCGCGGGCACGTCCTTGCAGGTGGTAGTCTGACCGATGAAAAGAAAGCACTGCACCCTAACGATGACGTCAACAAGAGTCAGTCGTCGAACGACACTTTCCCGACGGCGATGCACATCTCTGCCTACAAAATTCTGGTGGAGAGTACCATCCCTGGCATTGAGCAGCTGCGGGATACTTTGGCGGCTAAAAGCAAAGCCATGATGGACGTGGTCAAGATTGGCCGTACCCACTTTATGGATGCAACGCCGCTGACCCTCGGCCAGGAATTCAGTGGCTACGTCAGCCAACTCAACCACGGCCTGAAAGCCATCAAGAACACCCTGGACCACCTCAGTGAACTGGCCCTGGGCGGTACCGCAGTAGGTACGGGGTTAAATACGCCCGAAGGCTATGCCGTGCACGTTGCCGGAGAAATTGCCAGCCTAACGGGATTACCCTTCCGCACGGCAGAAAATAAATTCGAGGCCCTGGCGGCCCACGATGCTATTGTGGAAGCACACGGTGCGCTCAAAACTGTTGCCGTTAGCCTGATGAAGATTGGCAACGATGTTCGAATGCTCTCCAGTGGGCCTCGTTCTGGCATCGGCGAGATCATCATCCCGGCCAACGAACCCGGAAGCTCCATCATGCCCGGCAAGGTGAATCCTACCCAGAGCGAAGCCCTCACCATGGCCATGGCCCAGGTAGTGGGCAATGACGTAGCGATCAATGTTGGCGGTATGACCGGACACTTCGAGCTCAACGTCTTTAAGCCAATGATGATCTTCAATTTTCTGATGTCGGCCAGCCTCATCGGCGATGCTTGCCGGAGCTTCGAGAAGAACTGCGCCGTAGGCATTGAGCCCAACGCTAAGAAAATTAAGGAACACCTTGAAAACAGCCTGATGCTGGTTACGGCACTCAATACCAAAATTGGTTACGACAAGGCCGGCAAGATCGCCAAGAAAGCCTACGCCGAAGACACTACGCTGAAAGCTGCCGCATTGGAACTTGGCTTCCTGACAGCGGAAGAATTTGATGCTTGGGTTCGGCCGGAGGATATGATTTAGGAACTAGGGAGCTAGGAGCTAGGAACTAGATGGCTAGTTCCCTAACTCCTAGCTCCTAGTTCTTAAACTTCTTCCAAAACACCACCTTATCCTCCCCTTCCTCGTAATAATCCCGGATACGGGCTTCTACGGTATAGCCGTGCTGGTCGTAGAATTTGCGGGTTAACTCGAAGCCGTCGAGGCTGGAGGTTTCGATGATCAGGATGCGTTGTCCCTGGCTGGTGAGGGTTTGTTCTACGTGTTTGAGTATGGCGGAGCCATGCCCTTTTCCTTGTTGATCGGCTAGTACGCCGATGAAGTAGAGATTCCAAACACCGTCGGCAAAGGTCTCGGGAGCGTAGTAGGCGGCGGCTTTTACTTCGTTGCCTTCGCGTAGGGTGAGCCATTGGTGTCCTTCCATTTCTCCGGAGAGGAAAGCATCGATCATGCCGCCGAGTTCGCCTAACTCCTCGGCCTGGAACAGGCCGCAGGATTCAGCGACTTGGAATAGGGCTGGTTTATCGGCAGTGGTAGCGGTTGATATAGTCATGTGGCGAAAGTACGCAGATGAAAAGAGGTGACATGGAACCTTGCTCTTTTAGTCGACACCACTGCACCTGCGGCCGCGCCAAATAATGAATAAATGAAGGAGGCAATGGGAGCATTTTAAGTGCTTGAAATTCGTGGTAATTTCTCGCTGTATTGGTTTTGAATCCGCCACCGAACCAAAATACCTACTACCTTTGTCGTTTAGCGCAAAACATTCCCCCGCCTTAGTTCGTCTTTTAACCTGACTATGCAATTTCTATACCCCAATTTTCTCTGGGCCCTGGCCGCGCTCGCCATCCCGATCATTATACACCTGTTTTACTTTCGTCGCTTCAAGAAGGTAGCTTTCAGTAACGTGAAGTTCCTCAAGGAGGTGAAGGAAGAAACGAGCATGCGCAGTCGCCTGCGCAACTTGTTGGTATTGCTGGCCCGCTGTCTGGCCGTTGCTGCACTGGTGTTTGCTTTTGCTCAGCCCTTCATTCCTTCCGCCAGGGAGGTGCTGACCGGCCGAAAAGCAGTCAGCTTATTTGTTGACAACAGCTTCAGTATGGGCGCGGAAAGTGACCGGGCTCCCTTGCTGCAGATTGCTAAGGACCGTGCGCGGGACATCGTAAATGCCTACGGTGTAGAAGACCGCTTTCAGGTGTTGGACAATAACTTCAGCGGCCGGAACCAGCGACTGGTTGGCCAGGAAGAGGCCCTTGAACTGATCGACCAAATAACGGTGTCCCCTGCTTCACGACGGCTCTCTGTGGTGGCTGCCCGGCAGCGCTCCGCGCTGCGTACTGAAAACATCGACAACCGGATCAGCTACCTCGTTTCTGATTTTCAGCGAAATATTGCCGACCTGTCCTCGGAAAAAATGGATACTGCCGTCCAGACCAACCTCGTACCGCTTACTGCCGTCCGAGAACGTAACGTTGGTATCGACTCCGCCTGGTTCGAAGCTCCGGTGCCCCAGCTGAACCAGAACAACTTGCTGCTGGTCCGTGTCCGTAATTATGGTTCGGAAGACCTGGACAACGTTCGCCTCAGCCTCAATTACCTTGGCCAGAATAAGCCCGAAGGCACCTTGGTTATTCCGGCGAGCAGCTACGTCATTGATAGTGTCTACCTCAACATCACCGAGCCCGGTATGGGAAAAGCGGAATTGCGCATCACGGATTTTCCGGTACAGTTTGACGATAAGTACTTTGTTACTTTCCGTACGGCCGACAAGGTAAAAGTCCTCAACATTGATGATGACGGGCAACCGAACCGCAACCTGCGAGCAGCCCTGGGTGGCCTGTCTGTTTTTGCCGCTAACTACGTCGGTAGCCGTAACATCGATTACGGGAGCCTTGGTACCAACGACCTGATTGTAATGACGGATCAGCAGTCGGTTGGCTCCGGTCTGGCAGAGCAATTGCGGCAGTATGTGGAGAACGGTGGTAACCTACTGATCTTCCCCCCACAGAACGCTGATGTAAGCAGCTATAATACTTTCCTTACCCGTGTTTCGGCTGACCGGCTGGAGCCCTTTGAAGAGCAAGCCCGTGAAGTGAGTGGCCTTAACCGCCGGGAGTTCATCTTCAAGGATGTGTTCCGCAACCGGTCTTCGGCGTTGCGCCTGCCGGCGACTACCGGCAATTTTCCCATCGGTAAGCTGGGCAGCCGGCGGCAGCAGGCGCTGCTGACCTATCGGGACGGTTCTTCCGCCCTGGCGAAATACACGCTGGGAGAGGGTAACGTTTATCTCTCCAGCGCTCCGCTGGACAATGAGATTAATAACCTGGCGCTGAATGCGGAGATATTCATCCCGATGCTCTATAAAATGGGCATCAGCAGTGGCCGCCGCCGGCAGGCGGCGTATACCATCGGCCAGGATGAGGTGATCCAGACGAGCCGACGGGGTGCTACGGCTGACCTGGTATTTAAACTCCGGGGCAATAACGGTGAATTCATCCCTGAGCAGCGGGCGGTAGACAATCGGGTATTACTAACCCTCAATAATCAGGTGCCGGAGGCCGGTGTTTATGACCTGGTCCTTGGGGAGGAAGTTGTTGATGCTTTTGGTTTTAACTATGACCGGAAGGAATCTGATCTGGACTACCTGAATGAAACGGAACTGGCGGAGCTTACGGCTATTCCCAACTTAGCACTGCTCGACGCGGACAATCAGGCAAGCCTCATCGGAGACATTCGGGAAAGAAACGAAGGGACACCGCTGTG
Organism: Lewinella sp.; assembly: GCA_045110355.1. GTDB lineage: Bacteria > Bacteroidota > Bacteroidia > Chitinophagales > Saprospiraceae > Neolewinella. The sequence continues at coordinate 72 of JBGCFZ010000438.1, read as the reverse complement.
GCGCTACTTCATCTGGATCGCGCTGGCGGCTTTGCTGGTGGAGGTGTTGCTGTTGCGGTTCTGGAAGGGGTA
>JBGCFZ010000437.1:0-30173 GCA_045110355.1 Lewinella sp. | reverse complement strand
TAACTCGGTGGCATTGAGGATGGCGTTGCCGTACTCCCGCACGTCGATGTTTTCGTAGAGGGAAAGTGCCTGATTGGAGATTTCGGTGATGTTGCCCAGGGCGCTGGCGCGCTCGCTGATGGCGGTTGAATCGCCGGATACTGGGGTGGTCAGGACGATGTTAAGTAGGTCAACGGTAGAGCGGATGTAGGGGAAGTAATCCTTTAGCCCCACCGAGCGTGGGTCCGTCCCTTTTTTGAAGCGCAGTTGATCCTGAGTCTCCTGGATCTCGTTGGCAATGTCAAGAAACTGAGTGGCCAGGGTCGCCACGCTGCGCGCACTGAATTTAGGGCCCTCTTCTACTGCACTCAGCCGCTGGTAGAGCAGCCCAAGGAAGATGTTCCAGGTTTCCTTGTCTTTGCGGAGAGCATCGAATTGCTGCCGGGAGATCCATTTGCCGACCGTGAGTGGTTCGGTGGTGCCGGGCACGGGGGTACGCTCCACAACGAGGGAATCTTTTTTATAGGTACGCAGCAGCCCATTTTTGGGGTCGGTATTTTGTACCGTGATCTCCACCCGCTGGGTGTCCTGGTAGTACAGCGTATCGTAGACCTGCTCGTAATCGCGGAAGGAAAACAGGATGTGGGCCGAGAGTTCCACCGCTTTGGCCAGTTCCCGGGCGTTGCTACGCGCTCTGACGAGCTCGGGCGCGACGGACAGCTCCAACGCATCGAGTTCCTTTTGCAAGCGTCTCCGCATGGCCCCCAGCTCACTGATTTCCGCGTCGATTTCCTGCAGCGTTCGGTCGATACCAGTAAACAGCTGAGTCGTTTCCGGTTCAAAGTCGTTGATCGTTTGGCGAGCCGTCACGTAAGCTTCCGGATACTCCGTGGGTATACCAGCACTGGTGGTGGTCAGCTTATGCCGGGCCAGTGCGCGTGCCAGTAAGGTATTCCATTCATGCTCATAGCCATCTAAAAAAGAATTAGCCCCAGTTTGCATGCTCATTGAAGTTACATACCTAATCCTACCAGAACTACTTTCTACTTCCAAAAAGTCAGTGTTTTCGAGTCTCTCCAACTTATCGGGGGTTACAAACTTAGCGGCATATTCTTGGCGCAACAGCTCTAACTCCGCCAGTGAACGATCAGCTTCGAAGCGTTTGCCGGTGGTGCTACTCAGCGCCTCCAGATCCACCTCCATCTTTGACTTCAGCGCTCGGGCCGCATCTTGCAATTCGTCGATTATCGTATTAAAATAGCCTTCTGTAATATCGCTGTTTATATCATCCCGCATCACTGATTCCACCTCCCGTTTGGCCGCTTCGATTTCCTTTAGGTGATTGCGGGTAAAATCATCGAAGGGAACACCCAAAAACGACCGGGCGCGCTCGAGGCCGCGGGCCAGGTATTCCGTGGGGGCATCTTCGGGAATGTTTTGCAATCGCTGCCGCGAGAAGTCGCGCCGTTCGTCAAAGTAGTAGCCGTAGTAATCATGCCCCTCCAGGAAAGCGGGAATCACGTTCCGGCTGTGTTCTACGAAAGACATGACAAGTGACGTACCGTGATGATTGGTGGACGTTCGGTCACTACCAGAGGCGTCGGAGTCATTGTAGCTTCCGGCTGTAGCCAGCCTCCTGGCTACCTCCGTGTTCTTTTCCGTTAAGGGCCCTTTGCTTTGAACCAACGTATCCCTCATACCTACGACTTCCCAGGGAATCCCGTAGGAGGGTTGCCACCAATTGTAAACGTCATAGTAAGTAGTTATTCGGTCACGAAATATCAAATAGAGCGGATCCCCGGTGGGCTCGTAAAAGTCCGCAACGACGTTATTCAGGCGCAGGGACACCTTCTGCACTTTGTCGATGTACTCGGTGAGGTGCTCCCGAAAAGCGAAGTCGGGTGCGCTTGCTTGGCCACCCGCTTCAGTGGCGCTCACGGATACCGTATCCGCGATGGCCAGGTTGATGCTTTCCGAGAGGTTGACCTGCCGCTGCTGTAGCTCCTGGTGGGTGGTCAGGATGATTTCCTCCACCGATTTTTCCTGGTAGGCGGCGTTGGCGATGTCGTAGATCAGCGCGAGGTTGAAGACATCGGGATCGTTATTTAGCCGCTGGTACTTAGGTAAATTGAGGACGCCGGACAGGTTGACCCCGAGCCGGTCCAGGTCAGCGTTGAAGGTCTCCCGGGCGTGGGCGAGGAAAACCTTGTAGTTGGAGATTTCGAACTTCATGAGCAGGTCCTTCGTGGAGGGAAAGAGGACCGTAAGCTCCGAGTCCCGCGCCAAATTCTCCTTGAAGCGGTTGAAAAAGGTCAGGTTGAGTTCCTCCTGGGCCCGCTCGGCGATAAAGTCGGAGAGCCCAACTGCGATGGTGTTTGCGTCTAGTAACCCTCCCTTTTTGCGCTGGTTGTTCAGGGCGGTATTGGCGGCTTCGAGGCGGTTTTGGGCCGTCACGATGCGCTGGCGATAGCTTTCCGTATCGGCCAGCCCCACTTCGGGGATGGCGTCGCTCAGCGTCGAATCGCCCGCCAGAATTTTCTGAAAAGGAAAGGAAACGTAGGGGGCGTTGCTGAGGTTGTCGGTATATGCGTCCCCATCCAATAGCAGTTTTAACGCCGAGTGTAGTGAGTCTGGAAAGACATCCTCGGCCCGAAAAAAGGGATTGTCCCTGTATTCTTCCAATAATTTCAGGTCTTCGACCAGGTAGAAATCAGTCTTTTCATTCAACTTGATGTGGCCCTGCAACCGGACGATAGCTTCCCGTAATGCTTCCTCATTTTTCAGCGGAAACAGTTTTGGTACCTCCCACGGGTTGATTAAACTATTATCGGTGGAGTAAACATTGTACACCTCCACTTTCAAGACCGGTAGTCCGCCGGGGTTGTCTTGGTCAACTATGTTGGCCTGCCGATGGATTCTTACTATTCCGACTAAGGGAAGGTTGTTAATGCGAGAATGGTAAAATGGGCCATCATGGTTATTTACTTGTAATCCATCTGCGGAGGGAGCATCAACGACAAGCGAAACAATGCGTTCACCATACTGTAAAAAGATAGTGTCGTAGCTTACTGCTGCTTCCACCCCTAGCGAGTAGTAGCCTGAACACTGCCGGCAATCTACGAGAGAGGGTGCATTCGTCAAATAACCTGGAGTTACTTTTACACTGTCTCTGTTACCGTACCACTGTGCTATTTCATAGTACACTTTGGTTTTTTGGGCGGCTTGCGGGTTAAAGGGCTTGACCCAAGCCAGTAGTTTATGGCTATCCCGATTAGCCGCGTTAGTGCGGTACTCGGCCAGTGCCAGGGCATCCTGGTAGAGGGAGCGCTGGGCGGTCAGGGAACTGACGCCAACAAGCAATAAAACGAATAAAAGGGGTGTAGTTCTCAGTGAAAGCATGGGTAAGGTCTTGGAAAGTAGGTTTGAATATATACGTTGTCGTGTAGAAGCACAAAGGCAGAAAGTGGATTCGTGTCTAAATAGGGAAATACCTGTCCATAGACGGGTGGTTTTACCTCGCGATTGCTAATGGTAATGCGCGGCCGCAGGTGCAAAGCAAGGTGAAGGAGCAAAATTCTCCCGATGAAACCTTTTGGGCGACCGCGAGGGTCGCCCGTACAAGGGATTTTGCGTGTTCCCGTCGAGGCAGAGCCTCGACGGTCTCGGGGGCGATCCCTTGCGGCTACAAAGTTCCACATCAGGAATGGCGCACAATTATGGCCTTATGGCTACCGGCCAAACATCTGCACATAATTATTATCGATCCCCTGGACGGAGCCAAAGTTATAAGTCGTCACGTACTGCCACTCCGGCGCCAACAGGGTTTCGCGGTGACCGTTATCGGGAGCGCTTTCGTCGATGAGCAGGTAGATGACGGCATCGAGTGGCTCCAGGCCGGCCACGAGGTTTTCGTTGCCCACCAGGAAGCCGTCGGGGCGTTTCGTGGTTGGCATCCCGATGGTGGGGCAGCCTTCCTTGGTCCGGCTCCAGGGGTAGCGGTCGTAGGCGTCGGCGTGGTCGAACCGATCGTAGGCCTGGAGGTAATCGCCGTGGGTTTTAGCGATGCTGTACAGGCAGGGGTGGGCACGGAGGATGGACAGACGCGGGGTCCGTGCCAGCCGCTGGATGAGGGTATTGACCTTGCCGGGGTTGATCGCTTGGCGGCGCCAGGATTTGGCGTTCTCGCGCGCTACGAAGGCGCGCACCTCGTTGATGAAGCCGCTGGGGTTGGCCCGTAGTTGATTGATGGCGTCGATCATCCGGGATTCGGAGACCTTCATGTTGGCGCGGTCAGTGCCGACTACCGCCGGGCTGTTAAACGCCGGGCCTAAGGTTACCGGCATTGAGGCAAGCGTAGGGCCTGGCACCCCTTTAGCCGTGGTGGCTGGCGGATCACAGCCGCAGTCGGAGGAGCGGACGGCCGCGCCGGCCTGGAGCGTCCGCCAAGCTTCCAGTTTATTGATTTCCCGGAACCGCCAGGGCGTGTAGCCGTAAATTTCGGCAATGCTCTCTACCGTTTCCCCGGGGCGGACGGTATGCCATTTACCCGCCTGGCGGGTGTTGCTAAGGTCTGCCCCAAAACCTCGCGCGACGGGTCTAACCAGCTGGTTGGAGACGACCAGCTCCTGGCATGGTCGGATTAACTCCCCTGTGGTGATGCTGTTCCAGGTGGTGAGTTGGCTGACGGAGACGCCGTACGTCCGCCCGATGGAGGAGAGGGTCTCATTTGTCTGCACAACGTGTACGCCGCTTTCGGTCGCGGGCGGGCACTGCGCAAAGGCGGAGGCGGACATTAGTAGCAGGGCCAATAAGACGTATTGCTTGTGGAAGTGTTGGGGTAAGCTCACAATGGTATGGGTTGTTAGGGACGTTATTACTTTTTGTCCCCTTGTGAAATGGGTAGTGGTTTTTTATCTCGAGGGTAGGGATTTTGGAATAGGTACTACGGCGTCCCCTTCCCCTGCACCTGCGGCCGCGCCCAACTTCCAAAAAGCATCAGGGCACGACCGCAGGTCTAGTCAAAGCATCAGATTATTGAGGAGATACCTGACAAAGCATTAGTTGCCTAATGCTTGCAAGATGGAAGCTGGTAGCGCTAGATATAAATGAGACCCGTTGCAAGCGGGAGTGGCACTGGAACCGGTATACATCACGATGACCCAATCTGGATAAACCTGTGACATAGGGGACCCCGGCCAAATGTTTTGGTAGTATTCTGTTACACACGCCACCGCCGCGGCATCCATGGTTTTGGCGGCAGCATCCGGTACTGGTTTCTTGGTCAGCCGGGCCATGAAATCACCCATTTCTTTGTCGGAGAAGGAACTGCCGTCGGCCTTTAATAAGTTGGCTGGTAATTTCACGGTCTTAGGTAGGTTGCCGAAGTAAGCCTCCGTCAGACTACTGAATGCGGCGAGGCGATCTTTTACCTCCAGTTCGGAGTCGGCCAGGGCCGTAACGATATTGGAGTAATCCTGGTGAAGCGCGCGGTACCGGATATTGTCGGCTTTGGCCAGGATTTCTGCGTCGGAAAGACCTTTGCTCGCCTTTGGGACATCCATGCGTGCGGTCCTTGTCGTCTGTGCATTGCCTGTTTGAGCAACTAAGAATAGTAGGGCGAAAAGTAAGGAGGTAAACTTCATTGTGGGTTTGGATTAACAAGGGAACTGAACTGTTCCGTTGTGCTACCACAATATCCGGGTAGGGATGGCCGCTTGGCTTGTCTTTTCGTTGCATCCTCTTGTCTTTTCGTTGCATCCTCTTGGCAATTCGTTGTATTGCCCGTTTTTTTTCCCGCGAAGTGCCTTGCTACGCGCTCAGGCGGTAGGATTTGGGGGGTGAAATGGAGGCGCGGCCGCAGGTGCAGGGGGAGTTTTAAGGCAAAGACCTGGCCTCAAACCCTTCCTTGCACCTGCGGCCGCGCCCCTAAAGCACCCATGAAAAAACGGCCTTCAACCACGCCGCAACGAATATCCAAGAGACTGCAACCAATTGATAAGCCATCGGGCCACCCCGTGCCGGAGCTTTGCCACCGACAGCGGGGAAGCCGACAACTTTTCCCTTCGATCTCTAATCCATAACTCAATCGGTATTACTATGAAAAGCACTTTTTACCTAATCCTATGCCTGCTGGCCGCTTCCATACTCCCGGCCAATGAACTGGCGGCGATGATGCCCGCCAACGACAACGTCTGCGACGCCACACTCCTCACCCTCGACAGCGACTGCGCCGCCGGCCCCAACATCGACCTGGCCGAAGCGACCGCCCAGGCGGGCGAACCTTTGATCACCTGTTCTTCAGAAGGTGAAGACACCGTAGCCTACAATTCCGTCTGGTTCACCTACGTGGCCACCGCCGAGGAGGTCTACTTCCTGGCTGCTCCCGACAACCCCAACCTGCGGCAGAGCTTCCAGATGAATGTTTACACCGTCAGCGGAGACTGTACCGACTTCGCCAACTTCACCGAGGTCTTCTGCATCAATCCGCGGCAGCCCTTTATCACCGCACCTTCACTGCGGGCTACGCTGACGGAAGGAGTGACCTATTATATCCGGGTCTCCGGCCGGACTTCCACGAGCCCTCCGGGTGACCCTTTCTCCGATACCGGCTGCCTGACCGTCCGCCGGGCGGCAGACATCACCACGCCCAACGACAATGTCTGCAACGCCATCGCACTTGAAGTAGACTCCGCCGCCGTACTCGGCAACAACCTGAACGCTACGGTAGAAGTAGGAGAGTTTGGTATCTCGCCACCGCCGGCAAATAACTTTTTTGGCACGGACAACAGTGGTTGGGTACCGGGAACCAATTTCCTCGACAATTCCGTTTGGTATACCTTCACCACCGACGAAGACGGGGGGAACTACAGCGTGGACTTGAACGGCAGCGCCATTCTCCCCGGCAACTTCAATACGCAGGTAGCCATCTATGCCGCTACGGACTGTGCTGATTTTTCCACCTTTACGCTGTTGGAGGCGGGAGACAACGGATTCCCCTTCCCCAATCCGCTCAGCGTCCATACAAAGCTGGACCTGTTTTGCCTACCAGCTAATACCACCTACCACGTAGCGGTGGATGGCGGCGCCAGCTTTTTTTTCATGCCCACTACAAGCCAGGGCTTCTTCCGCATTCAGGTGACGGAAGAAGTAGCCGAACCAATAACAATGTTTCGATCGGCCACCTTTGCTCCCAGTTGTGCCGGAGAGACGGATGGTAGTATCCTGACCGCCTTCACGGGGGGGACCGGTGATTACACCTTCGCCTGGAGCACCGGGGAAAGTACGCAAGACCTGGTCGGGGCGCTGGCTGCGGGAGACTATACCATTTCGGTAACGGATCAGTGTGGCTTCGAGGTGGAAGAAACCTTTACGTTGGGTGCCGCCCAGGCGGACGGGCCGGTGGCCAGTCCCCTCGGTGCGGATATGACCGTCTGCGTCGGAGAAGAAGTACAGCTCAACGCTAATGCCTCGGGTGGCCGGCCCTTGCAGGCCGAGCGCCTGTTTACCCATGGCTTCGTGGCCCAAGACGCCGTGGAACTCCGCAGTTCCTGGATCAATTTTCCCGAACGTAGTACGACCATTTCCGATACCCAGCGGGTACTTATCAGGGAAATGGAGTTTGTGGGTGAGGTGCTTTACGGCGCTACCTCCGACGCGAAATTGTACGAGATTGATGGCACGACCGGAGCGCAGCGATTCATCGATTCCATGGCCTTAAATGGCGTGGTAGACCTCAGCTATGACCGTTCTACCGGCCAGCTACACGCCACGGACTTTAACAATACCCTGTACGCCGTAACCCCCGCTACTGCGGCGGTAGATTCCCTCTATCAATTACCCGAGTCACTGCTACTATTTGCCATTGATACCAGCGGCATACTCTATGGTGTTTCCGAGGATTCGCTTTTTCAAATAGAAGTTGCCTCGGGGATCGTTTTATCCGGTATTCCTTCCGACGTGGCCCCGTCTCTTGCTATCTCTGGGCTCGAAATTGATCCCGCTACGGACGAGTTGTATTTCGTCCAGTCAACATCCCTAGACCCAGGAGTCACCGTCACTGCCTTCTCCCGGTTCTTCAGATTGGACAAAGCAACCGGCGAATCCACCTCTGTGGTCAGTAACCTGGCACAGGGTTTCCGTACATCCAGTTTTGCGATAAGACCGGGGAGCACCTCTACTTACGCCTACTCCTGGATGCCGTCCGCTGCCGTACTGGACGACGGCACCAGTGCTACGCCTTCTTTTACCGCAGATACGACCATCACCTTTACCGTGTCGGTAACGGACGCCTGCGATGTCGTAGCGATGGAATCGTTGACGGTGACGGTTGCGCCGGTAGACTCCGTGACCATTGACACAGCGATCACCGTCGGAGACGTTTACGAAGGAATAACGATCAACGGAGACACGGTCATCGTCCGAACCCTGATGAACGTTAATGGCTGTGACAGCATCGTGACGACGAACGTCGATGCCTGGGCGGTATCCACCTTCGACACCTGGCCGCTTGGTGCCATCAACATCAGCCCGAACCCTACGATGGATCGGTTGGTACTGAAAACGGAAGGCATTTCCGAACGGGAAGTAAGCGTGGTGGTCCGGGACATACTCGGACGGCCCCTACAGCAGCATACGCTCTTGGGTGGGGATCTCACCCTGGATGTTTCCACGTTCGCCGCAGGACAGTATTACTTGGAGTTGCGCTCCGCGACGAAACGGGCCATACGAAAGTTTGTGAAACAATAAGCGTTGTGACAAAAAATGGGAAGGGCTCGCCGGGAGGTGGGCCTTTTCTTTTTGTAGTAGGTGGGCGGGGCCGCTGGTGCAGGGGCGGGGAGTAAGGGAGCAAAGGACAAAGGGTGGTCCGGAGGTCTGGGATGTTACTACGCAGCAATTCTCGGTAACTTACGTTAGTTAGAAAGTATTATCTTCACATCAAAGCATTTTTAGGATGGATCGTATTAACATTCAAGGCTATAAATCACTTGCCGACGTTACCTTGGACATTAAACCGATCAATATTTTGATTGGAGGAAATGGTGCGGGGAAGAGTAATTTTTTGAGCTTTTTCGACCTGCTTAAAGCATATGAGGAAGGACGTGTATCTCCCTTCGTAGAAAAGCGTGGAGGGCTTAATCGATTTTTGTTCCATGGTGAGAAAGAAACGGACGAAATATCCTATAGGATCTCTTTTGCTAACAGTCATGCAACGATTGGAGGTTCAATCGCTGCAGGTTATGGAGGAAGTTCGGAAATCGTGTCAACTTCTGTGGGCCTAGGGAGAGATCAGGACAAGAATGCTCCATTTGGGTTTGAATCAGAGATGAAGAATGGCTCGGTTGAAGAGAAGGGGAAAGAGTATCTTCGAAGTGTATCTAACTATCATTTTCATGATACAGGATCTAGTTCTCCGTTCTCCAGATCAAGCCACATAGAAAACGATATTTACTTCCTCTATTCCGATGGTAGTAACATCGCCGCATATCTTTTTCATATTCAGGAGACAAACCGAAAAGCTTATGACCGAATAGTAAAGAACATTCAAAGCATTGCGCCTTATTTCTTGGATTTTTTTCTTCAACCAATCGAAGGTAAATTTATTCGCCTACAGTGGCGAGATAAATACAGTGAATACATCTACGGTGTGAACGACCTGTCTGACGGTACGATCCGATTCGTTGCTTTATCTGTACTATTTCTACAGCCTAAACTTCCGAGAGTACTGATTATCGACGAACCTGAACTTGGTCTACACCCCGTAGCAATTATTAAGCTTGCAGGCCTCATCAAAGTAGCTGCCGCAAAAGGCTGTAAGGTTATCGCTGCGACTCAGTCACCCGCACTAGTCGATCAATTTATAGCGGAGGACATCGTCACCGTTGACAATGAGAACGGGGCGAGCCGCTTTCGCCGACTTGACGAAAGTCAGCTCAAACTCTGGCTGGAAGATTACTCTCTTGGGGAACTCTGGGAGCGCAACGTTATTGATAAGGCTCAACCATGATTCGCATCATTATCGTCTGTGAAGGGCAAACGGAAAGGGAATTTTGCAGAGATGTACTTGGCCCTTGGCTGCTACGGCGAGGGGTCATTGCTCAGTACCCTATTATCAAGCATACCGGTGGAGGTATCGTCAAGTGGGAAAGGCTAAAGCAGCAACTGGAGCATCATTTGAAATCAGAGAAGTCAGCTTACGTTACTACATTTATAGATTTTTATGGAATTACTGAGAGGCACAAGTTTCCAGGGTTCGGCCAACTACCCGGAGAGAATACCCTTAAACGTGTAGCCCGTATTCAAGAGGCAATGAATGCGGACTTAGAAGAAGCTATTCGCTACCGCTTTTTGCCCTACATCCAACTTTACGAATTCGAAGCACTTCTGTTCTCAAATGTAGGCGTCATTTTTGATAATTTTTCTGCAGAAGAGATGACAGATAGCGAAGAGCTTAATCGCATTGTTGCTGCTTTCCATAATCCCGAAGAGATTAATAATAGTTACGAAACGGCACCATCCAAAAGGTTGAGTAAAATCATTGTTGGTTACAATAAAGTTATCTATGGTGCAATGCTGGCGGAAGAAATTGGATTAGAAACTATCATGGATAGGTGCCCGGGATTTAAAAACTGGGTTGATCGAATTTTGACTCTAGCGACAGTGGTACAGGAAGAGTGAAGTTTACACTGTACTAGTTACATCAACTCCAACTCCCCATTCCGTAACCGCGCCTCCACCAGCTTGAATTTTACGCTTTCCTGAATGTCTCCGGTTTTCATGTCCCGAACCTTGATTCGGTCATTCCTGCCGAGGTGGCGGAAGGGGTCGAGGCCAATGACCTTGGCGCCTTTAGTAGTATTTTGGCCGCTGTTATTGCCGTATAATGGATCGTCAGAGAAATCCCAGCCCTCATCGTCGTCCAGAAAATCGGAGGAGGCTTGTAGCTTAATAAGAGTCAGCACATCCGAAACGCTTGTGTCGATGATCTCCTGTGTACGGGGAGATACGGGCTTGCTAGGGGCAGATGTTTCTTTGCTTGAAGACTTTTTAGGTTCGGCTATTAGTGATTGCACCATTTCGATCTGAGCGGCGGCGATCATCATCGCAGAGGTCCGTACATCGTCGTGGAGGTACCCAACTTGTATTAATCGATCGAGCCGGTCGACGGCATCTTCCAGCTTCTTTTTATCAAGAGCGTAGCGGATGGCTAACAATTCGAAATAAAGGAACTCATCAACATGATACAGTCCGCCTTTGCCAGGAGGCAAGTTGGTCAGTTTAAGTGGCTGGGGCATCCTACTGACTCGTTTAACGAAGGTTTCATCGTCGAGGCTTTCCATGATAAAACCCAGATTAAACAGTATGTCGTCGGGGGAAGGGTGGGGCATTTTCTTAGCCAGGCGAGTAGCCAATACTTCTTTACCCAAATACTGGTACATCGCCAGCAGAGCCATATGGATGTTGAGCTCGCCGGGGTGCTTCTTGAGTAAGCGCTCTGCTTCTTTGACGAAAGGTTCAGGGTCGTCCTCCGCTTCGGCGATTTTCAGGAAATCGATGATTTCTTTCGGAGTCTGGCGGACATGGTCTTCTGTCAGGGGAATACCATGCTCTTTCCGCAGCCAGTCAAAATCAATCTTTCGCTTCCGTCCGGCGTCTAGGTCAATAAATTCCATTTTTTCGTCAAAGAGTTCCTCGTCGAACGGTTCTGCCAAATCGTCCAGAAACTCTTCCATTACTTCACAGAGATACAGAGCAGTGTCCTCCAGGTCGAAGCTTGTGGGATCAAAGGGATCGTCAAAAGGGCCCGTCATCCACTCCAGCGTTTCTTCGTATTCCGGATGATTGGAATCGGCCAGAATATCGATTTTTTGCTGGTAGCCGGGAATACCTCCACTGTCTTCCGGCGGAGCAGCGTTAGCACCTCCTACCAGGTAGGGAGTCTCCCGCTCTTCTTCCGGCACCTTACCCACAACCTCGATGATATGTTCCCAACTATCTCCGAAATCATAAATGTACCAAAGTTTACCGCCTTTGCGGGGCAACAGCTTCTTAAGAACTACATCATAATAGGCATCTTCCTCTGGATCAAACAACTGCTTTCCGGAACCTCGGAAAAGGTGCATATGGCAATTGTCCCAGTTCATCACCGCCTGAATGATCAGGTGCAGCTCTTCCAGCTCCGCATCAGGGCTAACGACTACTTCACGCCAAACCAGTGGATCTGTTCCTGGGAGGGAAATTCTAAGTTGTAGGTTATTCATTGGTGGGTTGAAATTTTACAATATAAAGCTACTTTTTTCGCGGCAATAAGCAAATATAATGGTCAGGGAAATTACTTCCCCTCACACATCACCTGCGGCCGCACCCACCTCCTTCAGAAAGGTATAGCGCTAAATCGCTATACTTAAACTGGTTGACCAATTTTATGAATTGGTTGACCAATTTTATATCTTCACCCACCGACCAATTTTAACCTATCCCCGTCGTCCCATGCCCCAGTCTCACACCCCGATATTCCGCCAGCTAACCACGCTGGGTTTCCTTCTTTTCTCCCTCTTCTCCCTGCCTTTGTCCGCCACCGTCTACCCCATCAATAGCGCAGACGACCTCGAAGACCTGACCCTGGCCCCGGGAGACACCGTAGTATGGGCCAACGGCACCTACGCCAACCAGGAGGTCAACTTCATCCGGTCCTTCGGCACCGCCGAAGCGCCCATTGTGCTGATGGCAGAAACCCCCGGAGGCGTAATCTTTACCGGGGAGTCCCCAATGACCATCTTCGGCACCCATTTGATCGTGGAAGGCTTCTTCTGGAATGAAGGGGTAGGGGAGAACAACCATGTCCAATTTCGTCGGAGTGGTTCTAACGAAGACCTGTGCACCGATTGTATCATCCGCGAATGTGCCTTTGATAACTTGTTTACCGAGGCCCCTGACAAAAGCCGGTGGGTTGTCTTGTACGGCCAGCGAAACATGGTTGAGAACTGTACCTTTCAGAACAAGAACAGTACGGGTGTCGCCATTCTGGTAGAGTTGTCTTACCAGGGGGCAACCACTGCTGACCACGTTATTCGCAACAACTATTTCTACAACATTACCCCGAAAGACGATTTCGCCTCCAACACGAATGACAGCGAAACCATTCGAATCGGCTCCAGCGGCGAGCAAGCCGTCAATGCCCGGGTGACGGTGGAGCACAACTACTTTCAGGCGACTGACGGTGAGAACGAGATCATCTCCAACAAATCTGCCGAGAACCGCTACCTCCACAATACTTTCCGGGCCAGTCGTGGTTCACTCGTACTTCGGCACGGTGCCCGTGCCCGGGTAGAAGGGAATTTCTTTCTTGGTGAAGGGAAGCCGAAGTCTGGTGGCATCCGCATCACCGACCGCGACCACGTGGTGGTCAACAACTTCTTTACCGGGCTGAATAACCTCGGCGATCAGTGGAATAATGCCATCACGATTGTTGCGGGCAACGCCACCTCCGGTGGCAGCAGCAACGGTTACCAACAGGTCGATGACATACTGGTTGCCTTCAACACCATCTATAATGCTGACGACCCGATCTTCTTCAACGATCGGGACAATAACGTTTCCTCCGGTACCATCGCCTATAATTTGGTGTACAGCACCGACGGACAATTGGTCGCGGGAGATTTCGCCAATACTGGCGCCGGTATGACCTACGAGGGCAACATCTTTGGGGGCTCCGCAGTAGGGATTACCAACGCTGGTATTACCGTTGGCGACGAAACTTTTGAGGCCGACGGCGAGCTGTTCAAGCCCGTCACCGGCGGCCTGGTGGATGGCTCAGCGGGTGATGCTTACGCTGACCTGGTGGGGCTCGACGTACGTGGCTTCGCCCGCCCGGCTACCGGCCGGGATGTTGGTGCCCATGAGGTATCCGATGCTACTGGCAGTACGGAGTTCCGGCCAATTGTCAACGATGATGTCGGCGAAGGTGTTGGTGTCTCTTACCTGAGTGCCGACGGCCACAGTGGCATGGCGCTGAGTCTGGGCGTTACCACTACGAGCCTATTCGCCGCCGATGGCGGTAGCCAGACCGTCAACGTTTCAGGAAATGTTACCTGGGAAGCAACTAGCGATGAGGATTGGATCAGCCTGTCACCAGCCAGCGGTTCGAACAGCGGAGTGATTGAGGTCACGGTTACGGCCAATTCGAGTGGGGGAGCGCGCGCTGGTACCGTCACCGTTTCGGGCATGGGGATTTCAAGAGACATCGGTATAGTGCAGAAGACTGCAGTCACCCCCGCAAATTGCCCGCAGGGTACGAACGTTGCCGTTGAAGGCGCCGTCATTGACTTCAGTACGGAGCAAAATGATGAGAATGCAGCCTCAAACGTAATTGACCTGAACGCCGGCAACCGATGGTCAGCCGAAGGCTTTCCACAATTCCTGGTGGTTGACCTGGGGGCCGCCTTCTCCATCAACGAAATGCGCCTGATCCCTCATCAGGAACGGGATTACCAATTCCTGCTGGAAGGGAGTAATGAGCCGGATGGTACCTTCGTCACGCTGGTGGATGCCACCGACAATCAGTCGGGTGGCAGCGCCATCAACCGCAGTTTCGAGGAGCAGACTTACCGTTACGTAAAGTTGACGGTGACCGGTGCGGCAACCTACGACGGCCCCTGGGTGTCCATATCTGAACTGGAGATCAGCTGCTCCGGTACCGCCGTGAGTAATCGAAACCCAGCAACTCAAGCGGCAGCAGCCCTCAAACTCCGGCCGGTGCCTGCAACTAATGTCCTATACGTGGAGGATGTCCCCCGCGAGTACACCAACTATTTGCTTCGGGATTTGACCGGTCGTATCGTTCTGACCGGGCAATTAACGGAGGAAGGGATTGATTTAACCGGTGTTCACGCCAATGGAATGCTGCTGCTTAGCGTCACCGGGGCTAGCATGCCGGTGCTGACGCGCAAGGTGATCGTACAGCAGTAACCGACATGTGTTTAGGGGACTTTGCTTGCCCGAAAACGTTCCTTGCACCTGCGGCCGCGCCTTATTAGTTTGTAGTAGGTAGTCAATAGCTGGTAGTCCTCACAATAGGAGTGACAGTCTACTTAGTACTACGTACTATCCACTACTAAGGCGCGCACGCAGGATGCAGGGAAAGGACAAGGAGCATTATTTTTCCACCAACCGATAAGTTCGCACCCAATCCACCAGCATTCGGTTCTTGGCCGGATTGGCCAGGTCACTGTCCTGAGCCACAATGCCCTGGTTAGACCGCCAGTGATGGTCCTCCGTATCCAGGATCATGACCAGTGGCTTATCCATCAAGTATTTGGTTTTGTTCATTGGCGTTTTGGTGTAGTCTTTGTCGAACATGTCGGACTGCTCCCAGGAACCGGTGGGCAACTGCTTTCCGTCGATGTAGAAGTAGATTTCCGTCGGGCTCTTCCAGAACATGCCGAAGGTGTGGTAGTCCTCCCGCCAATTAGCGGAATCGGGAAGTGTGACGTGGTTTTGATCGTTGAAGTTGCTGGTGATACCAGTAGCTTTGCTACGGATGAAGACGTGGAAATTGGTCGACATATGCTGCGCAAAAAAATCGTTGGCGGCTCCGCCGTAAACTTCAAGTACGTCGATTTCCCGTCGGCTGTCCCGACTGAGGAACCAGAAGTTGGAGCTGAGTTCGAGGTTACTGACTTTGATGCGTGCCTCGGTATACACCGGGCACATCAGGTCTGCCTTCCCGGTGATGATGCCGCAGTTGACCTGCTCCGTTCCTTTCCGTCGGGAGGCCCGGATCACCAGGTTTCCGTTTTCTACCAACGAGTGATCATTTTGCCACTGGGTGAGCCCCGGACCAGTCCATTTATTGAAGTAGCTGTCTTGCCACCGTTTGCGGAATCGTTTCTTTTTGCCGGTGTAGTTGAAGTCGTCTGAGAGTTCCTTTTGTAGCTTCCAGACCCTGCCGGGGCCGGCCTCGGCGGGTACGGGCTGACCTGCCCAATCCTGGCCCCAAATAAGTGAGGGCAAACCGATAAATAATAAAAATAGAAAGCCGCTTTGGGTGAGGGGAGAACTTTGCCAACTGATCATGCGGCAAAAGTAGCGGGCACTCCCTTTTGGACTTGCCACTGAAGGTTTGTTTTGGGCGACTGAGGGTTATTGGTGGGCGGGTCTTCGTTCAACACCATTTTCTTCGCTCCCAGGCCTAAATTCATCGTTTAAAGGCAAGAAGTTTAATACCTTCCCCATTCGATCAAGCAATAAGTAAGACATGAAATACGTGAAATGGCTCCTGCTGGGGCTCCTTGGGCTACTAATACTAGCCGGCATTGGTATTGGCATTTTTCTTTGGAGTTTTAACCGTACGGCATCGAAGCAACTTGCCGAGTTGGGTCCCGAAGCCCCCACACTAACGGCCGGAAGCGTCACCTACCGAGACCTGAACAAGAATGGCAGCCTTGACCCCTACGAAGACCCGACCGCTTCGCTGGAATCCCGTGTGCAGGACCTCATTGGGCAGATGACCCTGGAGGAAAAAGCCGGTGCGATGTTCATTACCATGAGCGGTATTACCAGCACCGGCGAACCTCAGGATGCACCTGAATTCAATGGTGATCCTTTTGGCGTCATCCTTCCGATAATGATGGGGACCAACGCCGAAATGCTGGTCAACAAGAAGATGAACAGCTTCAACATCGTCAACGCCTGGCCGTCGGCCATCCTGGCCCGGCACAACAACCAGCTGCAAAAGCGCGCCGAGCGCACCCGCCTGGGGGTTCCCGTCACCATCGCATCGGACCCCCGTCACGCCGGAGATTTTAACCCCGGAGCCGTCATCGCCACCCCCGCCTTTTCCGCCTGGCCCGGCCCGCTCGGTCTGGCCGCCATTGGTGATACCGCGCTGGTGGAACGGTTTGGCGATATTGCCCGGCAGGAGTACCTGGCCACCGGTATCCGTCTGGCACTGCACCCTATGGCCGACCTGGCCACCGAACCACGTTGGGGGCGGGCTAATGGCACCTTTGGCGAAGACGCTCAGCTCTCGGCCCGAATGACCAAAGCCTACGTGAAGGGTTTCCAGGGAGACAGCCTCAGCAATGCCAGCGTAGCCTGTATGACCAAGCACTTCAGTGGCGGTGGGCCGCAAAAAGACGGGGAAGACGCACACTTCGGTTATGGCCGGGACCAGGCCTACCCCGGAAACAATTTCGATTATCACGTTATTCCTTTTGTGGAGGGCGCTTTACCTGCCGGTACTGCTCAGATTATGCCCTACTACGGCATCCCGCTTGGCCAGACAGAGGAGGACGTAGCCTTTGCTTTTAATAAGTCGATCATCACCCGCTTGCTGCGGGACAGCCTTGGCTTTGATGGGGTGGTATGTACGGATTGGAACATCATCACTGACGGAGCTATGGGGGCCGCCCGCGCCTGGGGCGTGGAAGGTTTGTCGGAAAAAGAAAGGGTTAAAAAAGTGCTGGAAGCGGGGTGTGATCAATTCGGAGGCGAAGCCTGCCCGGATCACATCGTCCAACTCGTGCAGGAAGGAGCACTTCCTGAAAGCCGGATTGATGAATCCGTCGCACGAATCCTTAGGGACAAATTCCGACTCGGCTTATTTGATGATCCGTTTGTCGACGAAGCTCAGGCCGAGTCGCTTACCGGGACTTCTGCTTTCAGGGCCGAGGGCCTGGAGGCACAACGCCGTTCGATGGTGCAACTGAAAAACGAAGCATTGCTTCCCTTGGCCGCAGGAACTAAAGTTTTCGTCGTTGGGGCTAATGACCCAGCAGCCTACGGACAGTACGGGGAAGTGGTGACGGACGTAGCTGCTGCCGATGTAGTCATCTATCGGGTAGCCACGCCCTTCGAACCCCGTAACGATGAGTTTCTGGAGTCCTTCTTCCAGCAAGGTCGGCTGTGGTTCACTGAAGAAGAACTGGAAGAGATACTCCCGGTTTTGCGGGCGAAGCCAAGTGTAGTTATTGCTGGCCTGGTCCGCCCGGCCATCCTGACGGAGATTGATGCGGAAGCGAAAGCTTTGTTAGCTGATTTCGGCAGCTCCGATCAGGCTGTGGCCGACGTCCTCTTCGGAAAAGCCGATGCAGAGGGCAAACTTCCTTTTGAACTGCCACGTAGCCGGGAGGCAGTGGCGGCACAAAAGGAGGATGTGCCTTATGATTCGGAAAATCCGTTGTATCCTTTTGGAGCGGGGAGGTAGTGGGCTAGCCAGTAAGTTTCGTTAGCACAGAACGCAGATATTTTGGTCGCTGGCTAAACGAAAAATCACTTGCATAGCCGTAGTTACGGAAGTTGTTTTTCGTGACGCCAGCGGGCAAAAGATCAAGTTATGGGCAACGAAACTTACTGGCTGGCCCAGTAGTTACTGAGGCAGTTTCTTCTCCTTACACCTGCTTCTACTCCTGAATAATCAGGCGCGGACGCAGGAGCAATGAAAGTTGATTGGGGCAAAGTGCGTAACCCAAAGCACTTGTCTGGACAATTACCAAAAGTCCAAGCAAGCGCTTAATAATTGGTTTCGTCGCTTAGCAACGGGAAAATTATGGATTCAATGTCAAGGTGATTCCCCAGGAGGGATAAAAAATAAATAAATATTATTTACCTCAATGTAGCCCTAGAGGAGGTGATCTCTGTCTTTTTAAGGGAAATTGTTCTGAATGGTAGGGAGAATGTTCTGAATGGTAATTTTTCAGACGTCTAACAAGCGTTAACCTTCGCGATAGACGCCGTCCATGCCCTACTTGGCGACTATGACCAGGGCAGTACCGGTGACGGTTAAATAATGCTCCTCTACCTTTCCTTGTACCTGCGGCCGCGCCCTTTTCTTAGCTAAGGGCAAACATGGGCGCGGTCGGCAGGATACCAGGAAAGGATGAAAAGGCAGCGGAGGATACGGGCTATTTCTTTCCCTCTGGTTCTGCTATATTAGCCCAATGAAAAACACTACCCGTCGCTCCTTCAACCGTACTCTTGCCGCAGGCCTTGGAAGTATTGCCCTCAGCGGTGTTACCGCCAGTGCATGTGCCCAGGGGGATGATTCAAAAAAGAAACTAGGTATTGCCCTCGTTGGCCTTGGCAGCTACAGCGAATTCCAATTAGCGCCCTCTTTACTGGAAACCGAGCACATTCGCCTCGCCGGTATCGTAACGGGAACGCCCGAAAAGGCTGCCGCCTGGAAAACGAAATACAACCTGCCCGACGAGAATATCTACAACTACGAGAACTTCGACAACATCGCCAGTAACAAAGAGATCGATGTCGTCTACGTCGTTCTACCCAATGCCATGCACGCTGATTTTTGCATCCGGGCCGCCCGTGCAGGCAAGCACGTGATCTGCGAAAAGCCGATGGCCGTAAGCGTTGAAGAGTGTGATGCGATCATCAACGCCTGCACCCAAGCAAAAGTCAAACTACAAGTTGGGTATCGCCTCCATTACGAACCTTACACCCAGGAAGTGATGCGAATGGTGAAGGAGAAAACCTTTGGCGGCGTTCGCTATATTTCTGCAGATGCTGCCTATAATTCCAGATCGAACCCCGGTCAGTGGCGGCTCAACAAAGCCCTCTCTGGCGGAGGCGCCCTGATGAACATGGGCGTATATGCCATCCAGAGCGCGATCTATGGCTCAGGGATGAACCCCTCCTCCGTTACCGCCCAGGAATTCAGTACCCGCCCAGACTACTTCAAGGATACGGACGAGACCATCACCGCCCAGTTCGAATTCCCCAACGGCGCGGTGGGGAACATCTATACCTCCCATAATTCCAGCGGTAACCGACTCTACGCTGCCTGCGACAAAGGCTGGTTTGAGCTCAACCCCGCCAATAACTACGGCCCGCTCAGCGGCCGTACCTCCGAGGGGCGGGAGATCAAGTTCGAACACCGTCGTCAGCAAGCGCTGCAAATGGACGGTTTTGCCCGCCACATCCTCTTTGGGGATAAGAACCTGGCGCCCGGGGAGATGGGTAAGCGGGATATGCTGATCGTGATGGCCATTTACCAGTCCATCGCCAATGGTGGGCAGAAGGTAGATCTGCAGTTAGGAAATTTAGGGATTGTGTAATTAGCGCAGTGTAAACTAGCCTACCGCAGCACTAAAACTCCAGTCGATAATTCAAAATAGGAATCAACCCGAGTTGCGTAGTCGTCACAACGCGGTCTTGGTTGACGCTGTAAAATTGGTTAAAGGCATTATTTCGGTTGGTTACGTTCTGAATGTCGAGCGAGAGTACCCAACTGGTCTTCTTACGGTTTTTGCGGTAACGGATGCCTGTATCGAACCGGAAGTAATTGGGCAGACTTTCACCGTAGTTGTCAGCCCAGTCACGAATAGTTTGCCCGGCTTCACGAGAGCGTTCTAAATCGATGGGAGCAACACGATTGTTGCCCGACCAGCTGAGCTTCAGGTTCAAGCCCAGGGTGTTGACACCGCGCTTACCAACGGTCCATTCTTTGCCCGCGAGGGTCGTTTGCACAAAGTCTGAAGCAAAGCGGGTAGGACGCTCAATGCCATCCCTGGGGGTATACCTGGAACGAAACAGGGAAGTGGCCGAAAGGGCGTACCACCCTCCCGTGAAGAAGCGCTCAATGGTACTTTCGATTCCGTAGTTGCGGCCGGTACCGTCCGCCGCCAGTTCACTGTTTATAACAATGCCGTCGGAGAAATTTATGGAAGACTCGGCTATGCCATAAGGGTCAGTAACGTCGGCCGTAGCGATGGCCACGTTGTCGAGGTGTTGATAGTAAGCCTCCAGTTTCCAGCGCCAGTTGTCACTGAAGCGCAAGCTGTGGCCAACCACAACGTGGGTGGCGGTTTGTAGTGGCAGGTCACGATTCAACCGGGCAATGGTCCCATCTGGCTGCTGTACCTCGGCGAGGTAGAGGGGCAGGGCCTCCAGCCGGCTGTGCAGGCCGGCACCGAAACTAAGGGAGTGCCCGGGCCGATAATTCCACAGCAAGCCCGCTCGTGGCTCAATGGTGTACTGTCCTTCTAAGCCGAAATAGCTGGCGTGTAGGCCACCAGTCGCCGTGAGATTAGGGCGAAGGCGGATTTTATACTGACCATAGCCCTGGAAGAAATAGGTGTTGCCATCCTGCTCAAGGTTGGTCGTTGTTATTTCGTTATTGGTAATTTCCTCAAGCAACTCATAGTTCAACTGCTGGCCGATAACGCCGATTTGGAGCGTCTGCCGGGCATCAATTTTACGGTTGTACCGGATGCTGCCGCGTAGCGCACTGTTCACGAAGCGGTCATCAAATTGATAGCCGAATCCGCTGTCGTAGTCATCATCGCTACGGGTCGTGGAATAACTGATGATGCTTTCCAGGTAGCTTTTATCGCTGATCCGGTGCAGGTAGTTGGCACCAACCACCCCCCGGTTAGAGGCGAAACTGGAAGTCTCCGGGTCACCCTCCAACTGGAACTTGTCTCCGCTGATGCCTCCCAGGCCCCAGACCGAAAGGTACCCGCCCTTTTTATTAGGGAAGTGAAGCTTGAACATCGCGTCCTTCAGGGCGGTAGACAAGAAGGGTAGGGTGCTGGGGATGGTGCGGGGGCGGTTTTTGCGGGAGGGGTGAGGGGCAAGTTCGCTACTTTGACTTAGGGGGGAAGCAAGCCCGCTTTACCTACAGTGCAAACGGAACAAAATTGCAAGAATTGAGAATCAATGATGGAGGCGATACACTGCTAAAACGGAACTACCTGGGCCCTGCCGTATATACTAACGATAACTTAGAGTTCGTTGCTCATAATAGCGGACGGGTGGTGCCTGCTGATTGTGACCTTGTGCTCAGCCACTCAGGAGAGTTTACTAGCCAGGACACGTTCAAAGCTGGCACGATCCAATCCCTGGCCATCATGAAAGACAATAGCGACATCACCTACCAGGCGGGCAATGATATTGAGCTGCAGCCAGGTTTTGAAGTTGAGTTAGGCGCTGTATTCACTGCGGAGGGCGTACCATGTCCTTCAGTTGGCGAATGGGTATATCAATACCATCTCTCTGATCATCTGGGTAACAATCGTATCCTTTTCGCTGATTTAAACGGTGATGACACTGTGGCTTCAGATGAGATTTTGCAGGAGAACCATTACTATGCCTTTGGAATGTCGATGGAGGGAGATTGGGCTGTTCAACCCGCTTTTGAGCAACGCTATCGGTATAATGGGATCGAGAGAAATGAGGAGCTGGGGCTGGATTTAGCACCGTTCCGGAGCTACGATCCGGCGATTGGGCGATGGTTGCAGATAGACCCCAAGGCTGAGTCTTTCGCAACAATGTCGCCTTACACTGGGATGGGAAATAATCCTATATCGATCATCGATCCTATGGGCGATTCGATACGACTTCATTTTGTCAGTCAACTGCCCAATATTGACCGTTCAATGTTGACCATGATGGTAAATCATGACTTAGAAGGGCAATTTGAGGCGAGCATTTCGGATGATGGGATTCTATCAATTGTCGCGACTGAAGGCGGAGGCGATGTCAGTAAACTTTCTGAAAATGGTCAGGCTTTCTATACGGAAATGAATAGGGTAACTACTGCGGACGGTGTAGCTTATATTAAAATAGACAGGCAAAATTCTGATGTAGCTACCGGTAGATACGATATGCAGACAATTGATATAACTGATGTAGCTCAGTTCAACAAAAATCTTTCTGATTTAGGAGGTACACGAGGTGGAAAACTAGCACACGAGTTTGCTGAACAACATTTTGCGCAAACTCAGAAAACTAGCAACGTTCCATTTGAAGCAGCTCACCCTCATGGCATATCCGCCGAGAATGCTGTAAATAAGAGTTATAGAGAAGATACTCCATGGTATCAGGTTTTTTGGCGAAACGGGCAACAGGTGCGTACTCACATCGGTGCTGGTAAGCCGGTCATCTCCGTTCGTAATGAAGCGATCAAAGAGAAGTAGTATGGCACTTAAGAATCTATGGTACACGGCTTCAATTTGTCTTTCACTGCTGATCGCACAAGGATGCGAAACGAGTTGTGCAGATGAAGAAGTAACAGCCTTTTTTGAAAAGGAATTACTAATAATTGAAGATAATCTCGGTGCTGAAAATATAGTTGGGGGAAGGTCGATGATAGCAGTCTTCACACTTCAAAAGATAACTGGAATCCAATCGTCAGTTCGTTTTGGAGATACTTCAGTATATCCAGACTTTGATGCTTTTAGTCTTGACAAATCAAAGTGGGAGAAGTGGTTAAATAAAAATGGTTGTGAGTTAGAAGCAGATTATGTCGAATCCGTTCTGCAAAAAGTTAGAAATGACCATCCTTATTTAATCTGATTCCACTTCTCGCCCAATGACACGGCCAACGCCGCCGCAATAGTGGTTGTCGGTGGCAAAAAGATGGGCGGATTATAAAGGCGGCGGCGCGCTGGGCCGGGGTTCGTTGTTGGAACCGTTAAGCCAACGCTTGTACTCTCCGCTTCGTCACTAACGCATCGATGAGCGTTTTAATCATCGTTTGATCCTGGTCATCAAGCTGTTCTACGGCTGCGAATAAATCGAGCAGCTCCCGCTGCGAAGTCAAAAGCGTAGACGTGATCGACTTCATCATGCGGATGGACGGCACCACCAAACGCGAAGCCATCCTAAAAGCCAAAGACCTGATCGGACAGCCGGTCAGCATCCCAGCGCAAATGCCCGCGACACCGACACCGGCAACCCTCGACGTAACGGCCATCTACGCCGCCAGCCTGGAAGCGATGAAGAAGCACACCGCCGCCAAAGCCTACTGCGAAGGTCGCGGCCTGAAATATCACGACTTCCTCGGCATCGGCTACAAGTCCCTAAAGAAGAAAGACAAGTGGGGCCGTGGATGCATCATTCTCCCGCTGCGCGACGCGGCCGGAAAAACGGTGAGCCTTTAGGGTCGGGGGATCGGCGGCTAAAGGAAATACCGGCTCAGACTAATCCTACCCCCGGAAATTCAGCAGCAGCCTACGCCATCACCCGTTCCGAAGCCATCCTGGCCCGTTTCCCCGCATCTGGCCCGAACCCATTGTCTGCTTCAAACTTCATCAGTGTCGCCAGAGAAAGAACCACCGGAACCGCAGTAATACCCTGCAGCCGAAAGCGTTCAAGCGTTTTCTCAACTTCTGTCTTATGTTCTTCCCAGGTGTCCTGAAGGTTTTGTCCGTCCGGACAGAAGTCTCGAACCATCCTGTATTCATGTTGTCGAAATTCGGCCACGCCTACTTTGATCATATCTACCTAGTGTTTTTAAAGCTGAGTATTGCATCAAATATATTAATGATTCGAGAAGTACGCTTCAAATTGTGCGGGGGGCACCCTCAACCAAAATGCCCACTTCATTCGCGTGAAAACCTCCAAACGAACGAAGTGAGCATCTACTTGCGGTAGCCAATCAAGAATCGAGACTCTCTAATCGAGAATCGAAAATTCTACGAACGAAGTGAGCCCTCCCTTGCGGCAGCCATACCCACTACCCACAAAAAAGCGCGCAGCGCTTAACCTAAGGCTTAACCGTCCCCTTATTCTTAACCCACCGTTCCATCCACTGGTCCTGCTCCCACAGTAGGTGCAGAATGGATTCCTTGGCGCGGTAGCCATGAGATTCCTTGGGCAGCATCACTAACCGCACCGTAGCCCCCAGGCCTTTGAGGGCGTTGAAGTAGCGCTCGGATTGCAGTGGGTAAGTGCCGGAGTTATTGTCGGCTTCGCCATGAACCAACAGCAACGGCGTTTTCATTTTCTCCGCGTGCATAAAGGGAGACATGGTGTTGTACACCTCTGGGGCTTCCCAGTAGGAGCGTTGTTCGGATTGGAAACCGAAGGGCGTCAGCGTCCGGTTGTAGGCACCGGAGCGGGCAATGCCCGCAGCGAATAGGTTAGAGTGGCTCAGCAGGTTGGCCACCATGAAGGCACCGTAGCTGTGGCCACCCACGGCAACGCGCTCCCGGTCAATGTAGCCTAGTTTGTCCACTGCGTCGATGGCGGCTTTACCGTTGCTGACGAGTTGCTTCCGGAAGGAGTCATTAGGCTCTGTTTCTCCCTCCCCGACGATGGGGAAGGCTGCTCCGTCGAGCACAACGTAACCACGGGTTACCCAATAGATCGGGCTGCCATAGTAGGGATAAATGAATTTGTTGGGGTTGGCCGTCGTCTGGCTCGCGCTGGCTTTGTCTTTATACTCGCGGGGATAGGCCCACAAAATCATCGGCTTCTTTTCTTTCTTCGTCTTATCGTAGCCGACGGGCAGGTACAGCGTGCCCGACAGCTCCAGGCCGTCTTCCCGCTGGTAACTGATGACCTCTTTGTGAACATTGCCCAGCGTGGCAAAGGGATTCTCGAACTCCGTCAACTGCGTTAATTTGCCGTTCCTGGAGTTCCGGAAGTAGTAGTTGGGGTATTCTGTCGGTGACTCGATCCTAACCATGAGTTGGTTGGTTTCCGGATCGTAATCCTGTAAGTTTTCCACCTTGTCGTCGTAAGTAGATTGGTAGAGCCGATCCACCTGGCTATTGTCAAGGTCCATTTTATCCAGGAAGGGGAATTGCCCTTTTTTGGAGTAGCCGGCGCCGAGTAAGAAGGCATCATCTCCTTTGAGGGCGAGCACGGAACGCCCGTATTCGTTGCGCTTGGTGACAAAGCGACCGGGGTCCGAATACCGATCCTGATAGTTACGGTCAGCAATCACTTTGGGCTCTTTACGTGCGTCTGCGGGGTCAAAGACATAAGTTTTGGTGTTCCGGGTATCCCACCAGCGGTCGTAGGCGATGGCTGTATCATCGTCGCCCCACTGAATGCCGGCAAAGCGATTAATGGTTTTGAGCATCGGGATGCCCTTACCGGAGAAGGGGGCGGGGAGGCGGAAGACCTGATCGCGGAATTCGACTTCTTTGGCGGGGTCACCTTCGTCGAGGGCTTCGACGTAGATGAGGCTCGCGGGCCTGTCGGCCCGCCAGCTAACGTTCCTCCGGCCCGGCCGTGTGGCCATAAAACCCTTTGGGAGATCCTCAATAAGCGGTACCGTATTCACAATATTGATCTTCTCTCCATTGGCTTGATAAATGGTACTTACGGAGGGGAAACGACGGTAAGGTACTAGGTAACTGAACGGACGTTCAACGCGGGTCACCATTACGTAGGTTCCATCAGGACTAAAAGAAATGGAGCCGTACATATCGGTGGGCAGGAAGGGCTCTGAACGGCCATCCAACCAAATTTTCATGATGGAAGAGCGAGCAAGTTGCTCGAAATTCTGCTCATCATTGGGGTTCTTCAGCAGGTCCTGGTACGTTCGGTTCTGGGCTTTCTTACCATCGGCGGTGGAGATGGTGGGGCCGGTAGGAACGGCCGTTGCTCCATCAATCAGTGGCTTACGGTCCTTAGGCAGCACTTTCACCAGCATGGATTGGCCATCTTTGAACCAGTTGATGACGTCGCCAAGGTTAGCGTTGATGGGCATCTCTTTAGCTTCGGTGATACGCTTTGCGGAGGCAGCAGCTACGTCCAAAAACCAGATTTCAACGCCATCGGGTGTGGTGTGGGTCATGGCGATCTTGGTCTGGTCAGGACTCCAATTGAAGTTCGACAGCTTAGGCTTTTCGGGCAAGCCCATCACTTTTTGCAGCTTGGTATGCTCCGTCACGCCGCGTACCGCCACGTTATTATAGTAAGTTGTGCGGCTGCCGATGTTCGTCTTTGGGTCAATCCGCAGGCCACCGAGGCGAAGTTCCTGTTGGCTTAGTTCCTCAATCGATTTGTAGGCGTCGCGGTACAGCAACACCATTTGCTCTTTCTTCTCGTCCATCAGCACGCTTGGGGCCAGGGGGACGTCAACCAGGTCCAAAATCGCCTTGTCGGGCGTTTGATAGCCAACATTTTGGGCGCGGACGCAGGTGCAAAGCAGCAACAGTAAAAGCAGGGAAAGACAATAACGCATAGTAATCTGATTTATGGGGGTTAGAAGTTGAAGATACGGAACAAGTTCCAAGTTGCAGAGGTCGGTTCGCTCCCGTTGCAGGTTACAGCTTCCGCACGAGACCGCAAACTTCGTTTGTGGGTTACTTTTGAGCCTGTACTTATCCCTCGCTTAACACCACTGTGCTGCCCTCTGTGAGAAATTCCCCGGTTGGAGCTACAACATCATCTGCTAGCCACCACTGCTCGTGCTAATGCCAAAAACATCTCCGTAGTCCCCAAGTCACTATCAGTAGTAAACCCTGGGTTGGCCGAATGCTTTACGATGACGGTATGCGTCGTCGGGTTGACGTAGATGAACTGGTTGTACACCCCGACGGCAAGAAATTCTCCCTGGTCCCCCTCGGGGATCCACCATTGGTAGCCATACCCCAGGCTGTGCGCCGAACTGGCACGCACCCCCGGTTCCAGATGGGGCGCGTCTGGTGTAACCGAAGCGTCGACCCAAGCAGCGGGCACCACCTGCTGGCCACGCCAGTTGCCCCGGTGTTCGAAGAGGCTGCCAAGCTTGGCACAGTTGCGGACGGTCGTGTTAAGCCCGCCGAGGGCCATTTCCATGCCGTAGTCATCCGTCAGCCAGTAGGAGTTGTGCTCCATGCCTAATGGGTTCCACAGCTTCTGCTGCGCGTATTCCGTAATGCCCATACCGGTGGCCTTCACCAGTACCATGCCCAATACGTGGGTATTGATGCTGACGTAGTGGTTGTAGGTGCCCGGTTCGTGCTTTCTGACGAGTCCTGCAGCAAATACATCCTGGCTGGCACCCCAGGCAAACCCCCGTCCCCAGCGGTTAATGTCGGACCAAAAGTCGGCATAATCCTCATTGAACGCTACACCGGACGACATCTGCAGCACGTCCTTGATGCTTACCCCTTCATAGCCCGATCCTTCGAGTACCGGGCAGTATTCCTCCACCGTTTGGTCAATACTTTTGATGTGTCCTTCGCCCACGGCAATGCCGAACAGCGCGGAGAGAAAGGATTTGGAGACTGACCAAACGATCTGCGGCGTAGCTGCGCTATGCCCCCGAAGGTATTCTTCATGGACGATGGTATCATTTTGCAGGACCAAAAAACCCGTAGTGTAGGAAGAGTCCAGGTAGGTCGGTACGTCCATCGTCATTTCGGCGTAGGAAAAGCTGCCGGGCAGCGGGTTGACCGATGTAACTGCTGGGAAAGATGCCGGTGTTGCTGCGGCCCCGATTTCTTTAAAGGTGATCATCTGGTTCGTCGTCCGGAAATTATCGACGATGATGTCCCGGTCGAAAAAATGCATTACTTTATTGACGCGCTGCAGTTTTGGATAGTAGTAAATCCCGGCCATCAGTAGCAGAGAAATAAGGGCCAGTAGAACTTTTTGGTAAGTCTTCATGCTCGGAAAGATAATTGATTCCTCAGGGAACGGCCGTGCTACCTTGCTTTTTGTAACCCTTTCCTGCACCTGCGGCCGCGCCCAAAAAACATTGCTCTTGCTACTTTTTACGATTGCTGTACCGGGAACAAATGAGCTACTCCCTAATTTTCAAACCTTCCCGCTCCATCCATCGCTCCAGCCTTGTCATCAGCTCGGGTGCCGGCGTAGCATTGTGCCGACCGTAAAACTGGACGATTTTTTTGTGCTTTACGTCGATCTCAATGGTGGCAACACTGTACCACTGACCGCTTAGCCGGAGTTCCCGGATGGACCAGATGGACGAGTGCCGCTGTAGGCAGGCATTGGCGTAGGTGCCTACACAATGGCGCATACTGCGGCCCTCCTCCGCCAACTGGTTTCGGTTGGTAAGTTCCACGATCTTCCACTTCCGAACGGGGCCGTATTTGTTCAGGGTTTCTTCCCATGGCGAGACGCCCGCAAGTGCCGGCCAGCGGTTGGGGTCAGCTGCTTGTTCCCGGAGGGCAGCTCTTGCTGCTTGCCGGCGTTGCTGTTCCGCCTGGCGAGCGTCGATCCGGGCATAATAGGCATCAGCTTCCCGTTCCAGTTGCTCGATACTGACGGCATTGACGGCAAAGCCAAAGAGGTCACGCACGGCATGGTGCAGGTAGCCCAGTAAGTGATCGCCTTCACCGGCCAGCCAGTGGTAAGGTGCCTCCCGTAATTTTTGCACAATGGGATCAATCATTTCTTTCCAGCGAACGAGGTCAGCGGCTGTTGCGGGGCGACGGAAGAAGCGCTGCAGGGTAAGCGCCATACCACGGTCTGCCCCCAGCGACAGGAAGAAACAGTGCACGTAGGTGTCAGCCTCCGTATCTCCGTGATCTTTTGGAAGCGCCAGAAACTCTTTGGCCATTCGCTTGGAGTAAGGAGGGTGCCCGGGAAGTTTGCGCATGCTACCACCCGTCGCCAGCCAGAAGAAGGCCTCGCTGTAGTACTGGAATTCTTTAGCGCCATTGAAGTACGGCACCCCGTTGTTCCAGAGGATGACGGCTGGCAGGTATTTTACAACGTCTGCAAAAGCTACTTCGTAATACGGGTGATCTTTCGGGATGTTGGGGACTGCCCTGCGGCTATGGTGCAACCAGAGCTTAAACCAGTCGGCCAGATGACCAGCATGTTCTGGCTCCCGGCATTCAGGGAATTTACCGAGTAGGGCGGGGTAGGCTTCCTGCAGGAAATCATTCAATTCCTGGTTGGTACATAGCTCCCCGGCTTCGTGGAAGAAGGTTTCGAGCAACAGGGTAAAAGCCAGTTGGCAGGCCGGTTTTTCGACGGCGGGGAAATAAGCATCCATGAATGCTACCAGTTGCTCCAGCGCGGCTAATGGGGCTGACCTCAGGATGCCCAGTTGGTCAGGTGTACAAAGGAAGTTTGGCAGCTTAGTTAATGCCAGTAGGGTAGCCACGTCTAGGGTGCGTGCGTCCAGATAAAGGAGGACATCGAAGAGGGCCGTCTCAGTTGTCTCATGATCGACCCAGGCATCCAGGTGGTCCCGTAGTAACGGCGTCCGCTTGTCCGGGGCCGTGCGCTCCCGCAACAACTGCGCGAAAGGCATCATCTCCGCCACCAACCGGCGGTAAATGACCAAGAGGTGGCCGGGCCGTTCGCCCACCAGCCACTGTGCGGTAGCGAGTTGACTAATCTCCAATTGAAAATCAGCCTTCTCTGCGGGCGAGCTGAAGGCTAGTTTTGGGAGAGAGTGTGACATGGTGTTGGTGGAGTATTGTACATCTTTTGGTAAATGTAAAGGACGTCAGCAAAAGTTGCGTTTTAGGGCGGGGCCGCAGGTG
>JBGCFZ010000436.1:0-4323 GCA_045110355.1 Lewinella sp. | reverse complement strand
ACCAGGATAATGGGGTAAAGTATCCTCGGCTTTACGTAATCGACCATAATACCGCCAGGAATTTGCAGCAGGGAATAGGTGAGGCCGAAGGCTGAAAAGATTAGTCCCAATTGCACTTTCGTCAGCGAAAGGTCCTCTCCGATAGCTGCGGCAGCTACCGAAATGTTGCTCCGGTCCATGTAGTTGATGACTACGGTGACGAAGATCAGGGCTAGGATGTTGAAGCGTTTTTTGGTCATGGCTTAAGGTTGGGGGCTTTGCGTTGGGGTGGCCTGCGGCCGTTGGGGATTCACTTCGTTCTTGTTGGGTGGCCTTTCGGCCGTTGGGGATTCACTTCGTTCTTGTTGGGGGGCCTTTCGGCCGTTGGGGATTCACTTCTTTCTTGTTGGGGTGGTAGGTCGCTAAAAATTGGTTCTATCCGAACGAAGCGAGCGCTACCACTCCGTCACCGCCCCGTCCGGATTTCGCCAAATAGGATTCTTCCAGCTGTGACCAATTTTGGCGGCTTCTCGCACTTTGTCTTCGTCGATTTCGATGCCGAGGCCGGGTTTGGTCATCAGGGAGACGTGGCCGTCCCGCAAACCAAAGCCATCGGGATCTTTGAGGTAATCGACCAGGTCGGCGCCGACATTGTAGTGGATGCCCAGGCTGGTCTCCTGGATGAGGGCATTGTAGCAGTTGAAATCGATCTGCAAGGCAGCGGCCAGGGAAATGGGACCCAGTGGACAGTGTGGCGCAATGGCCACATCATAAGCTTCGGCCATGGTGGCGATTTTTTTCACTTCCGTAATACCTCCGGCATGACTGAGGTCTGGCTGAAGGATATCGACGGAGCCTTCGGCAAGGATACGTTTGAAATCCCAGCGGGAGAACATCCGTTCGCCGGTAGCAATTGGGGTGGAAGTATAATCGTGTAAAGATTTCAACGCCTCGTTGTTTTCGGCCAGCACGAGTTCTTCGAGGAAATAAGGATGATAGGGTTCAAGCACCTTGGCGATGGCCTTGGCCTGGCCTTTGTGGACCCGGCCGTGGAGGTCGACGCCAATCAGTAAATCATCGCCTCCCGCTTCGCGGATGGCGGCCATTTTCGCACCTGCTTCCTTGACTTTCCGGGGTGTATCGATCCACTCCATTTTTTCCACCGCATTGAATTTAACGGCGGTGAAACCGTTGTCAATACGCCAGCGGGTGGCCTCGGCCAGAGCTTCGGGCGTATCCCCGTGAACCCATCCGTAGATCTTCACCTTATCGCGCACCGCGCCGCCCAGTAGCTCATAAATCGGGACGCCGAGGGACTTCCCCTTAATGTCCCACATCGCCTGATCGATGCCGGAGAGGGCGCTCATCAGGACCGGGCCGCCGCGGTAGAATCCGCCTCGGAAAATCATTTGCCAGAAGTCGTCGACCTTATTGGCAGGATGACCGATGATGTGGGTTTCCAATTCTTTGATGCAGGCCTCGACGGTGTCTGCGCGGCCTTCCACTACGGGTTCCCCCCAGCCTACGGTGCCGTCTTCGGTGGTCAGCTTGAGGAAGAGCCAGCGAGGGGGGACTTTAAAGAGTTCTACTTTGGTGATTTTCAAATGTTGCATGATGGGTGGTTCGTGGAAGGCTAATATGGGGAAGCCTAAGGTAAGTAACCCTTGCTAAACTGTTCCATGATGAGCACCCGGAATCCGTACGCTCTGGGTATCCTGCTCCCTAGGTGGTAGTAAAACGATCATTTGGTGTAGGAAAGAGGAGATGGGGGCGGGGCCGCAGGTGCAAGGAAAAGATGGAAGAGCAAAAAGAGCCCCGGTCGAAGCTACCTCCGGTCGTGTAGCGGCGTCGCGTTGCTGAAAGCAAGCGCTTCCGCTCAGGCGCGGAGCGCCCTTCGTCCGGGGTCCGAACCCAGCGCCTAAGTTTTCCCTGCACCTGCGGCTGCGCCTAATAACCTCACAATTGATTAGCTTTGTAGTCTACCCTCCATACATTCCGTAACAACCAAATAACCAAGCCAAATGCATCGTCTGTTCCTCTTTACCCTGATCATTTTCAGTATGTTTTCCTGTCAAAATACTGACCCGGAAGCACCCGCTCAAGCTGCACTCACCTACCCGGAAACCAAGACTGTTGACACCATCACGAACTATTTCGGCACAGAAGTGGCTGACCCCTACCGCTGGCTGGAAGACGATAGGAGTGCTGAAACCGGCGAATGGGTAAACAACCAGAACAAAGTCACCTTCAGTTACCTCGAAGACATCCCCTTCCGGACGGCGCTGAAAGACCGACTGGAAAAGCTCTGGAACTACGAGAAAATAAGTGCCCCCTTTAAAGAAGGAGATCATACCTACTACTCAAAAAATGACGGGTTGCAGAACCAATCAACCTACTACCGCGTGACGGAAGACGGTGAAGACGAAGTATTCCTCGACCCCAATAAATTCAGTAAAGACGGTACCATCTCCCTGGGCGGGATGAGCTTTTCCAAAAGTGGTAACATCCTTGCCTATGCGATCTCCGAAGGCGGCAGCGACTGGCGGAAAATCATTATCATGGATGCCGGAACCAAGGAAATAATGGAGGATACCCTGGTAGACATCAAGTTCAGCGGCATGTCCTGGAAAGGTGACGAAGGTTTCTACTACTCAAGTTATGACAAGCCAGAGGGCAGTGAATTGTCGGCCAAAACCGATCAGCATAAAGTCTATTTCCACAAACTGGGGACGCCACAAAAAAGTGACGAGCTGATTTTCGGTGGCACCGCAGCGGAGAAGCACCGCTACATAGGCGCTTCGGTTACCGAAGACGACAATTACCTGATCATCTCCGCCCGAACATCGACCTCTGGCAATAAGCTGTTCATGAAGGACCTCTCTAAGCCCGGCAGCCCGCTGACTACCATACTGAATCATACTGATAGCGACACCTACTTGCTGGATAACAAAGGCTCCAAACTGTTCCTGGTCACCAACTTAGATGCCCCGAACCAGAAAATCGTTACGGTTGACGCCAGCAACCCAAGCCCCGAGCAATGGACGGACCTTATCCCTGAACGGGAGTACGTCCTGAGTCCAAGAACCGGATCGGGCTACATCTTTGCTGTTTACATGGTGGATGCGATCTCGGAGGTAAAGCAGTATGATTATGCCGGGAAACTGGTGCGGGAGGTTGAGCTGCCCGGAGTTGGTTCTGCCCGTGGGTTTAGTGGAAAAGCAGACGCCGAGACGCTTTACTACAGCTTTACGAACTACAAAACGCCGGGTACCATCTACGCCTTTGATGCGAAGTCGGGAGCCTCCAACATCTATCGGGAGCCCGCCATCGATTTTGACCCGGACATGTACGAAAGCGAGCAGGTCTTTTTCACCTCGAAGGATGGTACGAAGGTGCCCATGATCATTACCTATAAAAAAGGGATGGAGCGTAACGGCTCGAACCCAACCATCCTTTACGGTTATGGCGGCTTCAACATCAGTCTGACACCGTCATTCAGTATCACGAACGCCGTATGGATGGAACAGGGCGGCATCTATGCCGTACCGAACCTCCGTGGCGGTGGCGAATATGGTAAAGCATGGCACGATGCTGGTACCCAACTGAAGAAACAGAACGTATTTGATGACTTCATCAGCGCCGCAGAGTACCTGATTGACAATAACTATACTTCTTCAGATTACCTGGCCGTTCGCGGTGGCTCCAACGGCGGTCTACTGGTCGGTGCCACAATGACGCAGCGGCCTGACCTGATGAAGGTGGCCTTACCTGCCGTAGGCGTAATGGATATGCTTCGGTACCACACCTTTACGGCTGGTGCCGGTTGGGCGTATGACTACGGTACGGCCGATGACAACAAGGAGATGTTTGAGTACCTCAAGGGCTACTCTCCGGTTCACAACGTTCGCCCCGGTACGAAGTACCCCGCCACTATGGTTACTACCGGCGACCACGACGACCGCGTAGTCCCTGCCCACAGCTTTAAGTTTGCCGCCGAATTACAGGACAAGCAAGCTGGTGACAACCCCGTTATTATCCGTATTGAGACGGATGCCGGCCATGGCGCCGGCACCCCGGTCAGCAAACGCATCGAACAGGCGGCGGATATGTTTGGCTTTACGCTCTACAATATGGGCTTTACGGAATTACCGGAGAAACTGAAAGGGTAGATACGTTTGGTCTGTTAGTGCTATTGGTCGGTCATCGACCACTAGTGCTCTGTCAAGCCGATCTTGTCACATTAACTGCGGCGTCTTTTACCCGCTGGCTGCGTTGCTTGAATCCTCATTTAGCTACGGCTAAACTCCGGTTCAAGCGCCTTGCCCGCAGGCAAAATTCACCAGC
>JBGCFZ010000435.1:0-4748 GCA_045110355.1 Lewinella sp. | reverse complement strand
GCGAAGCTGACGGATGAATCCTCACCTCCCAAACAGCTAAAAAAGATAGCCAGTACCATAAGGCCGGTGAAGAAAATAAAAAATGGTTTCCGGGAGCGCATTAGCGAGTGGACGTGGTTCTGGTGAGGGCTCTAAAGGTAGGAAATTGTGGTTATTACGCCCCGATTCGGCTTAGGTGTGGATGGAAGGGAGATTTTTTGTCCGACAAGAATAAACTATCTGCCAGCACCATAGCCATTGTTCCTCTCTCCACAGCGTATGTTTGTCGGATAGACTGTACCTCATGACCAGGCCTCTTCACTTACTTTTCTTGTCGGTTATCTTCTTGTCGGTCTCCGCCGGATTGCCAGGGAATAATATTGTCGATAGTTTGCGGCAACGTTTACCGTACATAGATGGTGAGGAAAAGGTAGAAGCCCTGCTGGAACTCGCTGACCAGTTGAAGTTCTCTGATCAGGAGATTGCAATGGTTTACGCCGAGGAGGGTTTAGCATTGACTACATCCTTAAAACTGGAGGCTTTGGAGCCCCAAATGCTGCTGATCAAGGGGATCATTCTAACAATTAAAGCCGACTACCCCCAATCTATTCAATATTACGAACGAGCTATTGAAGGGTTTCGTCGCGTAGAAAACCTCCGTGGTGTTGGTAAAGCCCGCAATGGGCTAGGGATGACTTACACCCGCCAGGGAGAATACGAACAAGCGATGAAAGCTTACGAAAAGGCGATCATACTTTATGATGAACTGGCGGATACGAGCAGGGTGCTGCTCATAAAAGGGAATATTGCAAACCTGGCCTATAAACGTGGTGACTACAATGATGCGTTGGTGGTTTATGAAGAGCTACTGGACTACGGCAAACAGACTAATTCTAAGTTACTCATTGGGAGGTACTTGGGCAATATCGGCTTGGTTTACTATCACAAGGGCGATTATCCCGCCGCTCTTGAGCATTTTTACCAAGCGGTTGCCATAGCGGATAGTCTGGGCAACAAAACGAGTAAGGTGAACCTCTTCAATAGCATAGGGTTGATTTATTCAGATATTGAAATGTATGAGGAGGCAACCTCTTACTTTGAGCTAGGTCTTGAGCTAGGAGGTGCCCGCGACCAGGGTAAAATCAGAACGAACCTGGCTGATTTACTCGCGAGGCAAGGAAAGTACCAAGAGGCACTAATTTTCATCACCGATGCAATCGCCATCTACGATAGCCTGGGAATAAAGTCTACTACCAATCTGTACAAAACGATCGCCCTGATACAGATGGAAACGGGCGATTTTGAAGCTGCCAGAAAAAACCTCGACTACGCTCTCAAAACAGGCCTTGACCTGAAGCAGAGTGATATTTCCGGGAGCTACCATAGCCTTCTGGCGCGCTTATCGTTAGCGCAGGGAGATACCGTAAAGGGGGAACGTCAACTTCAGCACGCAGCGGAAATTTTTAGAAAGCGTAATGATACTAGAGGACTTTATTCTGCGACAAAACGCCTTGCTTCTTTGTATGAAGCAAAGGGGAACTACCAGGAGGCTTTACGCTTTAGTAGGCAGCACGAACAATTATCAGACAGTCTGTTTGGTTTACAGCAGAATAATAAGTTGACCCGTGTTGAGTTGGAGAGGGTTCGCCGGGATCATTTGAAACTCCGGTCAGGCGAGACATCAAAGGCTATGCCATCAGGTACAAAGAAATGGGGCGTTTTATTATTGCTTAGTTTTATAATATTGACGCTGGTATTCGTGGGATGGCGCATTCGCCGTAGCGAAGAAAGCGAGGGCAAACTGCTTTCTGATCTTCAGCGCGCGGAGCGGGAAAACGAAGAGATAAAAACCAATCTCAAGCAAACAAATTTGGAAATGACCTTCCTCTCACTTGACCTGGCGAAGAAGGACGATTTTCTCAAAAGGCTAAAAACTGAGTTGGAGGGAATAGCCCTTGGTCACCCTGCCTCGAAAAAGGTATTGGCCATGATTCGTAGTATTCATTCCAGCGAGGCTTCAAAAAAAGAATGGGCACTTTTTCAACAGGCCTACGAGCAGGTTTTTCCTAATTTCTTTGATGCCCTTCAAGCGGATTATCCCAGTTTAACACTGAATCAGCTTCGGCATTGCGGCCTGATCCGGCTAAAGATATCTCTTCAGGAAGTTGCCGAAATAAACGCCGTCTCGATCAACAGTGTGCATAAGGCCCGCCATCGGTTGCGGGAGAAATTCGGGCTGACCCGAAAAGAGAAGTTGGAGCACTTTCTTACCAGGTATTGAAGCGTACGACTAAGACTGGTTAGCTACGCTTTATAAAATATATCCTCAAAGGGGGAGTACTTTACGAAGGTTAGGGGAAGTTTATGAAATGAGTTAATGGTTTATTAGTGAATTGATTACGAATTAGATAAAATTTAATTGTCTCATTGTTAAACAAGGTCGACATTCATCATTTTGTCTTGTCCAGAAACCGTCATCCGTTTTTTGACGTGCGTTAGCGACATCATTTTACCTTTATAAAACACTACTGTAAAATGATTTCCCCACGGGGGCTTTTTCAATAATGCGGATTAACCAATCTTACCTGACGGCACTACCAAACGGCTGCCATTAGTGAGGTGTCGGTTTGTCACTACCGAAAAATCCGCCCCAAAAATACTCTTATGAAACGCTTTGGCTTTTTCCTCCTTTTACTCTCTTTCTTTTTGTTCTATACTGCGGATGTATCGGCTAAGATCGCTATTGTTGGTTTCGACTCGGGCGGACCTGATGAATTTGCATTTACCTCTGACGTTGCCCTTCCCGCAGGAACGGTCATTTATTTCACAGAAGACCACTACGATGTTCCTACTTCAACGTTCGGAACGGTTGAGGGAATGATCTCTTATGTCGCTCCTGCTGGCGGATTACCTGCTGGAAGGGTGGTCATCATCACTGAGTTGAGCAACCCCAGTAATCGTTTTACGACAGACGATGGGGGGACTACAACCAATGTGGCGGGTAATTGGTCTCTTTCTGGAACCGAGGAGGAAATTTATGCTTTCACGGCGAGTAATCCTGCCGCTCCAGAGAGTTCCGTTACCTTGGTTTATTGCTGGTTTTTATTGGAAGGTACCGTTGGGGTAGGATCCGATAGGGACCCCCGCAATGACGGCATCACGGTGGAGGTCCTTCAGGACTGGAATAATCAAATGGCTGGGGCAGAGTACCGCCGGGCCAGAAACCTGCCTACCACTCTAACCGATATCCTTGATGCCAACAACTGGGCATTTAACGAATCAAGCTACGCGGTAAGCAGCACAGACTTTACGGGAAGCTTCGTCCTGGAACCAGCCCTGCCCGTAACCTTGACCAGTTTTACCGTTAGCCACAATGGTAAGAACGGCGCACTGCTTAACTGGAAAACAGTTGAAGAAAGCCAGAATGAGGGCTTCGAAATAGAGAGAAGTGACGATGAAAGGGCTTGGACTAACATCGGATTCGTGGACGGACATGGGGAGTCTGATCAAATTCGTACGTATGACTTTATCGATGAAAATTTGACGGGTGCGACTTATTTCTACCGCTTGCGCCAAATGGATTATGGCGGAGCATTTACGTATTCTCCCATTGTTGGAATTACTTTAGAAACAGCTATTACTGGAAGTATAGAAGTCTTCCCTAACCCGGTCTTTAACGAAATGAACGTACGCCTTCCGTTGTCGGATGGAGAGGAAGGAGTGCTCAAACTTCTCAATACTGTAGGAGCAGAGGTATACCGACAGACAGTTACCGGTCAGAGCGTAGAGCTGACCATCCCGCAGATTACACCTGGAATGTACATACTACGGGTTGATGCGGGAAAACAAGTTTATTCCCGGAAGGTGATTCTCAGGTAAGGGCGGTAGTGACAAGAACGGTCAGGCGCATTAACTTCACGGAAGAAAATATACCCGACCATGCAACGCCGAACTTTCCTCCGCAATACCGCCCTGGCCAGCACCGCCATTGCCATGCCTGCTTTCCTGACTGGCCGCTCCGCAGCCCCGGCTGACCTCCTCGTCGGCCAGGGCACACACCGATATAAAGTAAAGGCCAACTGGGCCAAGGTTTCTCCCAGGCAGTACCCCCTGATCAACTGCCACGAAATGGTGGCCGACAAAAGTGGAAAGCTTTACCTCCTGGGCGATCACCCAAGTAATAATGTCCTGGTCTTCGACCGCTCCGGGAAGGTCATCGACAGCTGGGGCTACCGCTATCCCGCCGGCCACGGCCTGACGATCTTCGACGAAGGTGACGAAGAAACCCTCTTCATTTGCGATACCGGTAGCCACTCCGACCGGCAGGGGCGCTGGCGAAGCCAGCCGGGCAGCGTTACTAAAACCCGTCTTAACGGAGAGGTCGTATTTCAGCTGGGGCACCCACAAACAATTGGCGTCTATCAACCGGGAATGGCCTATCATCCCACCGAGACCGCCGTTGCGCCCAACGGAGACATCTACGTGGCGGATGGATATGGCTCCAACTACATCGTTCGCTATGATGCCAACGGCCGGTACATCCAGCACTTCGGTGGAAAGGACAACGAAGACCCAAGGTATAACCTTAACCAGGCCCACGGCGTGGCCATTGACCTGCGTAAGGCTGGGCAGCCCCGCCTGGTGGTCACGAGCCGGAATGATCAGGCGTTTAAGTTCTTTACCCTAGATGGTAAGTTCATCGAGCAGATCACGCTGCCGGGCGCTTACGTTTGCCGGCCAGTTATCCACGGCGATAACCTGCTGGCTGG
>JBGCFZ010000434.1:0-10189 GCA_045110355.1 Lewinella sp. | reverse complement strand
CTTCATGGCTTTCAGGATGGCCTTCAGGCGTTCTCCAAACTGCTGCTGCAGGCGCATCTGGTCTTCCTGGATGCTGGCCAGCGCCACTTCGCGCTGCTGCATGATCCGTTGTTCTTTCTGGCCGATGCGCTGCTGCTCCGACTGGATCTTATTGGGCGTCATCAGGCCCTGCTGTGCTTTGTTCTGCAGTTGCTGCACTTCGCGCTGCAAGGCAGCCATTTCATTTTGGATGTTCTCCTGCGCTTTTTGCACATTGCCTTCCAGGCGTTCCAATTCGGTGGCCAGGTCGTTATAGCCTACCTGGAGGCTGTCTAACCGGACGTACACGATGCTGGGGCCGCCTGCGGCGGTCGTTGTGGTGGTAGTGGTCTCGGTGCTGGCCCCTGATTCCTGAGGCTGACAGCTAAAAAATACCAGCGCAGTGGCAACTAAAAGCAAAGTGGGGAGTATTCTCGTCAAGGTATTCATAGTTCTATATTTTGCGCAAAGATACATCTCCCCCATGACCAGAGAACAATGGCTCATAATCGGCGCTTTCGCCATTACTTATTTTGTCTGGGGTTCCACCTACCTGGCCAATTACTGGGCGATCGATTCCCTGCCCCCCTTTGGCATGTGTGGGGTGCGGTTTCTCCTCGCCGGCATCCTGCTTTACGGCATCTCCTTCCTTACTGGAGACAAGACGAGGCCCACGGCCCAAAACTGGCGCAACGCCGGGTACATGGGGGTGATGTTCCTCTCCATCGGCGTGGGTGGCGTCGTCTGGGCCCAACAGTGGGTAGATACCAGCATGGCGGCACTACTGGTCGCCTTCCAGCCCCTGCTGATCATGATCCTGCTGTGGACGTTCTTCGCCACTCGCCCGCCCAACAAGGCTTTTTTAGGGGCCGGCATCAGCATCATTGGCATGGGCCTGCTCATCGGGCAACCCCAATTGGTGGCCGGCAAAGCCGAAATCATCGGCCTCGCCGTCATTCTTTTCGCCATCCTGACCTGGGCCTTTGGCATGATCTTCAACCCACGGCTCGACATGGGTAAAAACAACTTCCGCTCCACGGCCATGCAAATGATCGTTGGCGGGGCCGTGGCCATGGTCTTCAGTTTAGCCATCGGAGAGTGGGAGGGCTGGTCAGTGGACCAGCTGAGCATGAAATCCATCCTCGCCACCTCCTACCTCATCGTTTTCGGCGCCATCATCGCTTTTTCGGCTTTCAATTACCTGATGCGCAACGTCAGCCCGGAAAAAGCGGCCACCAGCACCTACGTCAATCCCGTCGTCGCGGCGCTGCTGGGCGCTGCGCTGAACGACGAGGCGGTCACGCTGCAATCCGTCGTCGCGGGCGCTATCCTGCTCACGGGTGTGTACTTCATCAATTCCGCCAAAGGCGCGGCCAGGCCAAAAGTTGAGGATGTCATTGATGAGGCACTTATCCAGACGGGGAATAAGGAAAGTTAAGACAATCAAAAGGTCGGCTAAAGTGGAGGATTTTGGCTAAAAGCGCGCAGCGTTTTCAATAGCCCTACTCTGTGGGCTACCCTCCCTTAGGAGGGTTGGGAGGGAGTTTCTCGCGGTTACCCTGACAAGACAGCCGCGTGCACAACAAATTAGACAACTATTCATAAAACAGCTGCTCACCGTTCGGACGCCCGCAGGTCAACCAACCCTTTGCTGCACTTCCGGGCCTGGTCGACGCTACAGGGCCCTATGAGGTCGGAGGACCCCGTGGCGTCCCTTAGCCCTGAGACCGCGCAGCGGTGAAGGGTTAAGGGTCCCGCGGGCGTCCGCTTAGGCAAGATTTAATTCGTACAATTCGTTTTGCACACCAGACAACCCACCACCATTTCCGAATAGCGAAATTTCGCTAACTTGCGCCTTCAATAAATCATACCAAATGACTTTCGAAGAATTTGATGCTGGCGTAAAAGCCGCAGCCGCCAAAGCGCCTAACCTGGGCAAGAGCCTGAAGCTCGACCTCGGTGAAGGCATCATCCACATCGACATGACCGGCGAAGCCGCCGTAGTCACCAACGAAGACAAAGAGGCCGATACCGTAGTCACCACTACCGTCGACACCCTCGACCAACTCCGCTCCGGTAACCTCAATCCCATGATGGCAATGATGGGCGGAAAGATCAAGATCAAAGGCGACATGGGCCTGGCCATGAAACTTCAGGGGCTGCTTAGTTAGTACATCTGCCCCCATTGGAATTACCCACTACGGCTCTTCGATATGCTTCGGGGGGCCGTTTTTGGTCTGTGGGGACGTAGGAGTAACCATTAAGAACATTCAGGCATTAAGGAGAATTTAGCCTACTGAAACCTGACCTCAGTTCCTGATGCTTGAATACTGTCACCAGAATACTGCTTTGGGCGCGGCCGCAGGTGCCAAGGGAAAGGTTTTAAGGAGCATGGGAGGAAAGGAGGTACCTCGTCTTCGTTACCCGTACCTCAAACCACCCCCAAAACCACCAATTAAGTCGCCCATACACCCCTTCTCGCACATAAAACACCAAAAACAAAAGCAAAATCTTATTTTATGCGTTATTGAGGAAGTGTGCATCTACCTGAAGCACCCTTTAAACCCGCGAGGCCTATGCGTTTTTCTTATCTGTTGTTTTTATTGCTTACGCTACCCACCATGCTGTTCGCCACCCACAACCGGGCGGGCGAGATCATCGTAACGTCCCAAGGCGACTGTGGCGACATTAATAATCAACTCAGCGCATGTGCAACCATCATCACGTACACCGAGACGATTCAAACGGACGTAGACCGGGAAGAATTGATCCTTCGATGGGGAGATGGCACGACGGATACCATCAGGCGGACGCGGGAAATCTTCAACATTGCCGACGGCATCAAACGCAACGAATACGAGGCCTGCCACCAATATCCTGGTTTCGGGCGATACTTCCTCAGTTTTCAGGACCAGAACCGGGTGGCCAACATCGTCAACATCGACGGCGGTGGCTCGGTCAATATCCCCTTCAGTGTCTACACCGTTTACACGCTGACCAACCCGCTGCTCAACGGTTGTAATTCTTCTCCGCAGCTGACCCAGGTCCCCATCGAAAATGCCTGTATCGGTTCGGTCTGGACCCACAACCCGGGCGCCTTCGACGTAGATGGAGACAGCCTGGCCTTCGAATTCACCGTCCCCCAACGGGCCCCACGGGTGCCCATCGCGAACTACGTACGCCCGGGCCTGGGCAACAGTTCGCTCACCATCAACGAAACAACGGGGCAGATCACCTGGGACGCTCCGGCCATTTCA
Source organism: Lewinella sp. (assembly GCA_045110355.1). Classification (GTDB taxonomy): domain Bacteria; phylum Bacteroidota; class Bacteroidia; order Chitinophagales; family Saprospiraceae; genus Neolewinella. Next base: position 6,914 of record JBGCFZ010000434.1, on the reverse strand, counting down.
GGGGAATACACCCTGGCCTTCCTCGTCAAATCTTTCCGCAACGGCATCCCGCTGGATACCCTGGTGCGGGACATGCAGATATTCGTTGCCGAATGTGCCAACGACCCGCCGGTGATCGAACTTCCCAACGAAGTGATCTGCGTCACCGCCGGAGAGGTCATCGAGTTCGACGTTATCGCTACGGCTCCCCTAACCGACAACGACCAGCTGGTTCGGCTGACGGCCAGCGGCCGGCCCTTCGACATCGACAGGGACTCCGCCACCTTCACCCCCCAACAAGACATCTGGCTCACCGACCCCGTAGTCAAGACCTTCCGATGGGCCACTACCTGTGAACACATCAGTAACCAACCCTACTTCGTGGTGTTCAGGGCCGAAGACGACTTTTTCGACCCCATGAGTGGCCTGTCCACCGTTAGGGTTGTCTCCATCAAAGTGGTAGCCCCGCCCCCCGAAAACCTTCAAACGGTGGTGGATGACGAATTCATCACCCTGAGCTGGGACAAACCCTATCGGTGTGAGGACAGTTCCGTCCCCCGCTTCCTCGGCTTCACCGTTTGGCGACGGGAGGGCAGCAACCCCTTCCCCGTAGACACCTGTACCACCGGCCTTGCGGGCCAGGGCTATACCCAGGTCACCCCCGCCGAGACAATGGAAATGGCTGACGGCAGGTTCGTATACATTGACGACGACATCGAACGGGGAAAGACCTACTGCTACCGCGTCCTTTCCCTTATGGGCCGCCCCATCGCTAACCTGCCCCTGATCTTTGAGGAAATCGAATCGATTCCCTCCGAGGAAATCTGCGTCCAGCTTGCCCGAGACATCCCACTTCTGACCCAGGTTGACGTGGAAACAACCGGAACAACGGATGGGGTCATCAACGTTTGCTGGATCAGACCGGCCGCGCTCGCCCTGGATACCCTGCTGAACACCGGCCCCTACCGATACGTGCTGAGCAGGGCCGATGGCCAAACGACCAATCCGGCAGACTTCACCGAGATTACCAGCTTCACCCGACAGTTCTTCGGCCAGCAGGTAGACACCTGTTTTACGGACACGAACCTTGATACCGAAGGGCAGGCCTACTCCTACCGTATCGAACTCTTTGTCGACAACGAGAATGAGCCGCTGGGCGAAGCCCAGCCAGCCTCCTCCGTTCGGATTGCCGGGGCGCCAACCGATAATGCCGCAGTCATCAGCTGGACTTCCCTTACCCCGTGGACCAATATCTCCTACGACCTGTTCCGACAGGACCCCGGTGGTGGTGCGTTTACCCTGCTAACCACCACCACTGAAACATCGTACCGGGACGAGGGCATCGTCAATGGCGAAGAGTACTGCTACTTCGTCCTGGCCTCCGGCACCTACAGTGTGGAGAACATCCCGAGCCCACTGCTCAACCGGAGCCAACGGCTTTGCCTGGAGCCGCTCGACAACGTCCCCCCCTGCCCTCCCGAGCTATCCGTCGTCAGTGTCTGTGACCGTGGCGTAGACTGTACCGTTACCGACAACCTCTTCAATACCCTCAACTGGGTTGCCCCAATCGACGTCTGCGGAGACGAGGACGTGGCCGGTTACCGACTGTTCTTCTCTGCAAGCCCCGACCAGGCCGGAGAGCTCGTTGCTGAAATAAACAGTGAAGGCATCCTTACTTTCGATCATACACCAGCTGGCGGCATCACCGGATGCTACACCATTTCGGCCTTCGATAGGAATGGTAACGAAAGTGAGCGCAGTGCCGAAGTATGTGTCAGTAATTGCCCGATCTATGACCTCCCCAATGCCTTCACCCCGAACGGAGACGGTCAGAACGACTTTTTCGTCCCACGCGGCCGTTGTTTCGTGGAACGGGTGGAGTTTCAGGTATTCAATCGTTGGGGGCAACTCGTCTTCGAAACCTCCGACCCGGCCATCAATTGGGGCGGGACCAACCTCAACGGTGACCAATTGGCCTCCGGTACCTACTACTACGTCGGGCAGGTCTTCGAACAACGTCTGGAAGGCGTTACCCTTGCCCCTGAACCCCTCAGTGGGTTCATCGAACTGATTACCGGAGAGTAAGAGAATGGGAGAATGAAGGAGCAGGCGGCGGTAGCCCCTTGCTCCTTTATCCGTTCCTATGCACCTGCGGCCGCGCCTCTAAAACAGAATCGCCTGCGAGCCGCTCCAACGGGTGAGCAAGCGCAGCGTCCGCGAACGGCACTTGCGGTAGCCCATTCCCTCATTCACTTCCAAAGAACTTTAGCAAGCGCCACTCCTTCCGCAGCGCTCCCAACATCCCAGGCTTTAGCCAAAGCCCGTAGAGCAGCCCCGAAAAGAAGGTAAACATCGCGTATACCAGCGCGGGCTTCAACATTTGTTCGTTGGCCAACAACGTTGAGGTAATCAGGAACGCAAGGCTGGTATTCTGGATACCGACCTCTACCCCTAGTGTCAGTTGATCGTTGCGGCCAAAGCCAAAGAGCCGGCCAAAAACGTAACCAGAAAACAGAGATACAAAATTGACCAACAGGGAAGCTGGCAGGATAATGGCAATTTCGGTCAACAGTAAATTACTGCCGCCGGCAGTTGCCGGGGCAAACAGTTTAAGGCCAAACAGCAACCCCAGCAGCATAATGCTTAACCAACGTAGCCGTGGCTGCAGGTAATTGGCCCGTTCCCGTTGTTTAACCCGGAATAACATGCCAAACATGATGGGCACCAATACGATCAGAAAAATTCTTCCGGCAGTAGGTAAAACCGGTAAATGGCTCAATCCTTCCCCGGTCCAGAAAACATGCAGGCCCAGATTGACGATCAGCGGAATAGACAACATCGACAAGGTCGTATTGCAAATCGTAAGGCTTACCGCCAGGGTGGTATTAGCCTTTAGCAAAAAACTGATAAAGTTACTGGTCAGGCCACCCGGGCAAGCGGCAAGGATCACTACACCCGCAGCAAATGCCGGGGGGAGCTTCAATATCCAGCTAATGAAAAAGGCCATAAATGGCAGCATGACCAACTGTAAGATTAGCCCTAAAAGCAGTACCCTGGGAGCAGTAAAAAGTCGCCGAAAATTGTCGGCCCGAAGACTCAAACCAATGCTGAACATGATCAAGCCCAATATCAAGGCAATAAGAAAATCGATCATTTTTTCAGTTGTTGTTTGGGTTAGTCAGATAAAGCTACTATTTTCGCACTATACAAAGCTGTTACACACATATATAAACAGGTGTAGCAACAAGAATTCAGTTTCTTTGTATACTCAAAATACTAAACGACGCCATTGCGCTCGTTTTAAAGATGTTAATAGGGTTTTAGGTGTTTATTTCTGGACCGGCTGTGCTTTGCACGACCGGTCTTTTTTATTCATAAAACCCTGAAAAACAAGGACTAACCAGCACAACCCTGCTTTACAAGCGATGAAGGCAAAGCACTTTCCAGCTCTGTGTTCAAACGAATAGTCCTCATTCTCTGTCTACTGCAGCTGCAAGTTCTTCATACCAGGCCGCTCCATATTTTCTGATTAAAGCAGGTTTCGCAAACTCAAAAACCCGGATTTTCTCACGTGCTCCTTTGCTGCAAGCAGCGGAGCAAATGTCCCATCGATCATAATTTAATGCTTCAAAATTTGCCGCTGGCTTCGACTTCACCCGAATCGGGTACAGGTGACAACTGATCGGCTTCTTCCATTCAATCTTTCCGGCACGATGCGCTTGTTCGATGCCGCACATGGCCATCCCCTGGTCATTGAGTGTCATGTAGGCGCAGGCGGCATTGTCCACCAAGGGCGTGTCGTGCCCGTCCGTCTGCTCGTTGATCGTGTAAAGCCCCTGTTCTTCAATCGCCGCACGTCCGGCATCGGTCAAAAACGGAGCCACTTCAGGGTAAATCTGCTCAAGAATAGGCAGTTCTTCCCGATCAAGCGGTGCGCCAAAATCTCCTTCCCAACAACAGGCCCCCTTACAGGCGGTGAGATTACAGGCGAATTGTTCGTCGGTGACTTCGTCGCTGACGATTATGTTTCCTATGATGTACATATTGGTAGTATTGGTGCTATTGGGCTGTTAGTGCTAATTAGTCTTTTCACACAACGCAAGTGCTAAAATGAGTACTTATTTATGGAAACCATCGCAACGGCGTTCTAATGATGAATAATTACAGTGCCACAGCCCAATAGTCCAATAGCACCAATAGACCAACAGCACCAATAGACCAATTACCGCTCCAGTCCCACAATCACCCGGACGGCCGGCGGGAGGAGCAAGTCCAGCAAAGCTGCATTTTCTGGCCGGTATTCAACGAAGTTCCAGGCAGCAGCCTTACCGCGCCTGATGGCAAAGAGTGATTTCTCTGCCACCACCGAAAAAGACTGAGTAGTTTCGTTGTACCGAACGCTCCCGGTGCCATGGCTCTTTTGTAGCATCCGCAGCATGCGCTGTCTGAACTCCGGCGTTTTATACTTTTCCGAAAGCAGTGTAGAAACGATCTTTTGGTGACATTTGATCGGAGAATAGGCATCGGTCTGGTGGGTGACGATTTCACCTATTTCATCGATGGTGAATTCTCCGAATTCAACCTGGAGGTCTTCGTCTGAGCTAAGACCAGCCATTTGACTGCGGACGGCTTCCCGGGGAACGATTTCGAACAACTGCGGGTCCGTAAGGTCCAGCAAAGAGTCGACTTCCCAATCCATCGTCAACCGGGCATATTTAGCCAATCGGTCAGCCAGGGGGCTATAGTCCATGGTGTCCTGAGCTGGTAAGGTCAGGCTAAGTAATAAAAAAAGGGAAGACAAGGTATAACGCAAGGGCAAAATAGTTTGTGGGGTAGTGGCAAAGATACGGTGCTTCAAAAGCAACGAAAGCAAAAAAACAATCCGAATCACAGTATTTTTACGCCATGCCCCTACCCTCTCCTCCCTGGTCCGATTTGGCGAATGCCATTAGTGGTGATCTTCAGACCGACGAAGGCCACCGAATCCTTTATTCGACCGATGCCAGCGTGTACCGGGAAAAGCCCCTGGCGGTGGTATTCCCGGCCTCCACGGCCGACGTGGTGGCGTGTGTACAATTCGCGGCCAGGCACCAACTGCCGCTGACGCCACGGGCAGGGGGCACCAGTCTGGCGGGGCAAGCCATCGGCTCAGGGCTGATCGTGGACGTAAGCCGCCGCCTGAACAACATCCTGGAAATTAACGAAACGGAAAGGTACGCGGTGGTGGAGCCGGGAGTCGTCAGAGACCAACTGAACGCCGCATTGGCACCGCTGGGGTACTGGTTCGGGCCAAATACGAGTACGGCCAACCGTTGCACCCTGGGTGGGATGTTCGGCAACAACAGTTGTGGAAGTACCAGCATCACGGTGGGCAGTACGCGCGAGCATGTGTTGGAAGCGGAAGTAGTGCTTTCAGACGGGAGCCTTTATTTGGCGCGGCCGCAGGTGCAGGGAAAGGAGTTAAAGGAGCAAGGGAGGAAAAAGCAAGTTGAAGCTGACTTATTAAAGAGCCCTTCCCCCGCGGGGAGGGGTTGGGGAGGGGGGGCAGAAGAGTCAGAAAAAAGCCAACGCCTGACCACGATACTGACCCACCTTGCTGAAGTGCTGGGGGATCCGGAAAATCGCCAGCGCATCACGGAGGCCTTTCCGCGCCAGGACGTCAGCCGACGCAATACCGGCTATGCCCTGGACCTGCTGGCGAGCCAAAAACCCTTTACGCCCAACGGACCCGATTTCAACCTCTGCACCCTCCTGGCCGGCTCCGAAGGCACCCTGGCCTTCACCACCCGTCTTAAAGTCAGGATGCTACCGCTTCCTCCCTCCGGTTCGGCGGTCGTTGCACTTCATTACAACACCGTTCGGGAAGCCATGCAGGCCACCCAGGCAGTAATGACGCATCAGCCTTTTATGTGTGAGTTGATGGACGATACCATCCTCAAACTCGCCCGCGAAAACCCCGAACAACGTAAGAATTCAGCTTTTGTCCATGGAATGCCACGTGCCCTGCTCCTCGTCGAGTTCCGGGCAACCACCGATGCTCTGGCCACCGAGAAGGCCCACGCCATCGGCGCAGCCGCGATGCAACAAGCCAAGGGACCAGCCACCGCCGCCCCCGTGCTCACCGGTAGTCAAAACGTCGCCGTAGTCTGGGCCCTCCGCTCCGCCGGTCTGGGGATTCTCGGAAACATGGCCGGCGATGCCAAAGCAGTAGCCTGCATCGAAGACACTGCCGTTTCTCTGGAAGACCTGGCCGACTACATCGATGAGGTCGCAGATTTAATGGCACTATACCAACAAAACCCCGTCTATTATGCTCATGCCGGTGCCGGAGAGATCCACCTTCGGCCAGTCCTTGACCTCAAACACACAAAAGGCCGGGAGGACTTCTACAACATCACCCGCGATGTAGCCGCGCTGGTCAAAAAATACCGGGGCAGCCTGAGTGGAGAACACGGCGACGGCCGCGTCCGGGCTCCCTTCCTGCCCGACATGCTCGGCCCGGAAGTATACCAGATGCTGGTCGACCTCAAAGACGTTTTCGATCCGCAGCGCATCTTCAATCCTGGTAAGATCGTAGAAGCCCCCCCAATGAACGAAAGCCTCCGCTACGAAGCCGACGTTCCTACGCCCGACTACCCCACCCTCCTCGATTTCAGCAAAGCGGGCGGGCTACTGCCCGCCATCGAAAAATGCAATGGTTCCGGAGACTGCCGTAAAATGAGTGGCGGCGCCATGTGCCCCAGTTACCGCGCCACCCGCTCCGAACAACACAGTACCCGCGGCCGGGCCAACGTTCTGCGTGAAGTCCTGACCCAAAACCAGCACGATGACCCATTCGGCCATCCAGCACTTGCCGAGGCACTTGACCTTTGCCTGAGCTGTAAAGCCTGCACCAGTGAATGCCCCAGCTCGGTCGACATGACCAACCTGAAGGC
>JBGCFZ010000433.1:0-9598 GCA_045110355.1 Lewinella sp. | reverse complement strand
CAGCAGTTCTCGGTTTCGGTCAGATCAGCCTGACGCAATACATGTCAGCTATTTTAATAAATGCTTCTCGCATCGATTCCATCGGCACGATTTTCATCACCGCTCGTAGGCTATCCCACAATTTGACTCTGGTCTTTAATCCGCGTACCAGATTGATGAACTCATCGCTCCCTGCCTGCTGTAGTTGGTCTACCCAAAAGGCTAGCATCATCAAGTAGGCCATCACTGTACTCAGATGCTCCTCGCCGTGACCATAGTTATGCTTGAAGTGGTAGCCTTGATTTTTGAGCGTGTTGAACGTCTCGTTTTCTATCTTCCACCGTGCCCGACCTATTGACAGAAGTTGCAACAAGTTGTCTGCTGTAATAGCAATGTTGGTCACGAAACTAAAAACAAGTTCTTTTCCTTTTGCGTCGGGTGCGCGGGCATACAAAAGGTTAACCTTTACATCTTTGGCCGAGGCGTTGAGCGGCAGTCCGTTGATAAAACCAAGGTGCCACTCAATACCTTTTTCGTCGCGGTAGTCAACGCATTTGACATCCCCGCGATGGTGTGCTTCATCGAACTGCTCAAAAAGATAAGCATTCCCTTTCGGTTTAACGCCGATCATGTACCGCCAGTGAGCTACCTTTTCGATACGGCGGATAACGGGGGCGCAACTGTAGAGCGCATCTAGGGTCAGTATAGTTTTGAAGTCGGGGTAGTACTTTTCTAAGTGATTGAGTTGTCGCTGAATAGCACTCCGTTCACAATCGTTTTTAACCGCCCCATCTTCTTTCACAATCGGTTCGTGATCAAGCGGGAAGACCTCGGCTTGATCGGGGTGAACGATGGCTGCACTTAGCATACTGTGATAATGCGAAGTGGAACCATCACGGTGCTTACGGGTAAGGCAGTGCTTGCAGGATACCTTTTTAGAACAAAAATGTTCCACCCCATCGATGCTCAGGCATGTGTAGTCCTTCCAGGCGAAGTAAGCTTTACGTAAGGTCGACTGAGCGGAAAAGTGATCGAAAAGCCGCCGAAAACTGCCCCGTAATTGGTCAGGATTAACGCCATCCAGAACCTCGCGGAACTGTGTATCGCTCGGAATAGGACCTACACCATAGACACTACCCAAGTTGTACTCCTCGGCTTGAGTCATGGTTCGGAACTGCAACATAGAAGGAGCTTTAAGCGAGTAGAGGCTAAAACCAGCCCGCAAGCAATTGCTTAATGCGTAACTTTGGTTGAACGCCCGTTGATCGTCTAGCTGGTCGAAAAACGGCCGCACAACGCTGCCGTAAACCTGGTCAAAACTGCAAGCCTCTGAGAGGCTGGAAGGGGTAGAATCTGCCATGCGGCTAAGATCGAACTTTATCCGCTAACTTCCGAAACCGAGAACTGCTGTATAAAACTGAAGTTTGACAGGTTCACTTACCTGCTCTCCTAAGTTATAAGTATTGGCTGGTAAGTGTGTGACACTTGCGGTACAATAAAACTTAATATTAGGATAATCTACAGTCTAATTTGGTGAGGTGTCTAGCAGTAAGCCTACGCTCCTACCCTACATAATAAGCGGCAGCCTTCTTTACGAGGGTTGCCGTTTATGTTTGGTTCCGAGAAAGATAAACCGAGGAGATAGACCTACACCATCCCCCGCAAAGCCTCCCGCATCTCCCAATAATCCATCTCCCCCGCGCGATCAATCAATAGGAATACCGTTCCTTTTCCCAGAAGATAGTCTGCCGGTGGTACCACTACTCTACCCCTAGAATCCTCGAAAGCCAGGGGAAGTGCCAAAGAATACACTGAACGGGAGAAGGATATCCAGTCTGTATTCAGGTCCATTTCCATGCTGATCAATTCCTGAGGGCCATAACTACTGTACAGGCTATCCAGTATTTCTTCGGCTCCGGTGAGGATACACCGGGCGAGAATGTCGAGGTTCTGGGTAACGGGCCGGATCACGTCCGTAGCACCGGCTGCTTCGAAGCGGGTACGGTTTTCGGTCAGTACACCTTCCACGATCAAACGACCGGTGTACCCAAGTTCTTTGCGCAGGTAATTAATGGTAACGAAGGTCCGGGCATCAGAATTAGGCGCACCGGGATCATCCGACAACAAGATAACCGCCTCCTTATCTTTTAGCGCCTCTTTAGTCAGGGCGTTATCTGCCCAGCAGTCTTCACACAGGTGACTGACCTTCACCGAACCGAGTTGTCTTTGCAAGGCGCGCAGATAGGCAGCGGACACTCTGTGCTTGTTACCGATAATACCCAGGCTATCGGGCTCATCGAAGGTGGAGATTTCCCGGTCTTCTACCAGAGGTTGTAGCAGTGTTGTCAATTTTTCTTCAGCGGCGGCGGCGGAGCCGTAGGGATCCACGTCCACCAGAAAGATCAGTACATTGTCCTCCAGTGTATCCTCACGGGCGGGGTGAACGGCATATTGTCCGTCGTCCTTTCGGTAGCCCAATAGAATAGCGTGGCTGTCGGTAAGACTGAGGATCTGGTCAACGCTGCCCTTCAGCGGCAAATGCACCACAACCATTTCTGCTCCGGCATGCACGATGAGCTCCTCCACTACCCTTTCAGCACCGATGGCCAGTACGGCACGGGCGAGCATATCGGGGTAATTAGGGCCGAACGTCAAGACTTCCGAAACACCCATCTGCCTGGCTGCGGCTTCCATTTCCTGCCGCAGGCAGGCCATGATGATTGGCGTATCCGGCGATTCTTTTCGCAGGCGATTTACCAGGTCGAGATTCACGAAGTCCGATTCCGGATCGTCGGAATCGGGGATAATTACCAGGCGGGCAGCCCGATTGATGTTTGCCTTAGCCAATACCGTTGCCTCGTAGAAAGGGCCATTGACGTGATGCACGTCGAGGTCTCGCAATACATCGGGCAACAAATCTATGTTGGGGCTAACGATGACGATCTCCTCGTCGTTTAAAGGCGTGATGCTCTCCCGGATTTCCCGGATGGCACTCACCAGAAAATCCTCTCTCCATCCAAAAATGACGATGTGCCCCCGGGCTCTGATGGCCAGTTTACCCTGTTGTCGTTGGGTCACCCGCCACTGCGAAGCCTCAAAGACTAAGCCCGCTAACTGCGCAAGTACAAAAATTCCGCCAGCATACATCAGTATAAACGTCGACCAGCGGCCAGCGGTGCTTGAGGCTGATATATCGCCATAACCGACGGTAGTGGCCGTTGTAATGGTTAGCCAGGCCGCATCTCCCCAGCTGACGCCTTCAAAAACAACCATCGCCAGAATATGCAAACACATCAGACTAAGCAGGAACAGGGTAAGGAATAGAATGCGGTATTTCAGGGTACTTCCCAGCGAACGCCGAGCCTTTTTTACCCGTTTCTGAATTTGATACACGATTTGCATGCGCCAAAATAACCATGAACAAAAACAACCACGACCCATTTCCTCAACTAAATTACGTTTCTTACCATCCTGCCGTTTTCTGGCGCATGCTTAAATTTCTTACCAACCTCCCGATCAATGCAAAAACGTTTCCTCCCACTGCTCTTTATATTCCTTTGCCTGCATCCTGCGCTCCGCGCCCAATTCGTCTACGGAGACGTTCTGCCCGATGCGCCCGCACTATCCGAACGCGGTGATCACGCCGTGGGTGTCCAAACCCTCACCATCACCAACCCTAACCAACTCAACATCGTTGGTATTAAAGATGGGAAAATCCCTAACTACGACCGCCCCCTGAAACTCGAAGTTTGGTACCCTGCCGAAGCTGATGCTTCCGCGACCATCACCTACCAGGAAACCATGGGACAGTTCCCAGATACCACACGGCCACTCATTCCCTTTCAATTCCTTGGCCGTGCTACCCGTGACGCTAAACCGAAGGCAGGCGAGCGTCCCTACCCCCTCGTAGTCGTCTCTCACGGCTATACCGGCTCCAGACTTTTGATGACCTACCTGACCGAAAATCTGGCCTCCAAAGGGTACGTTGTCGTCGCCATCGAACACACCGAATCCACCTTCGACAATGCCGGCCCCTTTCCTTCCACGCTTTACTTCCGCCCCATTGACATCCGCTTCACCATTGATGAGATGGAACGTATGAGTAAGTCTGGCTCAGGGTCCTTCCTTGCCGGACTGACCGATGCCAGCAATACCGCCATCATCGGCTACTCGATGGGCGGCTATGGCGTACTCAACGTTGGCGGTGCTGGTTATAACCCCGTCATTGGTGGCTTTTTTGCCGGCCAGACCGGGGGTAGCACCGCCATCAACCGTCACGTCATTGGCAATGAAGCCTACCCGGGGGCCGACCCACGCGTCAAAGCCGTCGTTGCCTTCGCCCCCTGGGGAAAAACTTTCCAGATGTGGAATGACGAGGGCCTGCAGAACCTGAAAGTGCCGACCTTCTTCATCGCCGGTAGCGAAGACGACATCTCCGGTTACGAGAAAGGGATCAAAGCCATCTACGACGGCGCAACGAATACGGAACGTTACCTGCTCACTTACGAGGGTGCACGACACAACGTAGCGCCAAACCCTCCACCCCCCGAGGCCCTGGCGCCCGGTCTCCACATCGATGAATACCTGCGTTACGCTGATTCCGTTTGGGATACCCGCCGGATGAACAACATCAACCAGCATTTCATTACGGCCTTCCTAGGTGGCAAACTGAAGGGAGAAGACACCGCCAAATATCTTGAATTGCCCGAAGATGCCAACACCAATAAATGGGAAGGCTTTAAGCCCAGAACCGCCGTTGGTCTAAGCTTGATGCGGTAAGCAATTTATTTAACACAGGCCGTAGGCCATTCTTACAACAGTGAAGCCCCGGATGTTACCATCCGGGGCTTCACATTTTAGTCAGTTTGGGCCGAAGGCCCACGAGCGGAGCGAGCTGCCGAGTACTCTTTGACTCCGTGACTCCCTGACTATTTGACTACTTAACTTTAATCGGCAAGCGCGCCATGGTATTTTCCCAGCCAACCACCAGTTCAATCATGTCACCTTTTTCCACGAAAGTCATGGACAGCGCTTCGAGGGTGGAAGGTGTTTTTTCGGTCTTAGCCGTCATTTTCACAACGGTGTCCTTTTCGTCGAAATTGGCATTCCCCCAGCTCTGCACGGCCTTGTGAACGATGAATTCCCAGTTGCCATCATTAACCATAGCGAACAGGCCGTAACGGCCAGCCTTAACGTCTTTTCCGTTAATGGTCACGTCTTTGAAAAAGGTCAATTCGGTAGTTTCGTTAGCACCAACGCGCCACATGGAACCGTGCTTCAGCAGTTCGCCAAAGATCTTACGGCCTTTCATCTGTGGGCGACTGTACACTACCCGAACCTGAGGCTCGTTAGCAGCCAGGTCTTCTTTTTCAACGAAGTTCCGCAGACGGCTCATGGCCGGGTACTGCACGAGGTCCATCGGGCTGGCGTCGTCACCAGCCAGGCTGGGAGGGTTCAGGTTGATGGGCAGCGCGGCACGGGTTTTGTCCCATTCAAAAATCATGTGTACCATGCCTTCGTCGATCTTCTGGAAACCGATAACGAATGATTCGCGGGCTTTAGAAGTAACCATTGTTGGAACGGCAATTGCGACCAGATCTTTGGCAACATCACGATTAGCAGAACCGCCGATAAAGCGTTCCTCAGATATTTTCACTATCCACTGGTCGGCGTAAAGCTGCGCAAACATGGTATAAGTTCCAGCAGGAATACGTGTCGTTCCGATCTCTACGGGCTGGTAGAAGCTAACTTCAGTAGCCTCATTTGCCCCAAGACGCCAGTCTTGGCCGAAGGGCTCGAGCTGGCCGAAGATGTTGCGCTCTTTTTTCAGCGGACGGCTGTAGAGCACCTTGATTTTCTGATCACGTTCAGGATCATCGGCATCAAGATAGTTCTGGAAGGCTGCTGAACGGGGGTAGTGAGCAGCATCCATTGGGCTCTTGTCCAGGTCGCCGAATTTGACCTCTTGTGCCTGTAGGAGGGTAAGACTTCCCATCAGGAAAAGGCAGCAAAGCAAGGTGATTTTGGTTCTCATGGTATGGTTTTGATTAATGAGATCGCGAAAATACTACATTTGTCGGTTATAAACTACCCTGCCCCTATTTGGGCGCGGCCGCAGGTGCATAAAGGTGGTAAAATGAGCAGGGTTTGCCGGTTGGCGACAGAACCTAAAGTGAAGGAGAGAATGATTGAATGGGAGAATAGCTGCCGCAAAGCACTCCTCGTTTCATTTGCTTTCTAGATTGATAGATCAATAGCGGGTAGATTGATAGGCTACCGCACAGCTCTGCTTGCTTCGCTCGTAGGGCCGACCCCTAGAATTTAGTCTGTATGAGCGCGGCAAACTCCCACATGCGGAGCTCTGTCAATCTACTCACTATCAATTTATATACGCTCGCGTAGGCGTAGCAGCTCTGTCATTCCCTTTCTCTAAAAAGAGAATGGCTATCCTTCCACAGAGTTTGCTATGCTCGTTGGGGGATAACCATTCTCTCATTCCATTATTTAATCATTCACTCTACTACCGAACGCGCTGGAATTTAGCCGCAGCAGTAAAGCCGCTGCCAACCATCTTGAGTACGTAGGTTCCGGGAGGCAGCTTACCCGCTTCCAGGCGCAACTGTTGCTGCCCTGCAGTGGCGCGCTGACGGCTACTCAACACCCTTCGGCCAGCAAGGTCAAATACCTGAATGTTTACCTCTCCTGCCTGCGGCAGGTTGAAATCCAGGTTAAAGTTACCCTGGTTCGGATTTGGGTAAAGCTTCAAACCAATGCCAAAGGCGGCAGGGTTAGCAGTTGCCGTGGTGGAGTTGTTACAGACCATTCCGCTGTCATCATACTCGATGACCGTTACTTCGGGGCGGAACCGGCCACTCTCCTGATAATCATAGATGATCGGCAGCTGCTCCAGGGTGTATACCCTTAGCTCAGACCCGTCACCGAAATCCACGGTTAATTCACAGTTGTTGCTTAGGCCTGCGGCGTTGATCATCACCCGGGTTCCTAGGTGATCAATATCAATGCCCTGGGCAACTACTTCCTGGAAATCATCCGCAGGCAAACAGCTTTCGGGCGGATCTACCTCCAGTAAACCATCGTAGGCGAAGGACACGTGGCAAGTATCCCCATTGATCACCCGGTAGGCATCAATACAGAAGTACCAGCGGACACCGGAAGGGTAAGTATGGGTGCCGTTGCCGGAAGTCGAAACGGTTACCTGGCCATCACATCCGGGGTCAAGTTCCCACCAGTCGGAGGCCGTCATCACCGTTGGCGGAGTGATCAGCAAATCCCCGGTATTCCCAATCTGGGCTACGGTAAAGCCCTGAGCACGTACATCCGCTTCCCACTGCGCACAACTATTCGGATCAGCAACCACCGGCTCACCGCAACAAGGATCACGGAAAATTTCCACGTCGCCGTACTGGGTTTTCTTCGTGCTGTTGATTGTTCCGTCGAGGTCGATGAAGAGGCTGTTCGTTACTACGTAATCCGGGTCCGTTGGCTGATTGGAGTTTCCGGGCCATTCGTGTCCCTGGATACCGTAGATGTATTGCGGGCCGAATTGCAGGGCATCGCCCATATTCCAGATCATGCTGTCACAGCCTTCCAGGCCGTTGCGGTAGCCAAAGTCAACACCGCCAGCCGAGTTGGCATGCTCGTTAGTATTCCAAGTAGAATTGTAAGAACCAACGTGCTGCAGACGAGGATTCGCCCACTGTGTACCGCTCCATTCATAGCTGAAGGTACGGGCACCGTGCGCCGGCCAGTTAACGTAGGGCTGGTTCATGTGCTCGCCGCTCATAGTCCGCTCCGTCACCAGCATGCGACCAGCCTTGCTGAAGGCAAGGTCAGATATTGGCATGGTGTTATTCGTATTTTGGGTACCATCATAATCGCGCCCTGGCAGGTCAAGCACGTAGCTTTCGGCACCGACAAAATCTCCGGTCCCCGGATCAATATCAATACTGTACAACCGGTTTCTGGCAGCGACATTCCCCATATTCCGCTGGTCTTCTCCCCATACGCTGAAGTACAGTTTGCTATCGAAGGGATTGTACTCTACGGCCCAAACGCGTTCGCCCAGAGCGATGAAATCCGGTTCTGAAGCAGGGGCTGCGGTTGCGTAGCCCGGGAAGTTATAGTTAGGGCCTAAGGGCGCCAGGGTATTCGCATCCAGGCGGTAGATTTCGCCATCCTGGAAATTTGAGACGAAAATTTGCTGATGCACAGGGTCATAGGTTACCTGCCCCAGGCCACTACCGCCGTTAGGCAGGCTGGTGCTGTTGCTCAGGTGGTAGGCACCTGTGGCATCCGGGCAGAGTTTGTACACTCCTCCCGGGCCGGCCACGCCCCAGCTGAAGCCAGCCACTCCGCTGACACCATTCCCGTACAAGCTTGATGCCGTTACGTAGATACAAGCTCCTTCATCAACGGCGAGGCCGAAGATTTGTCCTAGCGTATCCGCCCTGAAGACAGGGTAATGTTGCATCGGCGGCCCCCAATTGGAGCCTCGGGGTGCCGTGGCGGCACCTCTTACATCAATCAACCCCATCACGTAATCACTATTATTGATACCCTGTTGCCAGTCATTGTTGTTGAAGCCACTGAAACAGGTGGCCGCTGCCCAGCCCAACAAATCGTGGTCGTAGACGGGCAGCCCCAGCTCTTCGCAGTCTGTGCCACCGATTCCGGGACACGGCGGCGCGACGAGGCAGACCTCAACATAACAACACCTGTTGGTATACTCGTCAACAATGATGGTATCTGCCAACGCCAGGTCAAAGCATAAGGAATCTCCGGGCAGGAGGTTGCTAACGTTCAGGGTAGGCATTGTCACTATGGTATTGGTAGGAAAGACGCCGTTGGCCACCAAAGGATCCGGAGTAACTACGACACCCGCAGGCACACTGGTAAAGTCATCGATGAAGATTTGGTAGGCTGTTTGGGGCCATTTCACCTGGACTTTCAAGTCCAGGTCGTACGTGCCGTCAGGGTTACAGGTCCAGGTGGTATCCGTCACCAGCGCGCAGGTACTGTCGGCTGGGGGAATGGAACACTCAAAGAAGAGACTATCGTTACAAACGACGTTCTGGTCGTTTCCACCCAGCCATTCTACCTCCAGGACCTGCGGTAGCGGACCACCGTCGTAGTTACCCAGACAGAAATTCACTTTGGTTCGTGACCATCCGGTTGGGATATTCGTTGCGTGGATGGGCGTTGGGCGGGGGAACCACGTCTGCTGTGTATTGGAGCTCAGTGCGGGGCTGTACATTGACCATCCCGGCCCGGCACTCTGCTGGCTGATGGTTACGCCGTTTAATGCGGAAAGGCGAAGGGCCGTAAACAAGCTATCGGTACAATGATAAATATCCAGGCTATAGCAGCAGTCTTCCCCGTTGATGATAGTATCCGTCAGTAGGTATTCGATACTTTCACAGGTATCACAACAGATGGGGATGGGTTTACAGATTTCGTTGCTTATGCAAAAGCAGCATTCGTCGTCGCCCAAAGCTTTAAAATCAAATTTCAGGCTATCCGGTGCGCTTACATTGCTCACACAAATCGTGTTTGCACCTGCGACCCCGCCCACTGGAAGACCTGCGGGAAAGAATAAGGT
>JBGCFZ010000432.1:0-5142 GCA_045110355.1 Lewinella sp. | reverse complement strand
ATTAACTGCGGCGTCTTTTACCCGCTGGCAGCGTTGCTTGAATCCTCATTTAGCTACGGCTAAATTCCGGTTCAAGCGCCTTGCCAGCAGGCAAAATTCACCAGCATTTAATGCGACAGAATCGACCTGACAAAGCACTAGCTGCTTTAGCAGCCTCTACTACATCTATGGAAATCCTGTTAATTAGTTGAATTCAAGCAAAAATATTCTCATGCCCCGAGTCCATCACGAATAAGCAGGTGGTTCCCACTTTTGCGGCTGTGTCGTGGTAGTAATTCATATCATTGCCGGGGTGGATGCCAAAGAAGTTGAGATCTGCGGGCGGCGTGTGGTTCAACTGTTCGAAGAAATTACCGTGGATCACCCGTGTTTCATCAATGGGCATCCTGGCGAGCGCAATAACCTGCTGTAGGTATTTTTTTGCTTTGGTCTGGTCATCAAAATCATCAACTACTGTGACAATTCGGACCTTCGCTGACCAGTTCACCTTCAGCTTATAGGCCAGCAGCAAGGCCAGATCCTGGTTTTGATGATCTGGCGTTACTTCCCAGTCAGGGGCCTGGGCCCGTAGCCATACGTTAACGGTTTGCTGACGGCCCAGCATGGCAAGTGGGTGTGGTGCATAAACGATGGTACCAAGCTCCAACCGACGTGCCTCTTCAATGATTTTCGGAAAATCAGCTACGGCTTCTTTGTCCTCAAGCAAGTTAAGAAACACAATATTGGGCCGGAAGAAAGCAGCCGTCAGTGCCTGATTGCCAAAGTTGACACCTTCGGCGAAACTATTGGTGCGCATCATCGCTACGGAGGAGTGAACCTCTTCCTGCTGAAAGGCCCGTGAGGTCTCATGCAGACGTACCGCTAGGTCCCCCTTTTCGCCTTCTCCGATGCCGAGTAACATAGCGCCTCCTTTTGGATAAGCCAAATCACGGATAATTGAAAAGCTTCCTTGAACCGCAGCGTTGTCGCCAACCGGAACAATGAGGTTGGGCTTCCAGGTGCGCTCCTGCTGGTGAACGTTTTCCGCCGTATGCTTAGCCGCCCATTCAGCAAAAGAGGTAAACAACCCACTTCTGACGTCTTCGAACCGCGTCTCCAATTTCCTCCGACTGAGTATGCCGTAGACGAAAAACATTAGTGCCCAGGACACCAAGCTGATGGTCGGATTGATGATGAACATGGTAAAAAGGCTTCCCACCAGGCCAACCCAGGGAACTACCTGATTGACGGTGAAGGTTGGCCGGAAGCTGATCAGGCCAAGCCGCTGCTCAATGATGACCACAATGTTAAGCATGGCATAAGTGATGAGAAAGAACATGGTGACCAGGGGGGCGACGGCGTTGAGGTCGCGCAGCAGCATCGTAGCAAAAATGAGGATGCCCGTAACGATCATGGCGTTCCGTGGCTGACCGGCCTTATCCTGAAACTCTAGCCATTCTCCCTGTGGCAACACCCGGTGTTGGCCCATCGCAAAGAGGATACGGGAAGACCCAATGATGGAGGCCAGGGCGGAGGAAAAGGTGGCACCCAATACGCCGGCAATGATCAGCGGCGGAAACCATGCCTTTTCGATCATGATGTTGTAATTCGATACAAGCTCGGCTTCAGATGCGCTGCGGGCAATCCAGTAAGCGAGGAGCATGTAAATGACGAAGCTGACGCCAATGGCCCAAAGAGTGCCTCTGGGTATGCTTCTGCCCGGATTTTTAAGTTCGCCAGACATGTTTGCCCCCGCCATGATGCCAGTGGCCGCCGGAAAGAATACGGCAAAGACGATCCAGAATTTCTCTGCGCCTTCCTCCGCGATTCCGGAAAAACTGCCAAATCGGGCGACGTCGGCCGTACCAAAAACCATGGACCCATTGAAGGCCGCCATAACGATGACCACCAGTGACGCGTAGATGATCGCCATGATGATGTACTGTGTCTTGATCGCCAACTCTGCACTTTTCCAGGCGATGCCGTAGAGGACAATGAATACCAATACGTCAACTAGAAACGCCGGGTGGTCCGGAAAAATAGATAACCAGCCTTCCCTGAAACCGACGATGTACATGGTTACGGCCAGTCCCTGTGAGATGTACCGGGGAATCCCCAGGCTGCCACCAACCTCCAGGCCTAGTGCCCGGGCAATAATGGCATAAGCACCGCCAGCCCCGATGCGGGTATTGGTGGTGATGGAAGACATCGACAGTGCCGTCGTTAGCGTAATCCCGAAGGCAAGCAGGATGATGGCCCAGGCACCAAGCAGCCCCGCGTTGCCTACGACCCATCCGAGGCGGAGGTACATGATCACGCCCAGGATGGTCAGCAGGGTGGGGGTGAATACGCCGCCGAAGGTGCCGAATTTTTTCATGGGGTGTGTAAAATGGTAGTACTAAAGGTAGGTATTACATGCGCAATCCTTCACATCGCAAAAGAATTGGATAACGACAAGAGAGACAGTAAATTTGTTCACTCAAAACCTTATTGATGTATCGGTATTTCTTAATAACTGTTGTGCTCCTTTTAGGACATGTTGAGCCTTGTTGGGCTCAAAGGATAGTGTCTTTAGCAGAGTCGTTTACCATAAATCCGTATACAGCAGGTAAGATCGAGTGCTTACTTCCTCAGGATCAAGCAGGAAGGCAATCAATTCTTTCCATCCAAGTTACCCGACCTCCAGATGATACGATACTGAAGCATGGTGGGCTCTATGCTGTTTGGGAGATTGTTTGGAGTTCTGAAGTGCAGCAAATTTCAGTTGTTACGACTTTGAGATTGTCTGAAAACTCTCTTCGAAAAGCAAGCAATAGCAAAAGCGTACTTCTTGAAAGCGAAGAGCTGTCAATGTTCGTGCAGCCGGAGGAAATGATCCAATCAGCAGACAAAGAAATTGAAAGAACTGCGGCTGAACTAATAGGCAACAATGATCGAGAAACAGTTAGAAATGTATTCAATTTCACAATAGACCACCTGGAATACTATCAATTCTTTAATCAACGGCAGGGGGCAAAGAAAGCATTAAGAAAGGGAAGAGGAGATTGTACCGAGTATGCAGAGTTAATGGTGGCGCTACTTCGCAATTTGGGCATTCCGGCAAGAAAGGCCCTTGGCCATACCATTCACCAGCAAAAAGAACAACGTGTCGGTTATCATAGCTGGGTTGAAGTATACTTTGAGAAATTAGGATGGGTCAGCTTTGACCCTACTTGGGCAGACCATGAAAAAACGTACACTAAATTCGACAAGATGGAAAATGCCTATATCTTGTTGGGGTATGGACATTCTGCTGCCAGAAACCGACCTAGGGTCTCTGGGGGGGATTTTCAAGTAGATTATAATTCAGATTGGGAAGACCCAGCTTTACTAATTGAAGGAAGGGTTCATTCGGCTTTATGGCAAGATGACCTGTTGAGGGCAAACAATTCTTTAGATACGCTGATCGCCTGGTTGCCCGATAATGCAAAATATATTGCACTGAGGGCCAAAGCTGTGATGGTAAGTGGAGCGTTTGAAGAGGCCTTCCCTCTAATTCAGCTCTCTATTAGAAAAGCTCAAGATGAATGGACAAAACAAAATTGCATGCGAAATTTGGCCAGTTATATGGCCAACACTGGAAAAGAGAAAGAGGCTCTCGCACTTTTATTGGCACTGGAAAAGAAAAATGAATATAGTGCAGTGCCCGCTAGTACAAATAGACTACTTTCTCCATTGAGCGATGAAGTGGATTTCCAATCTTTAGTCGAAAGAGGGAAAACACTAAGTAAGAAATTGTACGAAGAAATGCTAGCAAGAGAAGCTAAAGCGGCCAACGAGAAGCAATAACTGAAGTAGTATACAAGAGGTGCAGCGGCTCCTTTAAGTCTGCAACACCCCCATTTTCCACTCCTCAGCAGGCGCAAATTGCGCCGCTTCAATACCCGCCGAGATCCAGCTACGCGTAGCTCGCGGGTCAATAATCTCATCTACCCACAAGCGGGCAGCAGCGTAGTATGGGCTTGTTTGTGCGTCATACCGATCAGTGATCTTTTTTAGCAACTCTTTTTCCTCCGTTGCGGTAACAACCTCTCCCTTGGCTTTGCGGCTGCCAACCTGAATCTGAAGTAATACCTTAGCGGCCTGGGCACCGCCCATTACGGCAAGTCGGGCACTTGGCCAGGAGAGCATCAGCCTGGGGTCGTAGGCACGACCGCACATGGCGTAGTTCCCCGCGCCGTAACTGTTACCCGTCACGATGCTGAATTTAGGGACAACACTATTGCTCATGGCGTTCACCATTTTAGCACCGTCCTTGATGATCCCTCCTTGCTCGGAGCGACTACCGACCATAAAGCCAGACACATCGTGCAAAAAGACGAGTGGTATTCCCTTTTGGTTACAGATCATAATGAAGCGGGCGGCCTTGTCGGCCGAGTCCGAATAAATGACGCCGCCAAACTGCATTTCGCCTTTACCGGATTTAACGACCATTCGGTTGTTGGCTACAATGCCTACACTCCAGCCATCAATACGGGCATAGCCGCAGAGTAGGGTTTGCCCGTAGTCTTCTTTGAATTCGGTGAACTCGCCTCCATCAACCATGGCAGCGATGAGTTCGCGACCTTGATAAGGCTTTGCCCGGTCTTCGGGTAAGACTTTCAGGATAGCGTTTTCATCCTTGCTTGGTGGTGTTGCTTCGATTCGGTTGAAGTTGGTCAGGATGGTTTGTGGCATGCGGCCAACCAGGTCACGGATCGTGGAGAGGCACTCCTGATCGTCCTTGCATTTATAGTCGATGACGCCGCTGACAGAAGCGTGCATTTCTGCACCACCAAGGTCTTCGGCATCCACTTGTTCGCCAATGGCTGCCCGTACGAGGTAAGGCCCGGCGAGGAAGATGCTTCCTGTCCCTTCCACGATCAGAGACTCGTCCGACATAATCGGGAGGTAAGCGCCGCCAGCTACACAGCTGCCCATGACGGCAGAGATTTGTGGAACACCCATGGCACTCATCTTCGCGTTGTTCCGGAAGATTCGGCCGAAGTGCTCCTTGTCTGGGAATATCTCATCCTGCATAGGCAGGAAGACACCTGCACTGTCGACAAGGTAAATGATCGGCACCCGATTTTCCATGGCGATTTCCTGAGCACGGAGGTTCTTCTTGGCGGCAATGGGGAACCA
>JBGCFZ010000431.1:0-12526 GCA_045110355.1 Lewinella sp. | reverse complement strand
AGTATTGATGTAAATCGCGTAGCGATTATCCTTTACGGTTGCCCCGTACATAGTGCGGGGCAACGAGGAAGTAGTTCATCCGCTGATTGCCGTAGGCAATCAATTCTGGCCAATAAGACGATTGCCAGGGACGCCGTCCCTAGTAATCGTAAAGGGTAGTCGCTATGCGACAAGCGTACACTAAACTTAGATTACACTGTACTAGTGCAGTGTAAACTAAGTTCGTTAACAATTTAAAAACAACATAAATAACTAAAAAATGAGTAAAATTAATTTATCAACATTCTTATTAACAAGCCTCCTATTTTTTGCCTCATGCAGTGATGACGACGATATTAAAGTAATTGAGTTCGGAATAGCACCTACTACTACAATAACAAACGGAACAGTAGAGGTGACAACTGAAGATGAAATTAGATACCACACTATAATATTGGGAGAATTAGTAACCGCAGTGATTGTGGAATCCGAAACTGATGTTACGTTAATAGATGTCGCTTTTTCATTTGCGAACTTCCCTGATGCAGGAACTGAACTACGTGCTTATGCTGATGCAATTGCTAAACCTATCCATGTGATTATTACACATGCCCACCAAGATCATTATGGCAACATTGGCAACTTTGCGGACGTTCCTGTATATGTAGAAACCAATACTACCAGCGAGTTAGAAGCGGACCCCATCTTTACAGGATTATTTAGTGGAGATTTAATTTCCGTTAGCGGAATTCAAAGAATTGGTGGTTTGGACTTTATGTTTGACAACCTATCTAATACAGAAACAGCGGAAAATGGATATATTTCTATTCCAGAACATAAAAGTATTTTTCCAGGTGATTTAGTATTTAATAAATCTCATGCCTTTATCAGAGAGTACACTCCATTAGATCAGACCGATGAACTAGAAATTTGGATTGCTGGATTGAATGAGATGAAATCTGAGTTCGATGATTACAGCCATATCTTCATGGGCCATAATGGTCGCAGAACAGATATTGCACAGGTATTTGATGAGAACATTGCCTACTTAACTGATGCTCGAGGGCTAATAAAGGGCACAAAAGAATTAACTACTGGTGGTCTTGCCACATCCGTACAAGAAGTGGTAGATGAATTAATTTTATTGTACCCTAATTACAAACCAGGTGGATTATATTTAGCTTTACCTGATGGCTTTTTCCCAGGTGACCCAGGAGCTATGTGGTTTTAAACCATAAAACCATTGTAGTAATTAACGCCATCTTAACACAGACAGAGCCATCGAATTCTTTGTATGTAACGTCTTGATAGGACAAACCAAGCCCCCCCGCCCGTTGTTGGGCACCAAAGACTTAACCAAATGCGTAAATTTTATCTGCTCACCCTGTTACTGGTGACCCTAATGACGAGCCTCTCCGCCCAGGAGCGTGTCACCGTCAAAGGCTACGTCAAAGACGCCAGTAACGGAGAGACCCTGATCGGTGCGACCGTATACCTGGACGGTACAACCAAAGGCACCACGACCAACGAATATGGTTTTTATTCCCTGACCGTCGACCCGGGAAATTATACCTTGATTGCCTCCTACCTCGGCTACGATGACAAGCGCCGGGACGTCGAATTACTGGGCAATTTCACCATTGACTTTGAACTCGGAGAAGCCGGTACGTTGCTCAACGAAATCGTCGTTACGGCCGAAGAGGAAGACCAGAATGTTCGGGAAGTCCAGATGTCGGTAGAGAACCTGGACATGGCCACCATCGAACGGCTACCCGCCCTGCTCGGTGAAGTGGACGTACTGCGAAGCATCCAATTATTGCCCGGGGTCAGCTCCGTAGGAGAAGGCGCTGCCGGCTTTAACGTACGGGGTGGTTCTATTGACCAGAACCTGGTGATCCTTGATGAAGCCCCCGTATTTAATTCCAGCCACCTCTTCGGTTTCTTTTCGGTGTTTAACCCTGATGCAGTGAAGGGAGTGAAGCTCTATAAAGGTGGCATCCCGGCCCGCTACGGTGGCCGTCTGTCCTCCATCCTCGATGTTCGCATGAAGGAGGGCAACAACAAACAACTGGAAGTCCAGGGTGGCATAGGTACCATTTTTAGCCGCCTTAGCGTGGAAGCTCCGATTGTAAAAGACAAGTCGTCCTTTTTGTTGGCTGGCCGCCGGTCTTACATCGATGTACTGGCCGCGCCCTTCTTGGGTGACGACCTCTCCGGCACGAAGCTCAACTTCTATGACCTCACCCTGAAAACGAACTATAAATTCAGCGATAAAGATCAGGTATTCCTCAGTGGCTACCTGGGCCGCGACGTATTTGCTCCCGGAGACCAGGCCGGTTTTAGCTGGGGCAATACCACCGGTACACTGCGCTGGAACCACCTGTTTAACGACCGGCTGTTCAGCAACCTGACGTTTTATTATTCTGATTACGATTACGCCATCAATTTCGGTGACGACCCCGACGAAGATGCCTTTGACTGGGATGCCAGCATCGTTAACTTCAGCGCCAAACCTGAATTCAGCTATTTCATTACCCCCGACAACATTGTCCGTTTCGGCGGTCAGGGCATCTACTACCGTTTTGAGCCGGCCAACGCGATTGCCGTCAGCGACGGAGAAGAGATTGACATCAGCATCAACAACCAGTGGGCGATAGAAAGCAGTGTTTTTCTGGAGAATGAACTGGGCCTGTTCAAGGGAAAAGTCAAGCTCAACTATGGCCTCCGGGCCAGTTACTTTGCCTATCTGGGCGGACGCCCCGTCTATGAATTTGGCGAAGCACCGGCCGAAGGGCTCGGCAGGCCACTGACCGGCGTGACCCAGACGGAACGGGGAGAAAACATCAAAAACTGGTTCAATCTGGAACCCAGGGCTTCGATTCAGTACCAGCTCAATCCGACCAGTTCCCTCAAAGCCAGTTACCAACGTACGGCGCAATACATCCACCTGCTGAGTAATACGACCGCCTCGATCCCGCTCGACATCTGGACGCCGAGCACTAACAACATCGAGCCTCAGTTGGCCGATCAGTTGGCCATCGGTTACTTCCGTAACTTCAAGAGCAATACTTATGAAGCCAGCGTAGAGACCTATTATAAGGACTTCCGACAACTGATCGATTATGTAGACGGGGCAGACCTGGTCTTGAATGAGCTCGTTGAAGGACAAGTCATTGAGGGAGATGGCCGGGCTTACGGGGCAGAATTCCAGGTCAAAAAGGTAAAAGGCCGCTTCAACGGTTGGGTCAGCTATACCCTGGCCAAGACGGAGCGGCTGACGCCAGGCGTCAACAATAACGAGTATTACCCCAGCCGGTTTGACCAAACACACAACTTCAACATTACTGGCTTTTACGACCTAAGTGACCGGGCCACCCTGAGTGCCACCTTCGTTTACAATACGGGAACCCCCGTTACACTGGCCAGCAGCGGATATTACCAACTTGGGTACTTCGTGCCACACAATGAGGGTGGTGGCCGCAACAACTTCCGCCTGCCGGATTATCACCGACTCGATGTTTCGGTAACGCTTGACCCCAAGAAAGAGAAAGCCAACAAGCGTTGGCAAGGACAGTGGATATTCGGGGTATACAACCTTTATGGCAGGCGCAATGCCTTCACGATTGCGGGTACCCAGAGTGAGGGCCGGCCGGTTATTGGACAGCCCATCATGACCGAATCCAACCAACTGAGCGTAGTGGGCAGCATCATCCCGAGCATCAGCTACAATTTCAAATTCAAATAAGGGCCGAAAGGAGAAAGAGAGGAAAGGGCATCAAATCTTCTCCCCCTCTTTCTCCTTTCTTCCTTTACTCCCTTATCTCCCCCCCCCTTTAAGTAAAGTGACCATGAAACTATATTTCAGACTCCTCCTTTTAGCCCTTACCCCACTCTTCCTTTTTACCTGCGAAGACCCCGTCACCCTGGATTCCCGCTTCGAGGGCCCCGAGCTGGTGGTAGACGCCTGGGTGAACAACATCTCAGAACCACAGACCATCATCCTGACGGAAACACAGGATTACTACGACAATCGTCTCCCGACGCCCGTCACCGACGCGCAGGTCATCATTTGCCAAACGGAGAACCAGCTCCCGACCGCCAACTGTTTTGTATTCGACCACCAGGGTGATGGCAACTACGTTTGGGAGCCAGCGGTAGCTGGCCAAACCCTTGGGGAAGTAGGCACAGAATTCGGCCTCGGCATACAGCGCGGCGACCAACAATACGCTGCCGTCACCAACATGAGCCGTACAGCACGCCTGGATTCCATCAGCTTTCAGTTTGAGGAGGAAGCCCTTGGCCTCGAAGAAGGCCTGTACGCACAGCTTTATGCCCGCGATCCGGTTGGGCAGGGAGATGCTTACCTCATCAGGAGTACCATCAACGATACGCTGCTTGTTCGCCCCTCGGAACTCAACCTGGCCTACGACGCTACGTTCAGCCCTGGCACCAATACCGACGGGATTACCTTCATCTTCCCTATCCGCTTTGCCATTAATAAGCAAGACGACGATGGCGCGCCCATCCCGCTGGTGGCCGGGGACAAGGTCGCCGTAGAGGTGCTATCCATTAGCCAGGAGGCCTATCTTTTTCTCCGCATTGTACAGGAGCAGGTTAATAATGGACAGAGTGGTCTTTTCGACCTTCCGGTGGCGAATTCACCGGGAAATGTATTTAATGTAGACACCGAAGAATCCATCCGTGGGTTCTTCAACGTCGCAGCAGCTGCACGCGCGGAGCGCGTGGTGGAAGAATAGAATGGAGGCTTAAAAAATTGTGTCTATATTGCGTGACTTAATTAGAATCTTAACGTCTCCATAACGATTGCCGGAACAAAGTTTTGGCATCCGTTGAAATCAATTCGCCTAATGATACGCGCTAGTCTTCATGGTTGTCAACCAGAAATGGATGATAATGAGATCGTTATTGCGTACCGCGAAAAACGACACGGCACTTGCTTTCGTCTGTTGCACGATCGATATGCCAGTAAGATTTATGGTAAGGCACTGACGATGCTGAAAAAAGAATCCGATGCGAAGGATGCTACGCAGGAGATTTTTACCAAAATTTTTCTTAGTCTTGGTAAATTTCAGGGTCAGTCAAAATTTTCTACCTGGGTTTATTCCGTTACGTACAATTACTGCATCGACATCATCCGAAAGGAGAAGCGTAGCAGGGATATATTCGCCGACGAAATAGAAAACCCACCGGATACAGAAGTGGCGGAGGTCAGTGATGAAGCACTCACCACTATGAAAGTCAATGAACTTCGGGAAGTCCTTCGAAAAATTAGCGAGACGGACCGAAGACTTTTGCTTTTAAAATATAAGGACGGAGTTAGGATTAAAGACATTGCCAGGATGTTCGATAAGAACGAATCGGCGGTCAAAATGCAATTAAAACGAGCCAAAGAAAAGGCCAAACGCAAACACGAAGAAATATTCGGTACTAACCGAGAATTATGATGAACAGTTTTCTACAAATACATAATGAGGAAACCGGCGGGTTCGTCGAGAAGTACCAGGATCAGGTCCGTAAGGAAGTGGAAGGTCGTGTACGTACTGTTCACCTTATTAGTGATTTAGTAGACCTGTTCTTCCCTAAATTAGCAGATACCGCCACTGTTTTGCTCGGAGGAGAAATAACTGACCTAGAAGAGCCGTATCTTACCATCGAAGAAGGATCTGATCAATCATCACAGGGGCCTCCTCCACAACCAGGTGGTGCTGACAGTGATGACATTATACGCTAGACAAACCCATGGAAAGTATTCTTAACGCATTAAAAGAACAGGGCATTCTGATGCTCAACGTAATTCCTGCTCTCATCAAGGGAGTGGTAATACTGATTATTGGCTATCTTCTGGCTAAGGTTCTCTACCGGCTGATCTACAAATTCCTCGGAGCAATTGGTGTAGACAAGCTGGCGGACAAATTGATGAGCATTGATCTGTTTGAAAAGTCGAAGTTCGACCTTGTTCCCAGCCGCATCGTTGCCGGGAGCATTTACTATTTCGTTCTCATCGTTTTTTCGATGGCGGCTGTTGAAGCCATGGGACTCAAGATAATTTCCGACTTACTGAAGGACCTCATCGAATACATCCCTAACGGCGTCACGGCTTTCATCATCCTGATTTTCGGAATATTTCTTGCAGATTCCATCAAAAAACTTGTTTACACGACCTGCCAGGCACTTGGCGTTTCCTCTGGCACCCTGATTGCCAACATTGTCTTCTATTTCATCTTGCTTAACATAGTGCTCATCTCCTTGCGGCAGGCCAAGTTGCAGACCAAATTCATGGAGGAAAACCTTTCCATCATCCTGGCGGGTATTGCTGGTGCCTTCGCGATCGGCTACGGTCTTGCCAGCCGGCACACCATTAGCAGTTTATTGGCCTCTTTTTACCACCGGGACAAGTTCCACGTAGGAGACGAGGTTACTATTGATGGCAAACGCGGTGAAGTCGTCACCATCAACAATAATATCATTATCCTCCGCTCGCTGAATGAGGACAGCGAATTCGTCGTCCCCTACAGTAAGGTCGCCTCTGATGGTGTCGAGATTCATACCCGTAGGGATAAAGGCCCCGCCTTACCACCGCATGAGCAGGGAGCATAATCCTGGTTGTTGAGCCTTATCCTTGCTTAACTGTCTTGGTAAGACACTAGCTTCGTTGCTGCCTGCGGCGGTCACTTCTTCTCCGCATAGAGTACCGTCTCCCCCGCCCGCCAGCCATGCAGATGATTCGGTGGATAAGTGATGCCCGCCACCCGAAACCCAGCCATTCGTAAACGCTCCGTCAGGCCCGCCACCGAGTACACCCGAACGTGGTCTTCCTGCCCGAAGGCCAACAGTCGGTCTGCGGGGGTGGTAATCGAAGCATCTTCGTAGGTATCTCCTTCTCGGAACGGTGTTTGGATAAGGCATAAGCCTCCGAGAGTTAGGACGCGGTTTAACTCCCGCATCGCGGTGGCATCGTCCGTAATATGCTCCAATACGTGGTAGCAAATGATCAGGTCGAACCGGCCATCAGGCTCCTCGATGGCGGTAATATCATAGGATTTATCTGCTGCGAATTCACCCTCAAAATCTGTCGTCACGTACTCTGCCAGGGGGGAAGCCCTCAGCTTTTCGGCTACGCTCTTTGGCGGACTAAAGTGAAGCACCCTCAGCCCACTTACCTCCATCTCCTCGCTCAGGATGTGCCACAGTCGCCGACTACGCGGCAGGCTACCGCAACGCGGGCAAAGCAGGTCTCCCCGCTCCAGTTTCACGAAGGTCGAAAGGCCGGCTCCACAGACGTTGCACCGGTGGGTACGCCCCGCATAGCGTAAGGCCACCAGGCTACGTAACCGGGCTTCGTTGGCTTTGAGCAGCGAGGCAGGGAGGAGGTTTTTGGCCAGTTTTTTTAGTTGATTGTACATAGAGGTAAGCGCTTAAAAAGACCAACCTAAGGCTCCTTGCTAAACCCATATCCCCCTACCTCAAACGATTTCCCCTTCAGTATCGACTCATAGCAAGCCGAATGCAGCCGTAGCCGGGTGTCTAGCCGGCCAAAAAGGTTGTTGTTCATACTGGGGTAAGTCCGGTTACTAAGCACAACAAAAACAAGATCCTCTACGGGATCTGCCCAGGCCGCAATACCCGTAAAGCCGAGGTGGCCAAAGGCCCGCTCGCTGGAAAACGGAGATAGGTTCATCTTCCGGTTTTCGTTGAGTTGTTTCATATCAAACCCAAGGCCGCGGCGGGTTTCGCCACTGTAGCGGCTGGTAAACAGCCGGACGGTTTCGGGCCGGAGGTACTGCCGACCACCATAGTTGCCCTCCTGCAACAGCATCTGAAAAACTGTTGCCACGTCTCGCGCAGAGCCGAAAAGGCCCGCGTGCCCACTCACGCCGCCCAGCATGGCGGCCCCCATATCGTGGACCGTCCCCTGTATACGCTGATTGCGGAAATACGTATCGTTCTCCGATGGCGGAATCCGGCTTTTACTGAACTTACGCAGCGGATGATACGTCAGCGTTTCCAGCCCCATCGGGCGGTAGAAATTGCGGGCGGCAAATTCATCTACCGTTAAGCCCGAAACCTCGTCGATGAGTTTAGCCGCAATGTAAAACCCCAGGTCGCTGTACCGGTACTGCCCCTCGTTGGGCAGCTCATTGGTATACAACTTATGCCACATCGAATCAAGGTACACCTTGTGCATAAACATCTTCTCGGTAACTGGCACCACAAAGTCTCCCGTTCGCTGATTGCGGTAATACTGCGAACTGGCTTTACCCTGAGCATTAAGGGTTTCAACATAGAAAGGAATCCAGCTGCGCAGCCCCGCCCGATGGGCCAGCATGGGTCGCAGGGTGAGAAATTCAACGGCGGTCCCCTCAAGCCCCGGCAGGTAGTTACTTATCGGGACATCAAGGTTGAGTTTACCCTCGTCGACAAGTTTCATGATGCACAGGGTGGTGGCGGTCACCTTGGTGAGGCTGGCCAGGTCATAAAGGTCACTTGGATGGACCGCCCTGGCCTTATTGTAGGTATGATGCCCAAAGCCCTTTTCATAAACGATCTTACCGTTGCGCGCCACCAGCACAACCATTCCTGGCGTGGCTTTTTTGCGCATAGCTTCCCGGGCCAGCACATTGACTTTCGCGGCCAGCTTATTGCCGTCAATCCCTACGGCTTCGGGTTCGGCGTAGCCCATCCGGAAGTTGGCGGCAGTTTCCAGGCCGGCGTTAAAGGCGGCAGAAGGACTCGCAGTAATCGGTAAGCGACCGCTAATTTTATTGGCCCCGAAGAGCGCCTGGGCAGCAGCATCCTGCGCCGAGTCGTCCCGGCTGTAAGCCATCAGTATCGTGCCAAAACCATCGAGCGCGCTCAGGCTGTAAGGATTGCCAAAAACGGTGATGATTAGTTCGGCCTTAGCGTCCAGGGCCCTTAACAAACCAAGTGTTTCGGGGCCGATCGGCACCTTCTCCAGGAAGCGGCTACCATCGGAGTACAGCGCCACGACTACCTTGTCTTCAGCATTGACGCCGTCAACCATCCGCTGCCGATCCGCCTTACTTACTTTATAGGAGGTATTCAGGTGGACGGCTTTGGTGTAATCATCCACCCGCCGGCTGAAGGCCGTTGGCGCCTTGAGCCCAACGTGTATGGTGACTACCTTTCCGCGGTCCAGTGCTTTGATGGGCACCAGCCGTTCGCTGTCGCGCACCAGGGTCATCGCATTTTCAAACAGGGTTTGCTTTAGTGCGTAAGCTTCCGGGCTGTTCAACTCCCCGCGTAGGTTTTCGGCAGCGGGAAAGCTGGCTTTGGTCAGCCCTAGTCGGTATTTGCTTAAGAGAATACGGCGCACTTTGCGTTCGATGTCAGCAGCACTGATCTTACCCGACTCCATGTAGTTTTTGATGGCCCTGACGGCGTCTGGAGTACTTTCGGGCAGCAGCAGGATATCGGAGCCGGCGGCGATGGCCTCGGCTTCCACCTCACCGTTGCCGTAGTGGTTGGTTACGCCTTTCATCTCCAGGCCATCGGTAAAGACCAGGCCGGTGAAGCCCATCTCCTGGCGGAGCAGGTCATACACGATGGGTTTGCTGAGGCTGGATGGGCGGTTTTGGCGATCGTCCAAGGCAGGAATTTGCAGATGCGCCGCCATAATGGAGCCGATGCCGTAGCGGATAAGGGCCTGAAACGGATACAGCTCCAGGCTGTCGAGGCGGGCTCGGCCGTGTGAAATGACGGGCAGGTTGTAGTGGCTGTCGGTCCCCGTATCTCCATGGCCGGGGAAATGTTTAGCGCTGGCTAAGATGCCGTTCTCCTGCAGGCCGCGCATGTATTGGTAGCCTTTCATGGTCACGTTGTAGCGGTCTTCGCCGAAGCTACGGGTGTTGATGACGGGGTTATTGGGGTTGTTGTTCACGTCGAGCACCGGGCTAAAACTGACGTTGACACCAAGGCGGTGCATTTCGCGGGCAATCTCTGCCCCCATGTCATAGATCAATTGGTTGTTGCGGATGGCCCCGAGTGCGAGTTGCTTAGGAAAGCTGATCGTTTGTTTGGGCAGGCGCATTCCCAGGCCCCATTCGGCGTCCATACTCACCATCAGGGGCAGGCCGGAAAGGCGCTGGTACTCGTTGGTCAGCTGCAATTGTTTTTCGGGCGTACCCTGGAAGAAACACAGGCCACCTACGTGGTATTTTTTTATTTCGGCCTTTACGTGGGCGATGTGGTCTGCCCCCCGATCAGAGTGTGCCCGCAGCATAATGAGCTGACCGATTTGCCGGTCGAGGTCCATGGTCTGGAAGACGGAGTCGACCCAGGCTTTTTCGGAGGCGGTGTGGGTAGACAGATCTCCCTTGTACGCCCGTTGGGCATGGGCAGTAAAGCCAGTCATTATGGCCAGCGCAAGGGATAAGATTCGGAAAAACATGTTCATAACTGGGAAAGACTTAAAAATACGGCGCGGACGCAGGTGCAGGGAAGGTTGGCAAATAGCAGGCACGCTCCATAAGAACGCTGCCTCCCCCAGGCTTTAGTACCAACTGCTTACTGACAATAACAAAACAAAAACATTGAAGGGAGGAAGGTACGGAAAAGAGGGGATTTGTAGAAAGCAAATATCCAGCACTTTGTAAACTAAGTTTTATGGCATTTCTCCGTACGGGAGGGGCTTGCCTCCACCCGTATCGGCAGCCCCATCAAACGCTCCTTTTCGTTCGCTGAGCGAACGAAAAACACGATTCTTCCATACGCAGAGCGCCGGGGCAAGCCCGGCCCCTGCATGTGAAAACTTAGTTTACACTGCACTAGGTCATACTGCTGGCAGAACCGTTAACTACCTGCAAAAGAGGCCTAAAAAAGGTTAAACAAGCCATAAATGGCCATCTAAACATCTATTGTAAATTTGGCGGAGCGCTTTTTTGCAACCAGTACGGTTGAATCCCGTTAGGCCAGTATGTTTCTCCTAATCACCATTTTGTTCCTTACCCAATCTACCCCAATGACACTTTTTGATTTTACCCCTGATTCGGATATTTCAAATTGGCGTACCGTAGACGACACGGTAATGGGTGGCCGGTCAGACGGTAACTTTAAGCTCAATGATTCCGGCCATGGAGAATACACCGGGTACGTCTCCCTGAAGAACAACGGAGGTTTTTCCTCCCTTCGCTACCGGATGCCGACGTTGCGCATTGAAGGGCTGACCAAAGTTAAACTACGCGTAAAAGGAGATGGCTCACGCTATCAGTTTCGGACCAAGACGAGCGACTACGACCGATACAGCTACGTCACCTATTTTGAAACTACGGGCGATTGGCAAGAAATCACGCTTGACCTGAAGACGATGAAGCCCCAATTCCGAGGCCGTGTACTTGACTTGCCGGATTATCCGGCGGAAATGCTCTCTGAGGTGGCCATTCTGATTGGTAATAAAGAGGAAGAGGACTTTCGGTTGGAGTTGGATTGGATTAGGTTGGAATAGTATTTGATAAAAAGCGAAAGCCTTTAAACCTCACGAAAGAAGAGATTGTCCCCCTTGAATACCCTTAAGTAATGCTGGAAGAGGATGACCCCGGATGGGGTCTAATGTTAATTGCCCCGGGTGAAAGTCTGCAAAGCGGGCTTTTTTACCCGGGGCTCACGATTGGGGTGTGATCACTGCGGCGCTACGCGCCGCCGAGCCCTCTGCCCATACCTTACCCCGGGTTTCGGCGTACCGCCTCACCCAGGGCAGTTAAGATTCAACCCCTCCGGGGTTTCTTAACAGGAGTTTGCGCGCAAATCAGTAAATTCCGTCAAATTCCAGCCTAATGCGCAGCTTCTTCCCCCTGCTTCTGTTGTCCCTTCTTTGCACCTGCGACCGCGCCAAAAAAAGTCAACCAGTCAGGGAGTCAAGTAGTCAGGGAGTCAACGAGGCAGATTTGGCAGCGCCCGCACGTCATGAATGGCCGTTGGAGAAGCCCATCCGCCTGATCCTAGACTCAGACACGGCCAACGAA
Organism: Lewinella sp.; assembly: GCA_045110355.1. Classification (GTDB taxonomy): domain Bacteria; phylum Bacteroidota; class Bacteroidia; order Chitinophagales; family Saprospiraceae; genus Neolewinella. Next base: position 548 of record JBGCFZ010000431.1, on the reverse strand, counting down.
ATAGATGACCTCTTTGCCATCGCCTACGTGCTGCCTGACGAAACGATTGATCTGCTCGGTCTCAATTCCGCCCAGTGGTTTCATGTCTGGAGCGGAGACAGCACGGTGTACCAGAGTCAAAAACTAAACGAAGACCTGTTACGGATCGCTGGCCGCCTCGACTTGCCGCACCCATTGGGTGCCGACATCATCATGGGTAAACCCTGGGGAGATTATGATGCACGCGACAGCCCGGCCGCTCAGTTCATCATCGAGCAAGCCCGCGAAACACCTGATGGCGAAAAATTAGCCGTCATGTGCATCGGCGCACCTACCAACCTGGCCTCAGCCATCGCCCTGGAGCCTTCCATCAAAAGTAAGATCGTGGCTTACACTCTTGGGTTCCGCTACGACTTTGACGGTATGTTTTGGAACAAAGATGAGTTCAATATCCGCCGGGACCTGAATGCTTCCAACTTCCTACTTAATGCGGAAGGCCTGGAACTACACGTGATGCCAATTTCCGTTGCCATCAAATACACTTGGGAAAGAAGCGCGACCTTTAACCA
>JBGCFZ010000430.1:0-3913 GCA_045110355.1 Lewinella sp. | reverse complement strand
GGATGACTTGCTGACGGACGAGCACAAGATGGCGCGAGACGCCGTCCGCGACTGGGTGAAAGCAGAGGTAAGCCCGATCATTGACGATGCCGCCATGCGCGGGGTTTGCCCCACGCACCTGTTTAAAGGCCTGGCCGAAATTGGGGCCTTCGGCCCCAGCCTTCCCGTTGAGTACGGCGGCGGCGGAATGGATGAGATTGCCTACGGCATCATCATGCAGGAGTTGGAGCGTTGTGACTCCGGACTTCGTTCCATGGCTTCCGTACAGGGGAGTCTGGTGATGTACCCGATCTATAAGTATGCCACCGAGGAGCAAAAGATGAAGTACCTGCCCAAACTTGGCGCCGGGGAGTACATCGGGTGCTTTGGCCTTACCGAACCCGATTCGGGGTCTGATCCAGGCAGTATGACTACCAATATTAAGGATGCGGGAGACCACTACATCCTCAACGGCGCGAAGATGTGGATCACGAACAGCCCGGTAGCGGATGTTGCAGTGGTGTGGGCGCGTGACGAAGACAACAAGATTCGTGGCATGGTCGTCGAATCCCAGTGGGAAGGTTTCAGCGCTCCTGAGATCAAGGGGAAGTGGAGCCTACGAGCTTCCGTGACCGGAGAACTGGTGTTCGACAACGTGAAGGTGCCTAAGGAAAATGTATTTCCCGACATCAAGAGCCTGCGCGGCCCGCTCAGCTGTCTGAGCAAAGCGCGCTACGGTATTGCCTGGGGGGCCATCGGTGCAGCGCTGGATTGCTACGACTCTGCCCTGCGGTATAGCCAGGAACGGACCCAGTTCGGTAAGCCGATCGGTCAGTTCCAGCTGACGCAAAAGAAACTGGCGGAAATGATTACCGAAATATCTAAGGCCCAACTCCTTGCCTGGCGGCTTGGTACGCTGGCTAACCGGGGAGAAGCTACCCCCGCCCAAATCAGCATGGGGAAACGCAATAACGTAAATATGGCGCTGGAGGTGGCGCGCGAAGCGCGCCAGATCCACGGCGGTATGGGCATTACCGACGAATACCCGATCATGCGCCACATGGCCAACCTGGAATCCGTGATCACCTACGAGGGGACGCACGACATTCACCTGCTGATTACGGGGATGGACGTTACTGGGTTTAATGGGTTTGCTTAGTCGTTGAACGACTTTTAAATCAATCAAAACAAAGCATTTGAGGATGTAGTGGTAGAATATTAGATCAACGTAGTGGTGCTCGTTACCTACAGTGATGCGTTTTTGTCTACCTACGAAAGCGAACCCCCGACCAAGCTCAAGCATAAAGGCCTGAAGGTGATCGACCAAGCGTTGTTCGAGTGCTGTTTCCCGCAGGCCGTGATTTACCGGTAGTTGTAGGAATTCGAAAATGTAAGGCTCTCTCAGCAGGTCTTCAGGGCGGGCAATATGACGGCCTTTTTTGGCTAATTCCAAGATTTCTTCTTTGGACTTGGAAGCGGCTAAACGATGATATAAGGAGGTTTCTTTCTGGCGTTTTAACTCTCGAACACTCCATCGTTCATTGATGCATTGTTGTTCGTAGAAGGAGCGTTCGGTGTCGTTTTTGATGACTAGAAGTTCTACGTAATGCGACCATCCCAATTTTCCAGACAGTGTCTGGGAAATTGGATATACTGAATAGATCTTACGCATCATAGCGAGGTTAGAATGACTAAATCCTGACCCGTGCATACTTCGAAGGTCCCTAGAAAGTTGTCGAAGCAGCCTTGTGCCATAGTCAGCGCGATGGTTGCCCTCTTGCTCAAACTCCACGATGTACCGCCCAATGTCCCAGTAAGCCAGTAGTAGTTCACGGTTAATAGATGTGACGGCCGCGGCTCGACCGGTTTGGTAACGGTCGCCAATACGAGTGAGTAGGGAGGTGTATTCTTGGTTGGAAGTCAGTGGTGGATTGGGCATAATACTGCTCCATTTACCTTTTATTGCACCTGCGGCCGCGCCAAAAAAGCCCTATCGTACCAAAAAATACGCAAGTACTAACACCCCTACATACGCACCTAGCCACCGATAATCCGTGTATCTGGCTGAAGCTATTCCCGTTCGATATTTGAGGTAGGCCATAAGGCAAAGTTTATCGACCAGGTAGGCAATGACCGTGGCCCAGATGATGCCCATGAGGCCGAAGTATGGTGCAAGCAGGATGCTGAGTACGACATTAATGACCAGCTCCAGAAAACCGAACGCCATCAATAACCGGGTATGCCCCAGGGCCGTGAGTACCGGAACGGGAAACAATAACCTGCTGACAACAACGAACAAGTAGGCTTGAAAAAGTGGTAAACTATCCGCAAATAATTCCGTAAACACTACCGTCCACCACCAGGGGGAAGTAACCATGAGAAAGATAGCCCCGCCGAAAATCCAGTGAAAGAGGCGACGGGAACTTGCCTTTAGCAAGTCGAGGCCGGCGGAGGTGTCTTCGGTCAGCCGGGGCAATACGACCACCATGGCGCCATTGGTGATGGCCGCGAGTAAGGGTAATTCGCGTGCGCCGTAGCGGAAGGTGGCGAAGATGGATTCGTCTCCCTCGTACCAGTAATTGACGAACCAGGGATCGAATGCGGTGACCAGTGCACCTACGGTGGCGTAGGTGATTAGGGGCCAGGAAACGCTGAGCCAGCGGCTCAGGGTAGATTGATAGATTGATAGACGGCCTGCGGCCTTGGTAGATTGATAGGCTGCCGCACGAGGATGCTCGCTTCGCTCGTTCGGAGGGGGCTTTCGGAGATGGTCGACGGCAACCCAGGCAAGGATTACCAGGCCTTTCACGGCAGCAAATATGGCTAAGATGAACAGCGCATGCGCCAGCCCTGCACCGTGGTAAAGCGGAAGCAACAGGGCAAGTACGAAACCTATGGCGGAGAGTCCGCCGAAGATCATCAGGGGAAGTGCTTTGCCGCGGACCGTCAGTACTTGTTCGAAGAAAAGCCCGGGCCACTGGGTGAGCAGGAAAAGGAAGAAATACCACCAGCCCGTCGGTGCATCCCCCAATCGGAGAAGGCGGAATAATGGGGTGTGGAACCCTGCTGCAATGGCCAGTAGTAGGCCGGAGAATACGGCAACACCAACGATGGCCAGGCGGGAAAAAAGCGCCGCTTCAGTTGGCTTGGTCAGCCTGATGCGAACGAGGTAGCCTTGCAGCAAGCCCGTCAACCAGCCGAAACCAAGAATGTACCCGACGTAGAGCAAACCTTCCCATTCTCCAATAAGCTCCCGCTCAACCCCAAGACGGGGCAAGGCCAGGGCCACCAGGATGATCGCACCCTGGCGGGCGGCCTGGGCAAACTGGCCAGCGCGGATTAGGGAGGAGTCAGTATTCAGGTTTCAGGATTTAGTTTTCAGGACGCAGCCTTCAGTGATCAACAGCTAATTGAATTGCAAAGATATTGGTTTAACAATCATCCTTGCTCTCTGAAACCTGATCCCTATATCCTGATCCCTAAAAACTGAATTCTGTGTCTTGAGAACTAAATCTCTTCCGTATAATGTGTGAGTTCCATACCAAAGGTCTTCATTTCTTCCAGTACGGGCTCGTAGACTTCCTTCATTGTGGGGATGTGAACACCGGTCGCCTGAATTTTTCCCTGGCTGATCAGACGGACGAAGATGCCCATCGGCAGGCCAACTAAGCGGGCCATCGCGGTATCCGTTGCATCCTGTCCCTTCATGGTAAGGTTGCTGATGTCCCGGAAGGTCTTTCCGTCCAGTTCGTAGTCTATCTGGTGCTGCATTACGATGAGGTCCTTGTCGGTGGAAGACAATTTCCACTTGTCGAGCAGAAGATTCTCCAGTATAAGCGCAGGGGTGGCGTCGCGTAATTTAATTTTTTTCTTGCGGAAGAGGCCGAGCCAGACCAGGCGGTTCATTACATCGCCAGCGGGATCAATTTGCAGC
>JBGCFZ010000429.1:0-9667 GCA_045110355.1 Lewinella sp. | reverse complement strand
TCATTACGGAGGATCACTGACGCATGGAGAAGGCTTTCTGACCGTTCCCGCCAAGGCTGAAGCAGTCGTGCTGCCCGATAATATCGAAGAAGCTCACCTCTTCGATGATTTGGTCCAACCCATCGTTGATCGAAAGTGTGTAAGCTGTCACAACCCACAAAAAACCAAAGGAGAATTGTTGCTGCACAACTTAGCCGGTTGGCAGGCTGGTGGTGAAAACGGAGCAATATTGCTGGCTGGTTCGATTGAAAAGAGCCCACTAATCAGCAGGGTCTTCTTGCCTAAAGAAGACGAACAACACATGCCTCCCCCAGGCAAGCTGCAGCTGACCAATGAAGAGCGCAACTTCCTGGCCTGGTGGGTAGAGAACATGCAGGATTACAATCACCAGGTCAAAGACCTGCGGACGACCGCCGAAGTGGATGATTACCTCGAAGCGCTGCAAGCTGCACAGCATCCACAACCGGAAAGACCTACCCTTCGCCAACTGGCGGAACTGGAGCAGTACGGCATCATCGCGTCGTTACAATCTCTGGACGATTCCTGGGTCTCCGTACGCCTGCAAAACCCGGACAGCTTTAATACCGATCACCTAAGGCGGCTGCGAAAGATTGCCCCGGCCATTCAATCCATCGATGTTTCGAATTCGTCTTTGACGGATGCGGACCTCAAAAACTTCAGTCGGTTTGAGAATTTAACCACCATCAATCTCAGTAATTGCAACATCAGTAGCCAGGCCATCGCACCGCTGAAAGCACTACCCTATCTCAGCAGCCTCAATCTTTACGGTACGCAGGTTGATAGCACCGTATTACCTATTCTTACCGAGCTGGAAAGTCTTAAAAAAGTGTACCTCTGGGAAACTCCGGCGGCGAATTCAGGGCTAAAAGAATGGCGGGCTCGTCATCCTGAATTAGAGATTGTTGTCGGGGTGGACTTTGCCCAGTTTGGCAACCCGCAGTTGGTGCCGCCGCTCATCATTGCGGAGCAAGACCTCTTTACCGATTCACTGCTTATTGAGTTGGATACGAAGGCCCCCAAGGCAACAATTAAGTACACCACCGATGGGAGTTTGCCCAACGAAAACGCTCCGGTTTACAACGCCCCCTTCTATGTATTCGCCACTACGGAAGTGAAGGCTATTTTATCCCTATCGGGCTGGACGGATAGCGAACCAGTTGCCAGCACCTTCGTCAAATCGCGGTACGAAATCGAGCGCCTACGTGCCAGTGTTGAGCCGCATGAAAACTATACTGCGGAGGGCGTGGCTACGCTGAAAGACTTAAAGAAAGGCGGCAGTTCCTTTGGCGATGGTCGTTGGCTGGGCTATTTGGGTGACGACCTTAGCCTGACCGCAGACCTTGGGCAAGTGGAAGAAATCAGTGTCGTCACGGTGGGTACGCTCGCGGATCATAACGCCTACATTCATCTACCCCGCTCCATCAAGGTTTCCATTTCTAAAGATGGCAAAAAGTATGTCCCCTTTCAGAAAAAGCAGATTCCCGTGGCGGATGGCCCTACGGACGTTTTGGTACACAACCACTTGCTTCGATCAACGCCAACAATGGCCCGCTATATTCGGATCGACATCAAGAGCCAGAACGTAAACCCAGCATGGCACCCGGCACCGGGGGAACCCTGCTGGCTGTTCGTCGATGAGGTATTGGTGGAGTAAACGGACCAAGTATTTTAGGGCGCAGCCGCAGGTGCAGGGTAAGTTGGATAAGAGTGCCTAGCCAATTGCAGGTTTGCTACCAACCCGCCCTGCACCTGCGGCCGCGCCTATTCCAGCATGGATGCAGCTAAATCAATGGACCTGTCCAGGGCTTTTATATAACACCGGCTCGTTGCGGAGTAAGCGTTTGTAGATATGCCCGGTTACTTCATTCCAGGGTTTTGGTTCGATCCATATCGGTTTCACCAGTTCGGCTTCCCAGTTGTCCAGTGCCAGCCGCAGGCTGTCATGAAGCTGATCGATTCCAGCGGTCAAAAGATTATTCTCTTCATCAAGCATCCCATCTTCGGAACGTCCATAAACCGATGAACCAAACTCTTCCAGGTAGATCAATTTATGGTTTCCATGCCGGACAGTCGCCATCTCGTCTTTACGCCAGAAGAGCGTACTGTGCGCATCAAGCGAACGGTCATCTCCTTCCAGTAGTGGCAGTAAACTAACGCCATCCAATGCGGACATTTCCTGTCCGCCGGCAGCATCAAGGGCTGTGGCAAAGATGTCCAGAGAAGAGATCATGCCGGTATGTTTATTTCCTGCCGGCAGGTGCCCTGGCCAACTCACCAAAAATGGTACCCGAATACCTCCCTCAAACTGATTTCCCTTCCAGCCTTTCAGTGGCCCGACGGAGCTGTTGTTATTAAACGCCCCGCCATTATCGCTAAGAAAAAAGACCAGGGTGTTCTCATAAGCCCCCGTCTCCCGTAGGGACTGCATCACCCGACCGATGGCCCGGTCCATTGCGTATACCATAGCGGCATATACGGGCCGATCATGGTTGGGGAAGCGAGCCAGATCAGTTTCTGTGGCCTCCATAGGCGTATGTGGTGCATTGAAGGAGAGGTAAGTGAAAAATGGCTGATTGGTCTTAGCCCTCCGTTTGATGTAATTGGCTGCTTTATTCCCTAATTCATCCGTCAGGTATCCTTCGAACGTTCGATGCGTATGGTCTTCAAGAATGGCCCGGGGATTCCCTTCCTGATCTAGTTTTTCCGAAGGAAAGTAGCTTCTGCCTCCGGCAAGGAAGCCATAGAAATGATTGAAGCCATTACTTAGTGGATGCTGGTGTGCCATTTCGCCAAGGTGCCATTTCCCGAAGATGGACGTGTGATAGTTGTGTTCCTGCAACGCTTCAGCGATGCTCACCTGGCTTGAATCAAAAGCAAGGGCCTGATTCGGCTCCAGGTTACACTCATGCCCGAATCGCTGTTGATAGCGGCCGGTAAGCAGGCCTGCTCGGCTTGGGCTACAGACGCTGGCAGAAACATAGGCCTGGGTAAAAACAGTACCAGAAGCCGCTAATTGATCAAGATTAGGGGTTTGCAAATCATCGGCCCCCATAAAACCGAAGTCCCCCCACCCTGCATCATCCGCCAGGATGATCAGTACATTGGGCTGCTCCATTATTGTTTCCGGGGAATCCAGGTTGTCCGGAGAAGGCCCACAGCTGGTTAAGGCAAACAGCGGAAGAAGCAACAGCAGCCAATACTTATTTCGGGAAGCTATGAACATAGTTCATGTGTTTTCAGATAGAGAGGTGATTAAACACCAGTATGATAATCACAATTTGATGAACCTCCTAATACTCCGCAGCCACCCGCCTAGCTTCTGCAACTACCTCAGCGGGATATCCCGCAATTTCAAGAATACTGATGGCATTGCGTTCTGTCATAATACCGGGTTTCAGTTTATAGTCGAAGGACAAGGCTTCGTCAACTACTGCTTCCTGAAAGTAGTACAAACCATACCGCTCTGTCAGCATATCGGCCAGTTCCAGATCATGCGTGGACACCAATATCAAGCTATCTCCTTTTGCCAGATAATCCAGTACCGCCTTGGCGCTACTCACTCGCTCCAGCGTGTTGGTCCCACGGAATACCTCATCAATGGTAATGAGATAGGGTGTCGTTGTATCCTCGGAAAAGTGGAGTAGGTTTTTTATCCGTTCTACTTCTTGCAAGTAATAACTACTGCCTTCGGCAAGCTGGTCGCTAGTATTCATGGAGCTGGCGACACGCCAGCTCCTGGAGGCATAATCATGCGCAAAAGCCGTATTCAGCGTCTGTGCACAGATCGCGTTGATGTTCAACGTCTTAATAAAAGTTGATTTGCCGGACATATTAGACCCCGTCACCAGCATTCCACTGGTGTTCATCTCCAGATCATTCGCTACCGGCTCATCAATGAGTGGGTGATAAACGCCAGAGACGCGCAGGTGGTTTTTACCTGATAAGTCCGGCTTGGCGTAATACGCCAGGCTACCACGCAAGGCCAGGACGGACAGTGCCACGTCTACTTCTCCAACGGCATAATAAATGCCTTCTGCAGCTTCCCGTATTTCTGGCAAGCTGGCCAGTAGGGCATAATAAATCGATACATCCAGTAGAGTCGCAAATTTGACCACCTCCATCACGTAAGCCATCACATTTGCCCCTTCGGTTTTTGCCATTCGCTCGTCTACACTCAGAAACTTTATGCTACGAACGTACTTTTCCAGTTGTGCTGTTTTGGAACGCAAGGCGGTCGCCCTATTCCCTGCCTGATGATGACTTATCGGCAACAGGTCCCGGCCAACTGCATAGAGCATGCTTAAGCGGGAAAACACATCAGAGAACAGGCCCATTTGCTGCTTTATCCGGTAATGAATGTACAGATTGATGGCCATGAACGGGACAAATACGATCCACAACACGGGAAAAGTAAACCCGAAGAGCAAGCAGGCAAAAGCCACTAACTGCAGCACGCGGATAAGCCCACGATATTTGGTTACTTCGGGCACTTCACCGAAGAACATCGTCGGGTATATGTAATCTTTGTCTTGCCGGAAGTGCGCCAACGCTTGCAGGATGGGTCCTTTATCAACCTTGTCATAGTATTGAGTAGCGGCTTCTAACGCTTCCCGTTCCTGCTGGCTACTGTTTCCTTTACGCAATCGTTCGTACAAGCATTGCTGCCCGATAACGGAGGAGGTACGGTCCACAAAATTAAACAGCCGATCAAAGTCCAGGTCTTCTGCCGTCTGTTGATCGATGGCAAAATCATAAGACTTTTGTAAGAAAAGTTGCTCCTCAAAATACTGGTTAGCATGAAATGGCTTTCGCTTACCCCAGGCAGCTAGCAGCCGCTGTTGGCGCTTTTTCTTACGGTTGAACAGGTCCACGGTATTTTAGGCTCAATAAGCCTAAAACCAATTCTTTATACCTTTACTTTTCTACTAATCAGTCTCTTATTTCGACAAAGTAGCCGCGCAGATGTCCTTGGTAAAGGAGTACCTGTCTAGGAAGGTCCGTAAAATGAAGGTAATAGCATTTCTAGAACTTACTGCCCACCGGAGGAGGACCCGCTGGCACCATCGCCTTATACTGGTAATCTCCCAGATCTTCTTTGAATTCAGCTTTGATATCTTCCCGTAAAGCTTCGTCAGTGAACAGATCAACCATGGTCATCGTCATTGCCTCAGCAGCGTAGCGCATGCCTTTGTGGCCAATGCTCATGCCGCCGCAAGCAACCACTGCCCAGCTGTGCCAGGGAGTACCACTTGGTGCAGTGGTGGCGCGAAGGCGGATGACGGGAACGACGTAGCTGACGTCTCCCACGTCCGTAGATCCGCCAGCGGGGACAGACAAAGTTTCTTCCAGCGGCTCAATGACGCTCTTGATGCCGATTTCCGGCTTATTGACGGCCGCTTGAATTTTACGGGCAAAGGCTTGCTCCTCTTCCGTATACTCAATTGGCCCCATGGACTCAAGGTTGCGTTGTAGTGCCTCTGCGCCAGTTCGGTTGACAAGTACTTCGTGAATGCCGGAAATCAGGGTGATCTCATATTCCACGTTGGCCATCATGGCAGCGCCTTCGGCGATGCGTCTGACCTGATCATAGACGACTTGTACACCTTGGTTGTTGCCGTCACGAACGCGCGTCCAGATACGAGCGTAATCGGGGACGACGTTAACCACGTCGCCAGCTTGCTGGATATCGTAGTGGATACGGACACTGGGCTTGACGTGCTCGCGGTAGTAATTGATGCCGGAAGCGTAGAGTTCGAGGCCATCGGAAGCATCGCGACCATTCCAGGGGTCGCCGGCAGCGTGGGCTGCTTGCCCACGAAATTCAACGACAAAATCAACCAGAGAGAGGCCGGTTTGTACGCCGGCTTTGGTCTCGGAGGAGGGGTGCCAATCCATCACAATGTCTACGTCGTCAAAAGCACCGGCGCGGATCATCCATAGCTTACCGAAATACTTTTCTTCTGCGGGAGTACCATAGAACCGGATGGTTCCTTTCAGCTTCCCGTCCTCGATCATTCTTTTGATCGCGGTAGCTGCGCCCAGACTGGCCGTACCGAACAGGTTGTGCCCACAGCCATGGCCGGCTCCGCCCTCATTACGGGGCTGTTTGTGCGGGACCGTCTCCTGGCTGAGCCCGGGCAAAGCATCAAATTCTCCCAGAATACCAATGACGGGTTTTCCGGAGCCAAATTCTGCCGTAAAGGCCGTCGGTATTTCGCCAATGTTCTCCGTGATCCGGAAGCCGTTCGCTTTAGCATATTCCTTTAAGGCATCGGCTGATTGAGCTTCCTGGAAAGCTATTTCTTCGAAAGACCAGATCCGGTCACTTAGGTCGGTAAGTTGATCATACTGTGCCCCGACGGCGGAACGGGCTTCGGCCTTCAGGCTCTTTTGGGCGCGGACGCTGGTGCAAAAAAGAAGACTAAGGAGCAAAGAATACAGGATGCGGTTTCTCATTGGTGGAGGTTTGGAGAGCAAAATAGAGATAAATTTGTAAACTCTTCCAAAGCCCCATATTTAGGTGTGGATAACAAATTGCACCTAGTGCTCTGTCAAGCCGATCTTGTCACATTAACTGCGGCGTCTTTTACCCGCTGGCTGCGTTGCTTAAATCCTCATTTAGCTACGGCTAAACTCCGGTTCAAGCGCCTTGCCCGCAGGCAAAATTCACCAGCATTTAATGCGACAGAATCGACCTGACAAAGCACTAGCTGCAAAATTAAAAGCCGTTGGACGGAATTTTTACCGACGGCATTAGGTAAAAACGATCCGCCAGATGGCGAACAATGGCCTGGAGCGGTCGTCCGACCAATTCTTTTAGCCTGGCGTAGCCGAATAAAAGTTGGTCTGACGACTTAGGCCAGTGTAATTTATTCTACAAACCATATCCAGGTTGTTCCGTGGCGATCGTTTACTGCTCATATTAAAAGTTACAACTAGCTCCAGCCGCTTCGCCATCAACGCTCACGATCCGGTCTAATCGCAGCCATTCACCGGATTCCAGTTGGACGAATTCTTCGGTCAACTTCGTTTTCAGGTCTTTGAGCCTGATCGCTGCAGTCGTTTCTTTACCGAAGGGATCGAGGTAGACCAGTTCAACGATTCGCCGGGTAACGATGGCGGCTTCGAAGTTATCGTAGAAATTGCAGTCGATGGGTTGATAGTTTGTTCGGGGTAGCTCCCTCAGACGAGAGAGATAGTCTGTGTACAGGAGGGTGGGATCGAATGGCTCTTTGGTGAAGTCGATAACAGGCCGGCCACTGCGCTTCAACAATTCCTTTGCACCTGCGTCCGCGCCCGAAAAAAACAAGGCTGCATCAACCAGAAATAACGGAAGTATGCTCGCCTCTGGGAACAGTACGACCCGAGTGTCATTATGCAGCAAAAATTTTGACTTTGGGAGTGCCCCAAGGGCTTGTACAGTCAGCATACTACACTCGGTAATCTTCCCTAACGGGCGCAAATACATCAATGATCCGACAGTCGGTCAGGGCTTTGCCGCTGTGCGGCACATTCCCGGGAATAACGGCAATATCTCCTGCTTTCAAAAGGCGTTCTTCCGTTCCAACCACAAACAGAAATTCCCCGGAGAGAATGGTAGACGTTTGTTCGTGCGGGTGATGGTGCGTGGGTAATTCGGTACCAGCGGCAATACTAAAATCAGCAATGGTGGTCAGTTCGGTATGCACCAAGCGGCCCAGGATACCAGGAAAAACTTCCTGCACCGGCAGGTCTTGTTCTTTGTTTACGAAATAGGTCATTAGCCAGTGATGTGTCTGACCAAGCCACCGTCAACGGTGATGGTTTGGCCGGTGATGTAATTCGCCAGCGGCGACAGTAAGAAAGCTGCCATGCCCGCAAAATCTGTAGGATCCCCCAGCTTTTTCATTGAAGTCTCTGCCGTGAAGCCAGCTTCCGTTTCCGCCAGACTAATCCCCTGGATTTCGGACGATTTCTCCAGCACAGTAGTGATACGAGGTGTTGCATGGTAGCCCGGCGCGAGGATGTTTGCGGTAAGGCCATCCACACCGACTTCCCGGCTCAGGGTTTTGACGTAGCCCGCAACTGCGGCGCGCATCGCATTACTCAGTACCAGATTATCGATGGGTTGCTTAATCGATACACTTTCAAGGAACAATAAGCGGCCCGAACCATTGGCCTTCAGCATTGGCAAAAGTGCATTGGTCAATTGAATCTTCCAGCGTAGGGTCCCGGCATAGGCCTGGTCCCAGTCCTCCATATCCAATTCTTCTACCCTACCCGTTCGCGGGCCGCCTGCATTAAGTACACATCCATCAATTTTTTGCTCCACCAAGTGCTCACCGAGTACCCGGACGGCGGTGCCATCGGTTAAGTCTGCAGCATAAGGTGTGAAAGCTTCGCCAAGTTCGGCGGCCATGGCGTCAAGCTTATCCCGGCCACGGGCAACACCAATTACATGCGCACCCTCCGCCAACAGGCGTTCGGCTACGGCACGGCCCAATCCGCTAGTGGCACCACCAACGCAGAAGGTTCGTTTTTTCAGTTGTAAATCCATGGGGGAAAGATACTTAGTTCAGCGCATTCAGGCGTAGGACCATTTCTTTTTTACTCATTGTTTCGGGCGCATTCAGCATCTCCCATTCCTCACTTGCGGTAGCACATAAAAGATGTTTCATCAATAAGGTATTGAAGGGCAAGGATCTCCAGTAAATTCCTATATCGAATAAAATGCTGTAAACAGAGCGGCTACTTAAGCGCCGCCTTCAAGGCAGCTTCAGGTTGCACCACCCGACCGATCGTCTTAGTATCGGCCACATCCTTTCCAGTTTGCTTAAGGATATTGTAGGCTTCCTTGGCAGATAAGTCAGGGTTGACGGAGCGCATAACGCCAAGGAGACCAGCGACGAATGGACAAGCCATACTGGTTCCACTAAAGACCTTGTAGTTATTGTCGGGAGTTGTACTGAAGATGCCTACGCCGGGAGCGGCGATGCCTTGCTTAACGTTGTTGACCGTATTGGTGAATACGGCACGCTTTAAGTCCTGATCCACTGCAGAAACGGTGATCATGCCAGTAGCGTTGGCGGGCGCGTAATCCTTAGCGTCCCGGTTGCTATTACCTGCCGCAGAAACGACAATAGCTCCCTGACCGTGCGCGTACTTAACGGCTTGACTATAGGCCTTTTGCCGGCTGGAGTTGCTGGGACCGCCCAGGGATAAGGAGATCACGTCTGCCCCTTCATCGGCCGCTTCGATGATGCCAGCAATGATGGTCTTTTGCGTCCCCATGCCACCGGCACTGAGTACTTTGATGCTGGTTACCTCTACAAACGGCTCTTTACCCGTTCCGGCCAGACTGCCGATACCGATACTGTTGTTCGTTACTCCGGCAGCGATACCGGCACAGTGGGTACCGTGGCCCATGGGGTCATTGTCGTATTTCTTATTGATGGAGAAGTAGTTCCCTTTGATGTCTTCGTGGTTTCCATCAACCCCCGTATCGAGGATGGCGATTTTGGCCTTCTTCACCGGTGTCTGGCTGGCCAGAAGTCGGTAATAGGCTTCCATTTGCATCACTTCCATTGCCCATTGCTGGTCCGTATTGGGGTCGTTGATGCTGAGGGATGGGTTGCGTTTGAGGGCTTCAGCTTCGCCACTGACCATG
>JBGCFZ010000428.1:0-6016 GCA_045110355.1 Lewinella sp. | reverse complement strand
AGGTTAAAACTTCCATATCAGGAAGTTCTTATACGCTGATCGTCATTGAGCGGGAAAGTATGCGGCAAGACATCGTCATCGACGCTAAACTGATAAAGAACACCATCGAGCTAGAAGGCAAAATTGCTATTTATGGCATCTATTTTGATACTGGAAAATCAATCATCAAAGAAGCCTCCGAACCTGCTTTAAAGCAGATCGCGGACTACTTGAAAAACAATTCCACGGTAAACTGCTGGGTAGTTGGCCATACCGATGCGGATGGCGCTTTTCAGTTGAACAGTAAATTATCACTGGACAGGGCTGTAGCGATCAAAACCGCTTTACAAACGAATTACAACATCCCTGAACACAGACTATTTGCCGAGGGGGTGGGTCCCCTGGCCCCCATCGCGTCTAACGATACGGAGGAGGGCAAAAAATTAAACCGGAGGGTGGAGTTGGTAAAAAAATAATAGCCCCAGGACGAAGTGGTCGGGATAACTACACGGTGCTGAGCGCTTGCCACCTACAAGCCCAACAAGAAATCCAAAGTATCCACTCCATCAGCATAATCCGCCAGCCCCGGCCGCTGCGCGGCCCCGAAGGCGAAGGTTGGTAGCGTAGTTTCCAGCCACCCGGGCTGGTGGACGACGAGTTGGATCTCCTCAGTTTGGCCATTGAGCTCCGTCGCCAGAGCCGTCTTATCGGTGTAGTACTCGAAGTGCAGGGTTCCGATCCGGGAGATAATGGCTTTGTCTTCGATGACCATCAGCGGGCCGGTGAGGTGGAAGCTGCCCTTGTTCAGGGTCGTCAGGGCGTAGTTGTAGTCGAAGTTGTTCTTCCACTTAGTATGGTTCTGCATCATCTTCCATTCGTGGAATACGTGAAGCAGCGGGTCAAAATCGTAGCCTTCCGGCACGTAAAGCTTGGAGACATTGCGGCAGCCCAGGCCGAAATACTGGAACACGTCTTGCCCCAAAGCGCGCATCTCCTCTTCTGTCTCCTCTCCGGAGAGTACAGCTACCGCATTACGGTTCTTCCTAATGATGTGCGGAACTTTACTGAAGTACGTCTCGAAGTACCGCGCGGAGTTGTTGGAGCCGGTAGCGATGACCGCGTCGTAGCCTTCCAGCTTATCCACAATGGAGAAATAGTCCGCCGCTCGTTCATCAAACTGGGCCAATAGCTTCAAGAGGTAGGGTAAAACGTATTCGTCCTTACTGCTGAGCTTAAGCATCGCTTTATGCCCGGCCACATACACACAGAGGATATCGTGGAACCCAACCAGTGGGATGTTTCCCGCCAAGACCAGGCCAACGGTCTTTTGCCCTTCTCCATCCGGGCCGGGTTGCGGCACGAAGCCCTCCCCGGCAATGGGGATGATCTTGTACCTGGACAGCCAGGCATTAAGCTTAGCTTCATCGAGGAATTCCTCCACGATGGCATTCAGCGAAGCTTGCTGGTTTTCGAGGGTAAACCATTTATTGTTGAACTCCGTCCGCGTCTGCAACGCGGTGAGGAATTCGTCTTCACCGGCTTTGAGGTGAGCCGCTAGTTGGTGGAGGGTGGAGAGGCGGGATGGGAGGGTCATTGGCTTAACAAAGTCTATGTCTTGACGGCCGTTAAAAACATGGAGTACAACAACATCATTAATTGAGTCCCAATTTTCGGCAGGTTGATAACGCTTTACAAGTCTAATCAGTTTCACTTTCGCAAAGGGAGACAGAGCATTCTCAATTTTTCATGTGTTTCTCTCTTAAAGCATGTCTTTGAAGCGGTCCACATCAAAATGTGGTTTAGCAGAGTTACGGACCGCTATAATTTTGTGTTATCGTTAACTTAAACCAATAATCCATTATGGCTGACACAAGATCATTCACCGTAATCGCCTCTAACTATCATATTAATACAAACGTTAAGCATGAGAAAATAACCTTGATCGTAACCTTCCCGAGAAATGCAGATTCAGGTATAGTAGAAGTTGCCATAGAGTTTCAAGACAAGCCAGCGAGTCAAATTAATAAATCAATTAACATCGTAGGTGGCAGAGACCTTAGGGTAATAAAACAAATGCCTATTTCTTATTGTGAACCCATTATTGATATCGTGAGAAATGAAAAGCCTCTCTTTGTCCGTTGTGGCTATACACCCAGCAACAGAGTTACATCCGAAAGCTTTGAAATTTTCACTCATTTAGAAGAAGTAGGAGAAGAGGAAAGCTAGAGAAAAGGATCTAACTTGACGGAGCACTATTACATTGCAACCTAAGTATTGACGCATATCGCGTAGCGATTGTCCTTTACGGTTGCCCCGTACATAGAGCGGGGCAACGAGGAAACAGTTCGTCCGCTGATTGCCGCAGGCAATCAATTCTGGCCAATAAGACGATTACCGGGGACGGCGTCCTCGGTAATCCTAATGGGTAGTCGCTACGCGACAAGCGTACACGAAAACTTTTGTTACACTGCACTACCAAAAGCCTGACTGAAGTTTCCGTCAATAAAAGGTGTGTTTTTCCTCAACTGCTCTTCTAACTTAATATCTAAGAGGGTAGCGGACCATAGTGAAAAACACTACCGTTTTTTGTTAATCTATAGATGAAAGTGCCAGTGCTTCAATGCAAAGACCGCATCAACAAGACATTCCGCTCAGGTATTCCCTCTACATCCGGGTACCCGGCAACTGCGGCCGCCACCGACTCCACCCGCAGTAATTGCAGTACTGGAAAAGGCGACCTGTTCGTCCGGTTGCCGGGGTCATCCGCCGCAACGCCTTCAAACTGGTAGTTGGGGTGAAAGTGGGCCAACTGCACCAATTCGTCGGCACCCGTTTCGGCCAGTGCTTCTTCGAAGGTGTAGACGAAGTCTAGAAAGGTGTCAAAATCAGCCAGTATTGCAGGAAAAACCAGGAGGGTGGTTTCTACTTCACTTTGCGCTTCCACCAATTTTTGCACCTGCGTCAGCGCCGCATAAAAAGCAGCCTCTTCGTTCAGTGCTTCGATGGGTACAGCCACTACCCTTCCCTGCTCAAACGGCAATGCAGCAAAGGGGCAAAGACCGTGGCGAATCACAAAATTCCGCACCCAATCCATCGTCTGTTCTGCTGGGGTCATGGGTGTGGATCGCTCTGTTTCCGGTTTTCGATGTAGTTGCGCCAGCGGTTGACCATGCTCAGCATATCGTCGGGCAATTCACTGTCGAACGACATCCGCTCTCCGGTCGTTGGGTGCGTAAAGGCGATGCTCTTGGCGTGGAGCGCCTGCCGGGGGCAGAGGTCGAAACAACGGTCAGCAAAAATCTTGAATTTGCTGTACACCGTTCCCTTTAAAATCCGGTCACCACCGTAGCGTGCATCGTTGAAAAGCGGATGGCCAAGGTGCTTCATGTGTACCCGGATCTGGTGGGTTCGCCCCGTTTCCAACTTCAGTTCCAGCAGCGAAACATAATACAAACCCTCCAGCACTTTATAGTGCGTAATGGCATGCTTGTGTCCTTCTTCCGGTTCCATATAGACGCGATATTTTTGCCGGTTTTTGGCGTCGCGACCAATGTAAGCATCAATGGTCCCGGCATTATCTTCGGGTTCTCCCCAACAGACGGCCTGATAGGTTCGCTCGATGGTGTGGTCAAAAAACTGCTTCGCCAGGTGGGTCATCGCCTCGTCCGTTTTGGCGATCACCAGCAAGCCGGAGGTATCTTTATCAATGCGATGTACGAGGCCTCCGCGGCTCTCGTCGTTGCCCGACAGCGTGGGCAAGTCTGTTTTGTTGAGGTAGAATTTCAAGGCATTGACCAGCGTACCATCCCGGTGCCCATTTGCGGGATGGACCACCATTCCTGGCGGTTTGTGGACGATCAGGACGGCATCGTCTTCGTATCGAATATCGAGCGGGATGTCTTGCGGAATCGGCGCACCATCTTCGCCCTCAGGGCGGTAGCGCGGGATCTCGACGGTGATCACCTCTCCGGGGCTAAGCTTATGGTTAACTTTCACCTCCTTGCCGTCAACAAGAATAGTGCCGGCCTTGATGCCGTTTTGCACCCGGTTGCGACTGACTTTGGCCAGTTTATCGGTCAGGAATTTATCGATGCGGACGGGCTGTTGGCCGGGATCAACCAGGATTTCCTGGGTTTCGATATGGTCTACTGGGTATTTGGAGGACATGGCGCAAAGGTAGGTGTTAGTCCGGTAGTGGTTGGGGCTCACAGTGTGGACAACAAATAAGGGTAGCCACCTCCTAACCGTCTGTAAGAAGTTTGGTCACCTTACGCGGCAATTCAGTCTATACACAGAAAACGCCACTGACAGATGAGACTACTAAGCACCATTTGCCATGGTAGTACCTCAAACTACCAGATCAGTTTGGACCTTTTAAAGTACCTGGTCCTCTAAAAAAGGCCGTCCGTATAGTTCGTATGGCTGTTCAGTACTTTTTTATCGATTATTGGCCACACAAAACTATCCATTATGCAAACCCTCGATCAACAACTCGCTCTCTACCGCCAACGCCGCTTCACCGCCATGCCCATCGCCGGCACCATTGCCTGGTTAGTGGTTGGTATCGGCTCTCTTTTTCTTTCGCTTCAGGCATCAGTATACCTACTTTTTGGGGCTACGGGAATGATCGTTTACCTGGGCATGTTCCTTTCGAAATTCACGGGAGAAAATTTCCTTGACAAAACCCGGCCGAAGAATCCTTTCGACGCCTTCTTCTTCCACACCGTCGCCATGGCAGTAGCAGTCTACGCCATTGCCATACCCTTTTTTCTTGTCGAGCCAACCTCTCTTCCCCTTTCCGTTGGTATCCTCTCCGGCTTGATGTGGATCCCACTTTCCTGGGCCATCCAGCACTGGGTTGGCATCTTCCATACCGTCACACGAACGGTGGCGATTCTGGCACTCTATTACCTGTTTCCGGAAGATCGCTTCGTGACGATTCCTTTTGCCATTGTGGCGGTTTACATGATCTCTATTTGGGCCCTGGAGCGGCGGTATCGGGCGGTGCAAATGGAAGCAGCCTAAGTTCAATAATTGGGCGCGGCCGCAGGTGCAAGGGAAGGGGTAAGGGGAGCCCTCTCTATTTGCAACACCCCCATGAAAACAATCCCTAAACCAAAATCAATTTTCTTCCGACCTTCGCGGCCAATAGACCAATAGTACATCAGACCAACAGACCAAAATGACCATAGACTCCCTCTCCGTCCGCGACCCCGAATTCAAAAACCTCAATCCGCCTCACCAAATCCCTTTAGTAGCTGCCTCTAGCTTTGTGTTCGACAGCATTGAGGAAGGCATGGCAATTTTTAACGGAGACCAACCTGGACACGTCTACGGTCGCTTCGGCAACCCGACCATTGATGCGGCAGCGGCGAAGATCGCCGCCCTGGAAGGCTTTGGCCTCGACCAGCCCGCCGCAGGCTTGTTCTGTAGTAGTGGTATGGCCGCCATCGCTACCGTCATGCTGGGTATCTGCGAACCAGGAGATATGGTGTTGACCCAGGCTGACCTGTACGGCGGCACCACCGGTCTTTTGCAACAACTAGAAAAACGGGGTGTCCGTACAAGCACCTGTGATTTACGCGATGTGGCGGCCGTCAATGGTGCCTTTAGCCAGGAGGGTCGCATTCGGATGATCTACGTAGAAACACCGAGCAATCCGACGCTGCGCGTTACCGACCTGGTCGCACTGGCCAAGATCGCGCACGCCAACGGCGCGCTCCTGGTGGCCGATAATACCTTCGCCACCCCCTTCGTACAACGTCCCTTAGCATTCGGTGCAGACATCGTAGTGCACTCCACTACCAAATTCATCAATGGTCATGGTACGGGGATTGCTGGCGCCATCGTTTGCCGGAATCCGGAATTATTAAACGAGAAACTAGTGCCCGTGTACCGACTCTACGGCGGCAGCGGCAACCCATGGGATGCCTGGTTGGTCCTGAATGGCCTCAAAACCCTGGCCCTTCGAATGGAGCGCCACAGCCAAAACGCACAGGCGGTTGCGGAGTGGTTGGCGAAACACCCTGGCGTCACC
>JBGCFZ010000427.1:0-27908 GCA_045110355.1 Lewinella sp. | reverse complement strand
ATTTTGGTACCCGCTCCAATAACACAGCCTTCATCAATAACAGCGGTGGGGTGGGCAAAATAAGTATCGGTCATTTTCACGGATGATTTTACAGCGACAAGAAGGACGATGCGCATGAATTATAACAACTCCACCACTTGCGCTGCTTGCCGTTGGCGGCTAAAAGCGGTGATTTCAGCTTCGTCGAAGCTACAACGATGGCTACCGTCAATGAGTTGAATCAGGTACTCAGTCATTTGAGCTTCCTCTCCCGCGTGAAAGTGAGCACCAGCCCCAGTCCGTTTCAGGATTTGACGGACATCTGCACCGGGAAGCCCAATAGAAACTATTGGCCTCCGGGCGGCGAGGTACTCAAACAGTTTACCCGTAAGTATCCCTTCGCCCCCCTTTACCGGTGGTGCAGCAAGAAACAATACATCGGCCCGCCGTTGGTAATCGTTGACTTCGGAATGAGGTACCGGACCAATATCCTTCAGGGGAATTCCTTTTTCCGCAATCGTTGCCCTTATTTCAGCAGACATCTGCCCCACCAGCAGCAATTGCACGTCGATTTCCTTTCGTTGATCAATTGCACTGGCAAGTGCATTAAGGAATGGTCCGGGCTGGTATTGGTCAGACATCGTCCCCGTATAGGCGATGGTAAATTTGTTAAACGGTGGAAGGGCAATTGGTCCCGCAAAATCCCGGGCGTCGTAGCCGTTAGGGACAACCACCATATCATCTGCATTACGTTCAGGAACGTGGCTCATCAGGAGTTTCCTCACCCCTTCGGAAACGGTAATCAGCCGATCCGCGTTGCGCAAAACTTTTAGTTCCAAACGCTTATCTAGCGCCGCCGACAGGCGGCTGTGACGAAGTAAACCGTAGAAATAAATATCCGTCCAGGGGTCCCGAAAGTCCGCAATCCAGCGGATTCCCAAACTACGCTGCAGTGCTAATCCAATTAAATGTACTGATTGAGGCGTTGACGTAGTTAGAACAGTATCAATGCCATACTTCCCGATGATCTCTTTGGCCGCTTTAACGGCAAAGGGTTTCCACCCCCGCCTTGGGTCGGGAATGAAAAGATTGCTTCGTAAAGACAAGGCCAGTTTTTGCTTCCAGCTACTTTTATCGACATTGCCAAAACCTCCAGTAGGCACTTTCGACTTACCGACAAGCTTAGCGTAGAAATTGATGGGTTCGAATGACTTTGTATGGTGAACCACCACCCTTGGATCAACATCCCTTAACAGGCTCTCATCCGTCTGCATGTAACTGGCATATGCCGGATCAACCGTTAAGACATGAACCTCAACCCCCAGTTCAACTAAATAATGAGAGAGCTTTAACCAACGTTGCACTCCAGCCCCTCCACTGGGTGGCCAGTAATAAGGAACCAACAATATTTTCTTCGAATCTTCCATGCTCACTCAGGTAGATAAATCATTCCTCTGTGTGGGTATTTATGCAATTTCAGTAAGCAAAGGTATCATTTACGGGCCGTCAGGTTACTGGGAGCGCCATCTATTTTTGGGCGCGGATTTATCAAGGGTGCTTAGTAATGACCGAACATACCGCTTTAAGGTATGGCTCCACTATTTGATCTACCGAAAAGTGGTTTTCAATATGCTTTCGTCCATTCTTTCCCATCTCCAACAACGGACTTTCGGGCTCGCCCGCCATCAGCATAGCCTCTGCCAGTTTTTCCACGTCCTTTGCCGGAACTAACCAGCCGTTTTCGCCATGATGTACCACCTCCCGTACTCCCGCCACGTCTGTTCCGATCATAGCTCTCCCAGTGGCCGCAGCCTCCAGCAACACCCGGGGACACCCTTCCCGGTAAGACGGTAGAACCACCACTGAGGATCGTACAAGATGAGGACGGATGTCTGTAGCCACTCCGTCATACTCAACTACGCCTTCCCGTGTCCAGGTCTCTAGCTCTCCCGCCGATATTCCAGCAGGATTACCGGGATCAAAGGGTCCGAGAATATGAAACGTTAAGTTCGGATTACGAACTTTGGCCAGCCTCGCTGCTGCTACAAACTCCCGAACTCCTTTATCCGTAAGTAAACGCCCAACAAAAAGGCACCTTCCTGGTATGGCTTCCTCATAGCTTGTATAAGGATATTCTGATAGCTGTAACCCAGACCCGGCCACCACTGAGGATTTGTCTTCTGGTGTCAGGCGCGCTTTAAGGAACAGCGACAAGTCATCTGGATTATGGAAAAATACAGCATCCGCACTCCCCAACGCCTGTCGATAAAGCATCCGCACCAGCTTATTGGTTTTCCTACCTGATAGAAAGGTGTAGCCCAATCCCGTCAAAGTACAAATATTACTAATACCAGCCCTGCGTGCGGCAAAAGAGCCATAAATCGTTGGCTTAATGGTAAAGTGAAGCGCCCCTTCTACTTTTTCCTTCTGGTAAATACGGTACAACTCCATCACCAGTTTCATATCCTGAAATGGATTGAGTCCCTTTCGCCAGAGATTCACCAATGGAATAAACCTGGCACCAGTAGCTTCAAGCTTTCTCCTTTCCGGACCATCGGGGGCCACAAGCAGTACCCGATAACCTGCTGCCTGTAATGCATCGATTAAACCTCGACGGAAATTGTAAAGGTTCCAGGCGGAATTCGCGACCAGGGCTATGGTGGCTTTCTTTTTGATGCTTGTAGCTGGATTATTTAGAAAAGAAAAAAGGTTGGGCCTTCAGGAATCGGGCCTGCAAAAGTAGTTCGTTTTTAGCGAAGTATTCGCTCTCTCGGCGGACGAGTCAGCTCCTTCGTCGCGCCTCGGCCGACGAGCTAGCTGGCGATTGCCCTGGCTGACCTCCGCTTTCCTTAGGTCAAATACTGCTTCAGTACTTCACGGTTCGGTTCCCATTGCGGGGCTACGCCAGCTTTCCAGAATTGGTAACGGGCAAGGAGCCATTCTTTTACCTCCCTTTGCTCCTTTGTTTCGAACACTGCACCTGCGGCCGCGCCCAAAATAATGTCGTCCAATTCCTGATCACCCGGACCATTAACCAGTGCCAAAATGGGCCGTCCGGTAGCGAGATAATCCCATAGTTTAGCGGTCAACACACCATAATATCCGGGGGCAGACCAATTCAGCAACAGTAATATCGTAGCCGCCTGTTGCATTTTTTGCGCGGCCGCAGGTGCAATGGAAGGTTCCACATCAAGGCAATGTGGAGGTAACTCCCTTGCCCAGGTTTTGAAGACTTCAGCATCCTTACCCCGGTATTGCAAGCAAACTTTGTTGGCCGATATCTCCTCTTCCGAAATCAGCTCATTGATCGCGCTGACTAACGCAGCCATATTCTGCAAACCAGGGTAGAGGCTTCCGGTATAAGTAATTGTAAATCGGTCGGCAGTCGGCGCCAATTGTTCCGGCGGCAAGGCCAATAGGGCATTATACCGCACTTGCAGGTTGGGGTGCCAGCCAGCAAGCTGTGCTTTTTGCCCTTCAGATACCACCCACACCTCCGTTGCCCCGGCAATAACCCGCTTCCCCCACCATCGTTGTAAGGTCGGAAACCATACATCGTTTCGAACCGGATCCACCGGTAAATCCCGAAAATCCGCCACCCATTTCAAATGGGGATATTTTGCTTTCAGCCGTTTGGCCACCAGATGGTCCGTCCAGGGCCGGAAAGAAGAATAGATCGTTTTCACACCCCGGTTTTCCACCAATTCTACGGCCAGCGCGAAGGCTCTTTTGCGGTAAGCCGGTCCACCATCGTCCGTCAGGTATAAGAACGGATAAGCCTGCCGTAGCCGCAGAAGGCCCTGTACCACCGGCCGTTGTTTGGTTTGGGCCTTCACCGTACTTCCCGTTCTGGTGGAGAGTTGGCGCAAGTCCTGCCGGGGAAGGTTAAACGTTTCCGTCACCGCCGAATTTTCCGGTCCATCCTCTCCTGATCGGATCACAAAAACCTTCCCTTCTCTGGCAAAACCCTGCGCCAGGTGAGCCAGCCGCCGGGCAGCAGCCCCCACATACGGCGGGAACCGTTGGGTAATCATCAGCGTGGCCATACTAAAGTGGATGAGAGAGATGACGAAAAATACTGATCCCGGTTTTGGATATCCCATCCATGGATCCGGGGGCTTTGCGATTGATCACCTCAAAATAGCGGTACACCGTTCCTCCGGTGGAGGCTACATGAAAACCCAGCGTGCTAATACCCGTGATGAAGTTGATCTGGTTACCTGCGGCGATCCGCTCAATGGAACGGTCTTGTGGCAGTTCACGTAGTTCGACCCCACCGGAAAATTCAGCAAAGGTTTTCCGGTAAACCTCAGCATTGACGGGATGAAGCGCCTGGGTAGGATGCAGCTTGAAGTATAGTACTTCAATACCACGAGCCACCACCCAGCGGAGGACCTCTCGTAATATTTCCTGATAGGTCGGCACATCAAAATATCCTGCCTCAACAAGGCAGGAGGTGCCCATAATCCACGCCTCCTCGTACTCTCCGACGTGGCTGGGAGGAAACACATTTTTAACAACTATTCTTTTTTCTTTCTCCTTCCAGGGGAAGCCCCCATCAAGTGTCCCATAGCACTTCCCTACCCCATCCAGCATTTTTATGGTCCGGCCCGGTGTCTCTCGCTGCCCGGGCATCAGTAGAATACGTCGTTGCATCTCAGCAATCCGCTGCTTGAATGTTCGGGCCTTCAGCCGACCAAAGTGGAACTTGAGTTCTTCGCGCGACTGGTAGCTTCCAAATCCATCCTCCAGTACGTGATAAGCTTCAGCCCGACTGGCCAGTACATTTAGGTACCAGTAGGTGTACATCGGGGAATAAATCTGAAAATCAGGAGCCAGCTGATCAAGCACATCCGCCTTAAAGCGAAGGTATCGCTGTTTGTTTGTCCGCCGGTGCTTCAGCAAATTCCGACCATTGGCGTTACTATAATCTCCGCCATCAAGTACCCTATAAGCCGCCCGTTCTTCGGTTCGGTAGCTTCCACGGACCCTCAACACCAGCACTTTTGCCAGATCGATGTTCTCCTGCCGGATGATGCCTTCGGTCAGGTACTCCTGCAAAATAGCGTGGGTGACAAAAACGTGGGTATACGGCATGTAGGAGGTATGGGAAAATTATACAATGGAAGGATGATGGACGTAGCCCAAAGGTAATATTTAGGGATGGCCAGTCCTACTTAATTAACCGGCCAATCTCCTCCACCAAAAAAGCTGAATAATCAGCGTTGGAGCGCTCCCCAAGGTGCAGCCCATCAGTAGTGGAATAATTTGCGCACTCAGGTTGCGCTACGTAGCTAAACTCGGAAGGCGGAAAGGCAGCGTAAAAGGCCTCCCGGATGGCTAAAGACTTGGGGGCCTGGCATAATGCCGGATGTACGGGCAGTTCATAAAACAACACTTCCACGCCCTGGGCCCGCAACCGTTGGAGGCGCACCGACAGGGCACCTAGCACCTTCGTCAACTCGTCCGAATTAATACCTTTTGAATAGTCTTTGATCTTTTGGTTCAGGCTCATCTTATTGATTGGTCGATCCTTCAGGAGATCATTTACCTCAGCAGCAGTTCTTTTGCCCGACGCGAGGCCCTTCAGCACACCAACGGGCTGATACCGTTGCCGAAGTACGGGCAGGTATTTCCGCGTCAGATTAGCGGCCGGATCGAGGACAACTTTCCGAAACTGTTCGTTTTCGGCCTGCATGACAACGTTCATTTCTACCAAAACATAAGCAGGTAATTTGTCCGCTCCCATGATGACGTTGAGCCCGTCGTTTACCCCCTGTCCGCTTAAACCCAGGTTACGTACCCGTCGGCCGTCGACTTCCTCCACCGTCAGGTTTTCAGAAATAGAAGAACCGACCATCACCAAATCAGTAGAGGCTATATCCGAGAACAAGTAGTCTTGCGCATGGATAATGTTTTCCCCCCACATTGTCTGGCTGGCATCAAGCTCAACGGGCAGGTAGCGGATGGCCACCATCCAGATCAAAAAAAAGGCTACTGCCGCTACTATCGACCGGAAGATCATTGGCGTTTAGAATTTAGGACAGTCGTAAGAAACCCCTCCCAACCCTTCCCACAGGGGAGGGCTATTGAAAACGCTGCGCGTTTTTTGTCCGGGATCAATTATGACCTTATGATAGCATCATTTTAGAATTGGAAGTAAATAAAATCCCCAGAGGAGCCTGCATTGGTGAAGATCAGGAAGATCATCAGCCCGTAGGTGAGGGGTTGGATAACCGACCGGTAGCTACTCTTTTCTTTGTCGATGTACAGGTAGCCAAGGTGGTAAATGGCCACCGGCAGGCAGTAAATCAACACCAGGCCAACACGATCAAGGTTACCGATGGGTCTATTCGTAAATATTTTCTGAAGGTACAGTACCGCATGGCCGAATTCCGGTAGCCGGAACAATAACCAGCCTACGGTAACCACGCCAAAGACCCAGACGCGGCGCAGCCAAAGGTGCTTTAATGGCCGAAAACCATGGTCGCGTGCCAGCCGTTCTAAAGCCAGTGCCATGCCGTGGTAAGCTCCCCAAACGGCGTAGCTCCAGGCCGCCCCGTGCCACAAGCCCCCCAGCACCATAGTAAGTAGTAAGTTCCGGTAAGTCTTGAAGGCTCCGTGCCGGTTGCCACCTAAGGGAAAGTATAGATACTCCTTAAGGAAGGTGGACAGGGAAATGTGCCACCGTCGCCAAAAATCTGAGAAGCTTTTGGCGATGTAGGGGAAGTCGAAATTGTCCATCAAAACGTAACCGAACAAACGGGCAATGCCAATGGCGATGAGAGAATAGCCGGCGAAGTCGGCAAATATCTGAACAGCATAGCCCAGTAGCAGGGTTAACAGATCTATCGCAGAGAGATTCTGGAACCAGGGATAGCTCATCCAGTAAGTGTAATCCTTAAGGTTATCGGCGATGACCATTTTCAGAAAATACCCCATTACGATGTAGCGAAAGGCTGTTTCCCAGTCGATGCCGCGCAAGAATTTTCGCTGAACCTGCGGCAGAAAATCGTGGGCTTTGACGATGGGGCCAGCAATAAGCTGAGGGAAGAAGGCCAGGTAAAAGGCGATGTTTGCCAGCAGCCCCGCGGGGCGATCGGTTGCCCCGGTCAGGTTCAATTCCTTCCCCCGAAAAGTATCCACCACGAGGCTAATCCCCTGAAAGGTAAAAAAGGAGATGCCAATTGGCAGCGGGATGGCCACCAGGAAATCTCCGATGGCGGAGGCTTCCGGAAAGAAGGTTGCCCCAATTAATGGAGAATACTTGAAGAAAGCAAGAATGGCCAGATTGAGGGTTACCCCCAGCGTAGCAAATGCTTTGCGGCGAAGCAGATCTGATGCAGAGAGTATGGTATAGGTGACTCCCCAGTTGATCAATATAGAAGCGATCAGCAATAAGAGCAACAGTGGAAAATTCCAGGCATAGAACACCAGGCTCGCGCAAATCAGCAGGCCCACCTGTGCCCTACGCTTGGTAAGCAGGTAGTAGGTCACGAACGTGACGGCCAATAAGACAAGAAAAGCGGTAGAGGTAAACAGCATAGTTCTTACACAAAGCTATCAGGTTATCTCCACATCAAGGTAACACTTCGCTCTTTTAAACCCTTCCTCTGCACCTGCGGCCGCGCCCTTAATAGTCTTGTAGTAGATAGTAAATAGTCTGGTAGTGCTTGCCTACTTTTCTCGTGAGCCTCCACTGCAGAAAGAGAGGAACCAGCATGCGCTTAATGGTTATACTACCCCTCCAGTTCCGCCAACAAAACCTCCCGAATCCGCTCCGCGGCATGCCCATCCCAAAACGGGGGAATCACGCCGGTTTTAGCACGTCCTTCCAGGATGTTATCGACTTCTTCCATAACCGTATCGGGGTTTAAATCGGCCATTAGAATATTCGTACCCAGCTCTACAGTGATCGGCCTTTCGGTGGTATCCCGGAAGGTCAGACAGGGCACCTGCAAGTAGGTGGTTTCTTCCTGGATGCCTCCGGAATCCGTGACAATGAGGCGGGCATTGTCCATCAATTGCAGAAACTGGAGATAGCCCTGTGGCTCCAACAGGTGCAAATTCTCTATGGACAGCACCTGGTCCATCAGGCCGTTTTTGGTCAGGTTATTGCGCGTACGCGGGTGCATGGGAAAGACAACTGGCAGGCGACTGGCACACCGTTGGAGGATGCTCACAATGTCTTTTAACCCTGCTGGCTTGTCCACATTATGGGGACGGTGCATGGTTGTCAGGAGGTAAGACTTCGGTGCTAAACCAAGTTCTTCCAACGTAGTCCCCTTTGCCGCTTTTTCGCGAAAATAGACCAGAGAATCGATCATCACGTTGCCAACGAAATGGACGCCTTTACTCAGGGTATTCTCCCGCGCCAGGTTAACCAACCCACTGTGTTCCGTGATGAAGTGGTACTGACAGATGGCGTCCGTCACCACCCGGTTCACCTCTTCGGGCATCTTCCGGTCTCCGCTGCGCAAGCCCGCTTCTACGTGGGCTACGGGAATTCCCATTTTAACCGCCACCAGCGTTGTGGCCGTTGTGGCGTTTACGTCGCCAACCACCAACACCAGGTCAGGTTTTTCCTCCAGCAGGACTTCTTCAAACTTCAGCATCACGTTCGCCTTCTGGTAGGTGTGGCTCCCGCCACCAATCCCAAGATGGTAGTGTGGCTGAGGTAAGCCCAGCTGGTTAAAAAAGATGTCGCTCATCTTCGCATCATAATGCTGGCCAGTATGGACAATCTTACTTTCAATTTTACCAGAAGCTTCAAATGCACGGTGCAGCGGAGCCACCTTCATAAAGTTCGGGCGGGCACCTACTACGGAGATAATCTTGATCATGGGGCTGATTTTATCGGAGCGCAAATGTAGGCAATCTATTAGAGGTGGTTATGGTTCCAGGTTATTGGGGTATTGAAGACGCTGTTCATCAGGACAACCTGAAAAGCCAACTCATCACATCCGTAACCATTCCTCCGGCACCAAATCAGAAGTATCAATTTTCGGATCAGTAAACCAGTTTTTCGGCGCTACCACCATTTTATCCGGGCCGATATTCAGCCAGGTCGCCCACCAGGCAAAAGAACTATTCGGGATGATAAAGTGCTTGCACCTGGTCATCAGTTGCAGGTAATTACCGAATTTCCATCCCTTGTGCTCATGGCCGACTACCTCCATCGGGTAATCCAGTTGGAGGTTCTCCCTGCACCATTCAACGTCGTCGGAGAAGATGAAAAAACGGGGTTCACTTAACGCTTTGCCCAGGTGATCGGCAGCTTGCAGGAAATAATTCAGATCGGTAGCATTTAACGTGTCCACTTTAAGAAAATCCGTTCTGCGGACGTTGAGGCAGATCGCGTTCGACCCTTCAATTCGTTGTAGCAATGCTGTGGAAGCCGGGAGGATCTCCCGGCTGAAGCGAAAGTCGTTTCGTATCCGCGCCTCCTCCCTAGCGAAGTACTTGGAGCTTTGCCACCAACCATCATAAATCACGCCTTCTCTGGGGCTACTGAACACCTCCGGAGCAAAGTGAAAATGCGGCTCCTTCACCACGGGGTAGCCCCGTGTCACCAACCAGCGAATCCCTTGCCCCAACTTCTCCACCCGAAGATTGAACAGCGGGGCCAGCAATTTGGGCGAAGCCATAAACCGGGTTGTTGGCCGGAAAACGTCCAGGTCGTAGTTCCGATAAACGAAATCCGGCGGGTTATTCCGGTACAACAGGTTCGTCGGATCAAAAACCAGTTCGGTGTCAAGATCTGCAGCTAATTGCCGACCAAATGCATACTGGAACATCTGGTTGCCCATTCCCCCTTTGAATCTTACAATGACCATAGTTACAGGTGCTGTTTTTAGTTTAAAAATTTGACAACCGACTTTTCAAGGACGCCATTGTCAGCATACGCCCGGCAAGCCGCTTGCATCACCAGTACCTTCTCCCTGAAGGCCCCGTCCGTCAGGACCCGTTCGATGTTTCCGCTAATGGTTGTTACCTCGTCTTCATCCTTATCGGCCATCAGCCCCAGGCCGTGGTGATGTACCCGGGCAGCGCACCCCGGCTGGTCAGACTGTTTCCCGGAGTAGATCAGCATCGGCACCCCGAAGTGAATACATTCATGGATGGTATGGATGCCGGCGTGGTTGATGCTCAGGTCCGCCTGCCGAAGGACCCGTAGCTGAGGGACATAGGAAAAGGTGTGTACATTTTCGGGAATCTTGCCCAGCGTAGCGGGATCAAGCTGCCCGCCCAGGCCAACCAACAGTTGCCAATCCGGCCGTTCCGCTACGGCGTCGAACAGCCGCTGCAGAAAACTTACGTCTCCTGCCATCATTGTGCTGAGGGTACAAAGCATCAGCTTTGCGCCGGAAGCTTTCGTCTCCGTCAACAGTTCTTCGATGTCCTTACCTTCATGGCTTACGGCCGCTTTCTCTACCCTACCCTCGTGTACCATCGGCCCTACGTAGTGCAGCCCAGGTCTTAGTTCGTGAGGGAACTCCATCTCAAATGGCGTCATCGTAATGACCGGCAGCTCGGCGTAGGAGAAGACCCCCGGCCACCAGTTTTCCCGGATGTACTCAAAGGCAAATCCGCTTTCCTTAGCCAATGCCAGCAAGACGCTTCTACGATCGGTGCCAAAACTAAGCGTCGCCATTTTTCGAAACATCTTCGTGCGTTGTCGTTTTACCGCTTCCCAGTGCGCAGCGATGGCTTCCGGGGTGCCGCGTTCCCCTATTCCCGGGATAACGTCGGTTAATAAATAAGGTAATCCCGGTTGGTACCAGGTGGAATACCACTGGCTCAGGAGGACAAAATTCCGATCCATTCCATAGGCCGCAAAAATGTACTCGTGCAGCTCAATGTCGATGAGGATTAGGTCCGGGTTGAGCCGGTCAACGGTTTTCTTAAAGGCATGCGGCCGGTAACTTTCCAGTGCGGTGGCCCGACGTTGCTTTTGATAGATGAACCTCCGCCACATCCGGCCAAACTTCCCGGCCGAAGCCGGCAGAGACGGTGCGGGGTCGGTGTTAATGAACGGAAACTCTTCGAAGTTTAGCCCCTGGGCGGTAACCCGGTCGCCGACTGGGCGCGGAGCGCCCAGGGTTACCTCGTGCCCGGCTGCCCGCAGCCGGCGGGCCATTTCGAAGCTCGCGTTGAGGATGCCGGTCAGGCCAGTCGTGACGATGAAGATGTGCCCCACGCTATTCGTCGTTCATTTCCTCCAGGAGCTGGCGAATAACTGCTTCCAGGTATTCCCCCAGGCCCCGGATGGTCGGATAGCGAAAAATGGTGTTGGCCGCCAGGTCCAGCTCAAAGGCTTCGTTGACCCGATTGATCAGGCGAATGGCGGAGAGGGAATGCCCGCCAAGGTCATGGAAACTCGTCGTCACCCCGATGCGGTCAAGGGCGAGCGCATCTTTCCAGACGTCGAGAAGTATTTCTTCGAATTCATTGGCGGGTTCGGCGTGGGCCGCTGGCCCACCGATCAGTTCTGGCGAGGGCAGGGCGGCACGGTTAATTTTGCCGTTGCCCAAAAGCGGGAATTCCGGCATTTGGAGGAAGTGCCCCGGTACCATGTGCGCCGGTAGCCGGTCTCCCAGAAATGTCTTTGCCTTAGCGGGTGCGAAGCTTGCGTCGGCCACCACGTAAGCGACTAAGTAGCTTCCTTTGCCTTCGTCTCTGGCCAGCACCTGCGTCCGCGCCACTCCTGGCATTTCCAGTAGCACTGCCTCAATCTCGCCCAGTTCAATCCGGAAGCCCCGAACCTTTACCTGGCTGTCAATTCGCCCCAAAAAGTCAATCTCTCCGGACGGAAGCCACCGAGACAGGTCTCCGGTTTTATACAACCTTTCTCCGGTTTCGTCAGCAAACAATTTCCGGGTCACAAAGCGCTCTTCGGTTAGTGCTGGCTTGCCGTAATATCCGCGCGCCACCTGGACACCACCGATGTAGAGCTCGCCAGGAACGCCAACGGGGCAGTGCCTGCCCGCTTTGTCTAAAATGTACAGCGGGACGTTGGGCAGGGGTTTACCGATCGGGACCTGCTCCACCTTACCAATACCCGTTGGCGCTGCCCAGTGGGTCACTTCAATACCCGCCTCGGTGGGACCGTAAAGGTTGTGTAGCTCCACTTTGGGAAACCGCTCTTTGAAGGTATTTACCTGGTGGGGCTTCAGGGCCTCGCCGCTGCAAAAGACGCGCCGCAGGGAAGGGAGTTCGGCCGGCTGATCCAGAAAAATCTCCAGCATCGGCGGAACGAAATGCATGATCGTAATACCCTGTTCTTTCACCACTTCCCGCAGGTAGCGGTCGTCTTTATGGCCACCTGGCTTGGCGAATACCAGTTTCATTCCGGTGATCATTGGCCAGAACAATTCCCAGACGGAGACGTCGAAACAGAAGGTCGTCTTTTGCAACAGGACGTCTTTTTCCGGGTCTGCGCTGAAGAAATCCCGCCCCCACAAGATTCGGTTCAGCGGCCCATTATGTTGGTTCATCACGCCCTTCGGGCGGCCGGTGGAGCCCGACGTATGAATGATGTAAATAAGGTCTTCGGAGCTTGGTCGATAGCCTGGTCGTACCGTCGGGGCTTTGGCCAATTCAGAGGTGACGTCGTCGAGCAACAGGCAGCTGCCATCGTGTAAGGGGCGGAGTTTGCTAGCGTATTCACTGGTGGTCAGCAGCCATTTGGCCGTAACGTCTTCCAGGATATACTGTACCCGCAGGTCAGGGTACTCCGGGTCAATGGGCACGTAGGCACCACCGGCTTTCATAATACCAAGCAGGCCGATCATCATTTCTACTGAGCGATCGACGCACAGCGCGACGGGTTCTTCGGGTTGAAGGCCCTGTGCCAGCAGGTGATTGGCCAGTTGGTTGGTGCGGGTTTCCAGATCGGCAAAGGTGAGTTGACCGTTGGCGGCAACGACGGCCACACGATTGGCGTATTGGTCGGCCGTTTCGTAAAACAAATCAACGATCGTCTCCCCCGTCTGCAGGCTTTCGTCGGTTGTATTAAAGCGGGCAGTTTGGGCGCGGTCGCGGGTGCAGGGGACGTTTAAAGGCAAGGTTCGGTCTGCCAGAAACTCGTCCAGTATCTCCAGGTACAGCTGGCCCGGGTGGCCATAAAAAGCAGGCTCCAGAACAGCTTCGTTGACGTCAAAACTCAACCGCGGTACTCCGGTTCCTTCAAAGTCGTAAATCTGTATACTCAGGTGCAACCCCGGCTCCGTATGCCCGGAGTGTAACCATTCGGAGGCCAGTATGCCATCACCAAACCCCTGAGTGATGTAGTTCAGTACTACGTTGAAACTCTGGGTAAGCGCCTGGGTGCTGCTGCCGGGTTTGGCGTTGCGGAGAAAATCCATCGTCGCCGCTTTCACCTTTTGCAACAGGGTAGCGAAAGTTTCCCCTTCGTCAATGGTCACTGTTTGCGGAAAGAGTTCCATAAACAGGCCTGGCGTTTGCTTGTGTGCAGCAGTCACCCGGTTATGGGCCGTACTGCCGAAGACCAACGCCCGCTGACCACTAACCCGATACTGCCAGGCATATAACACCGTGGCAAACACCGTAAACCGAGCCAGGTCAACGGACCAATTCCGAACGTCGGGCTCCATCACCACCGCCGAAAGGCGGTTGGCCTGATCCTCCCTCAGCCTCGTCGTCCAACGGGTGGCACGACTCTCCCGGTTAGGATTACCCCGTCCGTATAGTTTCGGAGGAGATGGTAACTCTTTTGCCTTGGTATCCCAATAGGCCAGGTCAGCAGGCTTGGGTTGCGGGGGGGTGGCGAGGTAGTCCGCAATGGAAGCAAAGTCGGGTTCAGGGGCAGCCTGATCATCGCGTAAAGCAGCATAGCAAGCCATCACGTAGCGCACCTGCAGAGCCTTACTCCATCCATCGGTGATGAGGTGATGCTGGTTGAGGTACCAGGTGTATTGGCCATCGGCTCCCCTGATCAGCGCCGTATCGTAAAGCCTGTCTTTGAGGGAGAAGCTTGTTGCTGCGCAGCGCTGTTCGCACCATCTAACGATGTCCTCTTCGCTTGCATCAAGCCGGGTTATTACCTCCACCAATGGTTCCCGATCCGCTGCAAGTACCTGGACGGGGACACCGCCATTATCAGTGATTCGCAGATGCATAGCATCACACGCCCCGATCATCATCCGGATGGCAGCCACAAAATGCTCCTCCTTGACGGTGCCGACGGCAAAGGTGAAAGCCATATTATTCATTGGGCTTGCGGGCAGCAACTGCTGGCCCGCCCATATCCAGGTTTGACTTCTTGTTAGGGGATTCACTTCGTTCATGTTGGGGGATTCGCTTTGCTCATGTTGGGGTTCGCTGCGCTTACGTTGGGGGTTCGCTTTGCTTACGTTGGGGGTTCGCTTTGCTCACGTTGGGGGATTCGCTGCGCTCATGTTGGGGTTCACTTCATTCACGTTGGGGGGCCTGCGGCCGTTAGGGGGGGCTGCGCTCATGTTGGGAAGGACTCGTGGGTTAAACGGCGTCGTGCTCAGGCGGTGACGCGGGTCACGTAATTGACCATCGCCTCAATGGTCATAAAATTTTCGATCGCCATATCCTGGGGGGCTACCCGGAAACTGTAGGTTTGTTCCAGGTGTTCCACCAGTCGCATCATCTCCATGGACCCCAGCAGGCCACTGCCCAGCAGATCGTCTTCCGGAGCAATCTCTAAGTCGGGGTCGCCGCCGTGGATTTCGTTGATGATGTAATTGGTTATTAATTCTTGCATTTTTTCTGTTTGTTGGCTTATAGCTTGTTGCAGGGCGCAATAACGGGTAAAAATAAGAGAACATCACGTTGAGGCACAGTCGCTCAACCCAGCACGGTCTTCACCTTTCCCCGGTCTATCTTATCAGTAGCCGTTCGGGGGAACCCGGTAAGCAGGTGTAGTGTTTCCGGCACAGCATACCAGGGGAGCAGT
Source organism: Lewinella sp. (assembly GCA_045110355.1). Lineage (GTDB taxonomy): Bacteria > Bacteroidota > Bacteroidia > Chitinophagales > Saprospiraceae > Neolewinella. The sequence continues at coordinate 12,982 of JBGCFZ010000427.1, read as the reverse complement.
TCCTTTAGGTACGTAAGCAATTCCTTTTCAGTTGTGGTCTGGTCTTTTTTCAAAACAACAGCAGCAACAAGTGCCAGCGCCTCATCATCAGTCGTCAGCGCCAGCGCAACGGCTTCGCCGACGGCGGGGTGGGTCAGCAATTGGCTCTCCACGGCACCCAGTTCTACCCGATAGCCCCGAACCTTCACCTGATGATCCCGTCGGCCAAGAAAATGCAAAAGCCCATTTTCGTCTTCCTTTACCAGATCACCCGTACGGTAGAACTTGCGCTGGGGCTGACCCGGTAATTCCTGGTGGTGCCACGCCTTGGCCGACCGCTGGGGCAGGTTCCAATAACCAAGCATTTGGGTAGTGGCGTGGATGAGTAATTCTCCAAGTTGCCCCCGTACGACGGGTTCGTCGTTTTCATCCAGAATAAGCCGGTCGGTATTTTGCCAGACCTCCCCGATCGGGATGGGGTCGTCGTTGGGCGGCGGAGCGGGGATGTCATAGCAGGTACAAACGTTGGTTTCGGCGGGCCCGTACAGGTTGCCGATGGTTGCTCTAGGACAAACCTTCATCAGCTGGCGGACGTACTTAGGGGCCAGCGGTTCACCGGCATAAAGGATGGTACGTAGTGCACTAAGGTCAAGGCCATCAGTAACGCCGGCGTTGAGCAATTGACTCAGGGCTAGCGGAACGGAGTACCAGACGGTCATCCGTTCCCGGGTCATCAGTTGCCCCAGGCTGGCGGGGAAGATCGTTTCGGCATCGGTAGCAATGATGGCGGTGGCACCAACGAGTGGTGCGCCGAAGTAGGCTAACTGGGAAATATCAAAATAAATCGGTGCGTGGTTCCCGAAGCGATCGTCGGGGCCGAGTTCATATCGGGCCACGGCGTTGCGGGCAAAGGCCAGGCCACTGGCGTGGCTGTGCATAATGCCCTTGGGTTTACCCGTAGAACCGGAAGTATAGATGATGTAGGCCAGGTCGGTTTCCACCTGTCTGGGTGGTGCCCAATCCGTAGCGGAAGCTTCGGCCACTTCTTCCCAGCTAAAAATGGCAACGCTGCTGTCCTCCACCTTGCGCCCACCAACGATGGTTTGCACCTGCGGCCCCGCCCCTAAAAGGCGCTGCAGGTTACGATGCTGCGACGGGTGGGTCACCAAAACTTCGATCCCACAATCCATTATCACGTAAGCATTACGCTCGGGCGGTGCTTTGGGGCTGAGCGGAACATACACCGCCCCCGCCCTTAGAATTCCGTAAAGCGCCACTGCCGTCTCGATGCTCCGGTGGAGATAGATTCCGACACGATCGCCGGGTTTCACGCCCTGCTCGCGCAGCACATGCGCCAGTTGTTGTACCCGATTGGCCAGCGCCCCATACGTGAGTTGTTCCTTGCCACAAACGAAGGCGATCTTATCGGGAAATTGTTCCGCCGAGGTAAATACGGTATGTGGCAACAGGTAGATCAAAGGCCGAGGAATTTGGCAATGATGTTCTTCTGGATATCGGAGGTCCCGGCGTACAAAACACCACCTACTGCGTCGCGCAAGTCTCGCTCAACACCGCCATTACCGAGGTAAGCACCTCCCCCCCAGGTACGCACTGCATCAAGGCTGGAGGCGACAAAAGCTTCGCTAAGCTGTAATTTGAGCAGGGCAGCCTCGAGTCGTGCGGAATCGCCCCGCTGCTTGAGCCAGGCGGTTTTGTACAGGAGCAAACGGGAGGTTTCGAGCCGCAGTTTCATGTCGGCGATCCGATGGGAAACAGCCTGAAAGCTGCCGATGGATTGTCCGAACTGCTTGCGTTCGCGGGCGAATTTCACGGCTCCGTCAAGCTGTCGTTCCATAGCACCAAGCTGACTGGCCAGAATCGCGCAGCGGTCATACTCCAGGGAGTGATTCATGATCGAAAAGCCCAGGCCTTCTCCTCCCACCAAAGCATCGGCCGGAACGAAACAATCTTCGAAATGCAAGCTGCCAATATGGATGGAGCGCATCCCCATCTTGTCCATCTTGTCGCTAACGGTAAACCCTGGCGTATCCCGGTCGACCAGAAAAGCGGAGATGCCCCAGCCGCCGAGTTTAGGATTGGTCTTGGCAAACACCAGCACTACATCGGCCAGGGGCGCCAGCGTAATCAGGTGTTTGGAGCCAGTGAGGCGATAACCTTCATCGGTTTTCACGGCCGCCAGCTGCATGCTCATGATGTCCGACCCCGCTTCGGGTTCCGTTAAGGCGTGCGCGCCGATGATTTTACCCGCCGCCATACCAGGCAGGTATTTCTGCTTTTGGGCTTCGCTACCGAAATGGAGGATGGGTGTTTGGACCGTCCACATTTGGGCGTTCAGGGCAAAGGCCAGGCCGTTGTCCGTGCAGCCATAGCCAAGGGCCTCCATGGCGAGCAGGGCCCGCATAAAGTCTACCTCTTCCAGCGCACCGCCGTAAGCTTTGGGTAACGACAGCCCTTGAATACCGAAGGTCGCACAGGCTTCCCATAAATGACGTGGAAAGGTCTGGGTGGCATCATTCTCCCTGCTTTGTCCGCTAAGCTCAGCAGCAGCAAAGGAGGCTACGCGCTCTTTGTAGTCTAAGTATTCCTGGGGCCAGGAGAAGTCCATTTTCTAGTATTCAGGTTGCAAGTTACAGGTTACAGGTTGCAAGTTGCAGGTTGCACACACCTTATTCATTGGTGGAGGCTAAAGATCGTTATTTGGGCGCGGACGCAGGTGCTGGGGGAGGTTTGAAGCAGGGCAATCGTAAGAAACCCTCTCCCAACCCTCCCCATTGGGGAGGGCTATTAAAAACACTGCGCGTTTTTGGCCGAACCTCTCAACTTCAGCCAACCTTGCGATTACCCTGATGTTTGAAGGCGATCACTGCGATTTATAACCACGATAGGGCCTTAGGCGCTACGAGCCGTTGGGTGCTGAAGATCAAACAGGTAAATTATCCTCTCTTCTGCGGGTTCATAGAACCCTTGCTCCAATCGTGATTACAAATCGCGGCAACCGGTCTTAAAATGAGTAACGCAGCGTTGCCCGAAGTAAGAACGGTGTACCGGGCGTGAAGTGTATTTCTTCCACACTGGTGAGCTCATTGCGCAGGCGGGACTCCGTGGCGAATTGCGTTTCGTTCCAATCTACATCGAAAAGGTTTTCAATGTTGAAACCAATAGAGAAAGGCTTGAAGTCGTAGTTTGCGTTCAGGTCAACGACGGTGTACCCTTCAGCAACGATGCTGTTGTCTTCGTTTGCCGGCCGGTCGGCGATGTACCGGAACTGCAGTCCTCCTTTAAAGTTTCCTGAGATGGCGTTGAGGCCACCAACTGCCGTGTAAACGGGCGCCAGGGGTATACGGTCTTCTCCTTCAGATTCCTCCAGGGCACGACCGTAGGCATAGTTACCGTCAATATTGGCGAACAACCAATCTTTTACCTGATAACGCAGGCCAATGTCTACGCCATAACGCCGGCTACGACCGCTTGGCTCCACGATGCCGGCATCACCTACGTACACAAACTCTTGTTGGAGTTCGAGTGTCCAAAGCGCAATGTTGGCCACCATCCGTCGGGCAGGTTTAAATACCGATCCCAGGTCAAATCCGAAGGCTGCCGGTAGAATTTTCCGGTCATTCTGTTCCAGTACCACACGGGTATCGTTGGAGTGGAAACCGACGCCGGCTTTGGCGAACAATTGGATGTTGTTGGTGGCATTGTAGATCACTGACAACTTGGGAGCGATGATGCCCCGGTCCTGGTTTTGTGGCCGGTACAAGGAATCCAGTTGGTCTTCGTAATTATAGGTGAAGTAATCGTACCTCAGTCCCGGGCGAATTACGAAGTCACCGGCATCGATCTCAGCGTCGGCGAAGAGATAAGCGTTTTTCTCGTCTACATCACCAATTTGTAGGAATTCCAGGGTCTCGTTACGGTTTTTGGTACGGGAGAGTTCGTTGTCTTCTACCCGGTCAGCCCGTAAACCGGTACCAACGCGAAAGAGTACCTCATTGGGGCCTAAATAAGCGACCTTGTTCCAACTGGATTCGAAACCGAACATCTGACGGTCTTCGAACTGACGAATCTGATCGCCGTTCACCGGGTCTTCCAGGAAGAAAGTAAAGTTGGAAAACAGCTCAAAATCGTAGAGGGAGTAGTAAAAGTTACTTTTCACGAAGGAGTTGTCTTCCATCACATGGCTGAGCTCCAACGACAGGTTGGTTCGGCTGGTGTTACCACCTTCCGTATCGTCAATTGCACCGAACCGGGTGATCGTCCCATCATCAATGGCTCGCTGGGGAACCTGCCCCGAGGCATCCCACTCACTGCTGAAGTGTGAAGCCATTACGGAGAAGTTAGTACCGTTGCCCAGCCGTTGAGAGTACTTGCCCATGAAATTATTCCGGTAGAAATTCTGCGAAGACTCGAAGGGGCCATCGGTAGAAAGGTACTCGGCAGCGATGTAGGCATGGCGATCGGCGGTGTCAATAAGGTTGAACATACCCAGCGCCCGGTAAGTGTTGAAACTACCCGTCTGAAGGCTGAATTGCGATGACTCCAGGCGGTCTTTGGTTCTAAAATCGACGTAGCCGGCGGTGTTAAAATTGCCCTTGTCTGCAAAATACGGGCCTTTACCAAAGTCGATCTTTTCGATGGTTTCGGGGATAACGAAGTGCATGTCTGCGTAGCCCTGGCCGTGCGCGTGAGAGACCATGTTTACTGGCATCCCGTCAACGGAGATAGCGATGTCTGTACCGTGATCAATGTCAAAGCCCCGCAGAAAAATCTGTTCAGCCTTACCACCGCCGGCGTGCTGGCCGATAAATAAGCCAGGGACCTTGCGCAAGATTTCTTGTGAAGAACGCACGGGGTCTATCTCTACATCGATGGCAGAGATAATGTTATTTTGCCGGTTGTTATTTCTTACGGTTACCTGCCCCAGGTTAAAAGAGGAGGATGTAAGCTTGAATTCAAGTTGCTTCGAGAAATCTTCAACAACAATGCGGTTAGGATCAAAGCCAAGGTAACTGACCAGTAGGGTGTCTCCCACGGAAGCACCACGAAGAAGAAAACTACCGTTTTCATCGGAGTGCGTATGAACGTCGGTACTTTTCACCAGTACGTAAGCACCGATGAGTGGTTCGTTGTCAGTGCTAATGACTCGGCCACGAATGTCCTGAGCAGAAATGCTCTGCGTCAAAAACAATAAAAACAACGGGAAAGCTAGCCCAAAAGAAAGCCTTGCTTTCCCTGACTTGAGGAAATAGTATACTAAATGCATGTGTGTGTTGATAGTTGATTAAAAGCTAATTGGTTCTTTGTTCAGGTTACGGTACGCAAAAACGAAGGTATTGGTTTTTTGACGACTTAGTAGGTTAGTATGGATTCTTGCATTTAGCGTTATTCCCTAAAATTATTGTCTTCGGGCCTGCTTTCCTACGGCTTAATCACCGTTAAAGAACTATTCCTAATCCAAATCCTGACTTACTTACGTACCTTGCCACCGAGTTTTAGTGTAAGTGTTTGAATGAGTGCAAAACAAAAACTATGACGGGATTTAGAAAAGTATGGAGGATGCTTACGTCGGCCGAACGTCAAAAATTCAGCTTCCTTGCCTTAATCGTCTTCGTTATGTCAGTGCTTGAAGTAGTCGGAGTTGTCTCCGTACTTCCCTTCATCCAATTAGTGGCCGACCCTGGCATTGTTGATCGGAATGAGTTCCTACACCAAGTTTACGTGACGGTAGGGTTCACCAATATTCGCCAAATGATGATTTGGGCCGGCGTTGCGGTTATCGGGTTACTTTGCCTGACCAATACATTTGCCGTCTTCAAAACGTGGTTACAGTTTAAAACTTCCTGGAGTGTAGCACACCAGGTAAGCGTCAGACTATTGCAAGCTTATCTCGCCCGGCCGTACGAATATTTCCTTAATCGGAATACAACCGAGTTTACCACCTTCATCATTGGAGAAACTACCCACCTCACCAACGGCGTCATTCTTCCCATCATTGAAGTGTTCTCCAGAGGGCTGGTGTGCATCATTATCCTGAGCCTGCTGCTATGGGTAGACGTCAAAATTGCTTTGGTAATGTTTGGGGCCCTGGGCGCTGCCTACACCATCATATTTTTGTTTCAGCGCCGGTACTTACGCCGGGTTGGGGAACAACGCATCGACCTGTCCGTCAAAAGATACCAAAGTGTCATTCAACTCTTTAATGGCATTAAAACAGTTCAGGTATTTAATCGTGACTCCTTTTTTGCCGATCGTTACGAAGATGCTTCGCGTGAATTCTGTGATATTCAGCCCAAGTATAATGTTACGGTTACCGCGCCCCGGTACATTCTTGAAATCCTTGCTTTTAGTACCATTGTAGTTGTCACCATTCACCTTTACCTGACGGTCGGAGATATTGTCAACATTATTCCCAAGCTCAGCTTATATGCTGTAGCGGGGTACAGGTTGTTACCCGCACTCCAGGCAGGCTTCGCCGCCGTTGGCAAGTTGGTTCACACCTGGCCAGTAATTGATAAACTCTACGATGCACTCTTTGTAAGACCAGCAAAAAATCAGCATCAAACCCAAACCTTGCTTTCTGAAGCTGAACCGGTCACCAACAAAATAGCTGAGAAGAAAATTCCTACGCAGCTAGCCCTGCGGGAGGAGATCAGGTTGAACAATCTGACCTTTACTTATGAAAACAATGAACGTCCAACCTTACGGGATATTAACCTAACCATCAAGCAGGGAGAAACCGTAGCTTTTGTCGGAGCCACCGGCTCAGGAAAGACCACCCTCGTTGACCTAATTGTCGGACTACTAAGTGCCGACGAAGGAGAGGTCATGATTGATCAGACCGCCCTCACGCCTGCTCTACTCTCCGCCTGGCGCAGTGATATCGCTTACGTGCCACAGGACGTTTTTCTCTTCGATGATACTGTCGCCCGCAATATCTCCCTAAAAGAAACACTCACAGAAGCCGAAGAAAAACGGTTATGGGAAGCAGCCAAAATGGCCGACATTCACCGCTTCATCTCCAGTGAACTGACAGAAGGGTACCACACTATGATTGGTGAAAAAGGCGTCCGCCTCAGTGGCGGACAACGACAACGGTTAGGGCTCGCCCGGGCTTTTTTCCACCAGCCAGCAGTATTAGTCCTAGATGAAGCCACCAGTGCCCTGGACAACGTAACAGAGCGTGGCATCATTGATTCCCTTAACAATCTTCCGCAGGAGATCACCACCATTGTGATTGCTCACCGCTTATCCACTGTTCGCCACGCAGACCGGATTTTCCTGGTCAGAGACGGAGCTATTTCTGCTAGTGGTACTTTTGCGGAACTAGAACAAGAAAGTGAAAGTTTCCAGGAAATGGCGCGGTCCGTGTAACGGTCTCCCTTTACTTCTTGGTTTCACAGCCGTCATCTTTACCATCGCATACAACCCTGAGATCAAACATTAAGACACTAACGAGAAATGAATAGTACGTATCGACCATTGCTGGCCTTTTTACTGGCCTTTTGCTTTTTGCTTCCATTTTCTGCCGAAGCGCACGCTCCGGACCAGAGTTACCTGTACCTGAACATCTATAAGGACAACATTAAGGGCCGGTACGAAATTTCCATGCCAGACATCAATCTGGCCGTTGGCAGTGAATTCACCAAGCCCATGTCAATGGCTGCCATGGCACCTTACCTCGACCAGTTGAAAGCCTACATCAAAAGCAGGTCTTCTTTCGCCGGTGATCAATCGTACACCATTCGGTTTACCGATACAGAAGTCGTTAACCTTGATGATGAGGAAGACTTCGTTCGCGTCAGTTTCGTCCTGGATGGTCTCACCGAGGTCCCGGATGAGTTAAACATCAAGTACGCCCTGCTTTTCGATCTATCGCCAAACCACTCAGGTGGTCTCATTCAGGAACACAACTGGAAGGCAGGCATTTTGTCCAATTACTCCCGACTTTCTGCCATCTTCGACAAGGGAAATACCGAACAGTCGTTAGACCTCACCAACGGCTCCGTCTGGCAGGGCTTCACCGCACTGGTCAAACTCGGCATGTGGCACATTTGGATTGGCCTTGATCATATCCTCTTCCTCGTTGCACTCATCCTACCCTCCGTTGTACGTCGGAAGCCTAAAACGGTATTGACCGATGGAGGCAAAGCCTGGGAATGGGTCCCCGTGTCCGATTTCAAGTCGGCCTTTCTATACATCCTCAAGATAGTTACCGCCTTCACTGTAGCGCACTCCATTACCCTGGCAATGGCGTCCTTTGGCTGGATCGAACTCAATTCCAGACTGGTAGAAAGCATTATTGCCTTCTCCATTGCCGTGGCAGCGTTCCACAACATCGTCCCAATCTTCAAGGCTAAGGAATGGATCATCACCTTCATCTTTGGTCTGTTCCACGGTTTCGGATTCGCCAGTGTCCTGGGCGAAAAAGGCCTGAGTGGTGATTACATGGCCTATTCTTTGCTGGGCTTCAACGTCGGCGTAGAATTAGGGCAAGTGCTCATCGTTTGTGCCATTTTCCCCATTCTCTACTTCATTCGGAAAACAAAGTTTTACCCCCGTTTCATCTTCTGGGGTTCCATATTCCTCATTCTTATGGCCATGCACTGGGTCATTGAACGGGCCTTTGATTTCAACTTTAAGTTCTTTAAGATCTTTAAGGATATCTTCGGAATGTAACGCGCTTGGATCGCTGCGCTCCTGTTGCGGGGGCGCTGCGCTCACCTTGCAAGTGTTACAGTTGTTGCAACCCTGCAACACCTGCAACCCGCAACTTGTACTACCAACATGCCACAAAACAAACCATCCCAAGCCGACCTGCTAAGCAAGTGGAAGCAACGCCGGAAACCGGTGGACCGTGCCATCCCGGCACGGCCAGCCAACGCCGTCGTAGCCCCCACCAGTGGTCAGCGGCGATTGTGGTTGTTGCAACAGTTGTATCCCGACAACGCCTTCTATCAGTACGGGCATTTGTACCGGTTCACTGGTTCGCTGGAGCCAGAACTATTGGAGCAGAGTTTGCAGCTGATTGTTGAGCGCCATGAATTACTCCGTTCCAATTACGTTCGCCCCGATGAAGATATTCAGCTCGTCATCCGTCCTTCCGGGAGTTTTCGGCTGGAACGCATTGACCTAAGCACGTTACCGGAGGCCGAACGGCGGACGGCGGGCGAAGCCGCCGCTTTAGCTGCAGCAATAAAGCCATTTGACCTTTCCGATGGGCCGCTGTTTCGGGCCACCTTGATCAGCCTCTCCCCAGAAGCATCACTATTGGTCATTAGTATGCACCACATCATCGGAGACCGCTCTTCGCTCATGGTGCTCAACGCAGAGTTGTTCCGTAGTTATACCGACCTGGCAGAAAACCGCCGCAGTGAACTGCCTCAATTACCCATCCAATTTCCGGACTACGCTCACTGGAAAAATCAACGACCGGTGGCCGAGAAAAGCCTGGATTACTGGACCGGGCTGCTTGGTGATAACCCGCCGTCATCTGCCCTGCCCTTCGACCGGGTACGGTCGGCAAAGCCGACCTATGCCGGAGCGACGCTAACTACCACACTTTCTCCGGAAACGTCCAATAGCCTTAGGGAATTAGCCAGGGCCGTGGGCACCACGAACAATGTTGTTTTCCTTGCCGCTTACCAATCCTTGCTCCTGCGCTACGGCGCCCAAAAAGACCTTACAATTGGTAGTCCGGTAAGCACCCGCGACCGTACTGAACTCGAAGGCATGGTCGGTTTCCTCAACGAAACGGTGGTGCTGCGGACGAAGTTTGACCACAAAGAGGAGTCATTCCGAGGCCTCGTTGGTCGCACCAAAACACAGATGGAACAGGCGCTGGAACACAAAGACGTGGCGTTCGACGTTCTCGTCAACCACCTGCAACCCAGACGGGAACCGGGGGCCAATCCGCTGTTCCAAAACATGCTGGTGTACAACACTGAAGCCGCCGCCCCGACCTTACCTCCCGGCCTCGAGCTACGGGAGGAAATGATGGACCTCGGGGTGGCCAAATTTGACCTTACTCTCTTTGCCACTGATCACGGCGACCACTTCACGTTGGCCCTGGAATACGCAGAAGACCTCTTCGATGGAACGACCGCCCAACGAATGTTGGGCCACCTGACTGTGCTATTGAACGATGGCACTCAACAGCCGGACAAACCGCTTACGCATCTTGCCTTGATGGGGCCGGAAGAGCGGCAAAAAGTGGTGATCGATTGGAATAAAACGACGACGGCGCTCCCGCGCCCAACGTCCGTCGTTGATCTCATTTTGGAAGCTGGAAATAGTAATCTTTCAGCCGTCGCCGTTGCTGATGCAGCGCAACAAATCACCTACCAAGAACTACTTGGACGCTCCCAATCACTGGCGGGAGAATTGGTTGCTTCCGGCATTCTGCCCGGCACACCGGTGGGCCTTTACCTTGGCCGCACGGCAGACATCGCCATTGGCATCCTCGGCATTCTGCGGGCCGGCGGTGCCTACGTACCGCTCGACCCCGGCTACCCGGCCGGGCGCATCGCTTACGTCACCCAGGACGCCGGAATCGAAGTGGTCGTCACCACTGAAGAACTACGCCCACAGCTATCAGATTCGGGGCTACGGATCATTGACGTTTCCACCGAATCGTCTACGCAAGCGCCTTCTCTCCCTTCACTTTCGGCCGACGCCCCTGCTTACCTGATTTACACTTCGGGGAGTACCGGCCAACCAAAGGGCGTCAACATTTCCAATGCCAATCTGGTCCACTCAACCACAGCGCGATTCGCCTATTTTGACCACCAACCAAGCGCCTTTCTGCTCCTTTCTTCCTTTGCTTTCGACAGTTCGGTAGCCGGTATTTTCTGGACCCTGAGCCAGGGCGGCAAACTGGTTATTCCGCCCAAGCGAATTGAACAGGACATGGCACGATTGCGGGGCATCATCCAGGACCAGGGCATCACGCATACCTTGTTACTCCCCTCGCTTTATCAGTTGCTACTGGAGGAGGCTACGCCGCAAGAGCTGGCTTCTTTACAGACGGTGATGGTGGCGGGAGAAGCTTGTTCCTCGGCACTCGTCCGGGCTCATTTCGAGCAGTTCCCGGCAGTGGAACTCGTTAATGAATATGGTCCGACGGAAGGAACCGTTTGGTGTACAGCGCACAAAATAAGTGAACGGGATGCTGATGGTGCAGTTCCGATCGGCCAGCCGATTCCGAACGTAAAAAATTACGTTCTCGACGAAAACTTACAACCGGTCCCCATCGGTGTTCCTGGTGAGTTGTACCTGGCCGGAGAGGGGCTGGCTGACGGGTATTGGCAAAAGCCGGAATTGACGAGCGAACGTTTTGTGGAAGCAGATTTGGGCGCGGCCGCAGGTGCAGGGAAAGGAATTAAAGGAGCAAGGGAAGTAAGGACAAGGTTGTACAAAACCGGCGACCTCGTTAAATACCGGCCTTCCGGCCTGATCGACTTCCTGGGACGGGCCGACCGACAGGTAAAAATTCGTGGGTTCCGGGTAGAGCCAGCAGAGATCAGCCGGCACCTGGAGCGGATCAGCGCGGTACGGGAGGCCGTCACGATCATCGACCAAACCGGGCCAGCGCCGCAACTCGTTGCGTATTACCAGGTCACGAACAGTATTTCTGTGGCTGACATCCAACAGGCACTCAGCAAAGACTTGCCTGATTACATGGTGCCTTCGGTGCTTATTGAATTGGACGCATTTCCGCGCTTACCCAACGGCAAAGTTGACCAGCGGGCCCTCCCTGCCCCTGACTTCACCATTGCCACAACACAACCCGACTACGCGGAACCGACCACCGAAACCGAACAAATTCTGGCCCAAACCTGGGAGAAGGTCCTCGGGAGGGGCAAAGTAGGACTGCACGATAATTACTTCGCTATTGGCGGAGATTCCATCCGGAGTATCCGCATCATTTCCCAGGCACGTAAGCAGGGCCTGGAGCTGGAGCCCCATCACATCTTCACGCATCAGACCATCGCGGAACTCGGCGCAGTACTTGACCGGGAAAGAGCGGCGGCAGTGGCCGGCAGTGCCGACAAGAGTACGGTGGTGCCATTGAGCAGTTCCGGCTCGGGAGAGCCCTTGTTCTGCATTCATTCCGGTGGTGGGCACGTCTTCTTTTACCACCCACTTTCGCGGCACCTCCCCGATGACCGGCCCGTTTACGCCATCCAGCCGCATACCCTGGCCGGGGAAGAAGACCTTCCCGGAAGCATTACCGAAATGGCGGCGGATTATCTTGCTGAGATGAGAAAGGTGCGGCGACACGGACCGTATCACTTGCTGGGGACTTGCTTCAGTAATGCAGTGGTGCTGGAGATTGCCCACCAGCTGGTTGCTACCGGGGAGGAAGTTGGCAGTCTGATCTTCGTCGATTCCAGCCCGACTCGCCTTGACCCCGTAGCCAAGGTTCCACTAACACCCTTGTACACTGCCTGGCGGATTATCCGCGATGCTAACTGGAAACTACTCCGTCGCAGTCTTTACCGACGGTGGTTTTACACCAAACAGGCACTCGGCGTACCGTTGGAAGACGAACAGGGCAAAACCCTTCGCCTTACCATCAACGGATTGTACAAGCTGTATTCTGATTACCAATGGCTCCCCATTGACCGGCGGGTCACGCTGATCCGCAGTACCCAGTTCGCTAATGATCCGGGCAAGAAATTCCACGAAGAACAATGGCGAAAGCTGGCTAAGGCTGGCCTCGACGTCCACGTCATTGACGGCACCCACATCGGTCTTTTTGATGAACCACTGGTGGACGGACTCGCCTCAACCGTAGAGCAATGCCTGCAAGCCCCGGTATCCATCGCACGCTGAGCCAGACGCCATGGGCGGTTCCTGGCACCTTCCCTACACTGCCGCAGGCTGGGGAGGTACACCTCTGGCGTGCGGACTTATCGCTTGATCCAATTCAAACCGCACACCACTATACCTTGCTTTCACCCGACGAGAAAGAACGGGCCGC
>JBGCFZ010000426.1:0-9793 GCA_045110355.1 Lewinella sp. | reverse complement strand
GAGAGAGTAGAAGCGTTAGTTTTTGCATGGTGGTATGGGTTGTTGAAACACTAAAGCTAATACACATTTTTCAACGGGAGGTTGGGAGCATGTCAGACATTGCTTGTTAAAAAACTGATTTTGCATCCTGCGGCCGCGCCTCTTTAGTCAAAAAGTCGATAGTCAAGTAGTCAAATAGTTGGTAGCCCATAGTAAGTAGTAGCTACCGCACGAGAAAGCTCGCTACCGCTCGTGTAATACCATAAAGTCAGTAGCATGATCAATTGCCACACGAACGAAGTGAGCACCCTTTCGCGGCTGCTACTACTTATTACTACCGACTACTTACTAGAGAGCGCGCGGTAAGTACTCAGTCCACACTCCAGGAAATTCTCATAAATATCTGGATCCGGGGTGTAGGCTACCGGCGGATTGAGCGTCGTTCCGTCGGGGCTGACGAGGACGTAATAAGGCTGAGAGGACTTGGCATAGACGGTTTGCTGGAGGTACTGCCACTTCTTACCGACGTTATCAATCAGGCGCGTACGGCCGGTGCCATCCATGCGGTCAACTTCGCGTTGCTGGGCCTTAGGAAGTTCCGTTCGGTCATCTACGTAGAGACTGACGATGACGTATTCGTCGGTCAGATAGCGTTTGACGTTGTCGACGGTCCAGACGTGCTCTTCCATTTTACGGCAATTGACGCAGGAATAACCCGTGAAGTCCAGCATTACGGGTTTGTTGACCTTACGGGCATAAGCGAGGCCTTCTTCGAGGTTCTTGAACGGGGTGATGTTCAGGTTCTCGTCGCAGGGCAAAAAGTAGTTGTAGCATACCGGGGGGGCAATGCCACTGAGGACGTTACGACCACGGTAGGTGCCCGTATCACCATCTGCCGTGAGGCCCAGGGCAAGGTAGCCGGTAAAGACTACGGCAGCAACCGCAATTGCTACACCGAAGGGGCTGCGCTTACGCTTTTTACTGTCAAGCGGAAAGCTGATGAAGCCAAACAGGTAGGCCGCAATGCCAACGGCGCACAGGATCCATACGATGAGGAAGGGCTCAATGCGCAAAAGGTCCCACTCGCCAACCAGGTCGGCCGTACTCAGGAATTTGAAGGCCAGTGCTACCTCAACAAAACCAAGGACTACCTTGACGCTGTTGAGCCAACCACCACTTTTGGGCATGCTTTGTAGAAAGCCCGGAAAGGCGGCAAAAAGAGCAAACGGAAGACCAAGGGCCACGCCGAAGCCGGCCATGCCAGCCGTTAGGGGCCAGGCACCTCCGCTGAGGGTCTCCACCAGCAGGCTGCCCAGAATTGGTCCGGTACAGCTAAAGCTGACCAATGCCAGCGTAAGGGCCATGAAGAAGATACCGACGATGCCGCCGGAGCCTTCCGCCTTGCTGGCGCGATTGCTCCAACTTTCGGGTAGGGTCAGTTCGTAAAAACCGAAGAAACTGCCGGCGAAGAACATAAAAACCAGGAAGAAAATGATGTTCAGGTAAACGTTGCTGGCGATGGTGTTCAGGATGCTGGGGTCCAGTCCGTCGAGGAGGTGGAACGGTGCACTGAGCAGTACGTAGATCATGAAAATGAAGAAACCGTAAAGGCCAGCTTTGCGGATGCCCTCGCCCCTAGAACCGCCGCTTTTGGTGAAAAAGCTGACGGTGAGCGGGATCATCGGAAAGATGCAGGGCATCAACATGGCGAAGAGGCCGCCCAGCAGGCCAAGACCGAAGATGGCCCACAGGCTTTTGCCCTCCGTAGAGCGCGCGCCTTCGCTGCAGGTGCCTACGGGCTCGGGAACGAAGTTGGCGGAAATGCCGAGCTCGTTGGTCGTTACAACGGGTTTTGCTGGTGTATTCGTCAGGTCATTTATCATGCCGCCGGTAATGCCATCGATGGAGGCAGTGACCGGAGTCGCGCCAAGGTCTAGCGCAAAGGGCACCTCTTTAGGTGGGAAGCACATTTCCTCGTCGCAGGTCTGGTATTCGATGTATCCCTTGATTTCGGGCTGGCCATTTACGCGTACCACCTGGCTGTAGACGACGGTTCCACCATCGATTTTATCAACCTCGGCGTCCCAGGCTTTATCGAATTTATGCTTCAACGTCGCACTCTCTTCGGTAGATTCCCCCAGGAGGGTAATTGCATCGTTTTGCTCGATGAGGAAAGTCGTTGGGATGAAACCAATATCAGGGTCACCGTCTTTGCTGTAAATCGTCCAGCCTTCGGTAAGGGTACCGGTCATGTTGACTTTGTAGTCCGTTTCATTCAATTGATCGGCGCTGAAAACCCAGCTGACCGGATCATTCTCAGTGGCAGGGGTACCTTCTGCCCGGTAGGTGTTAATGGGGGTACTGGTGGAAGCAACCTTAGGTTCGGGTTGAGCAGCGGCCTCGGGCTGGTCTTCTTTTTTGGGCGCGGGCGCAGGTGCGGAAGGGGTGGTTGAAGGAGCAGAGGAGGTCGGGGCAGTGTTGGTTACCGGAGAAGTCGTTGCGGATGTTGGTTCGGGAGTGGGAGCTGCTGCCGGTACTGTTTCGGGGCTGTCGGGCACAGTAGCTTCACCTTTAGGCGGGCCGGCAGCGGGGAGCACGTAGCTGAACACCTCGTCGGTTGGCGGCAGGCACTGTTCATCATCACAGCACATCCATTCTACCGATACTTCGATGGGCTTACTGAAATCTTTGACCTTTACCCGTTGTGTCCACGTTACGGGCTGATCGTCTAAAAATTTGATGACCTCTACACCAAACATATCGTCGATGCCAGACTTTTTGTGGCCTCTTTCAACAGATTTACCTATCAGCTCATAATGGTCTCCCGGCTCCCAGACGAAACTGGTGGGGATGGGGCCACCCTCCGGTGTGTACTGGCTGTAGATGGAGAAACCATCCTCAGCAGTCGAGGTAGCGATCAGGTCAAACTCGTTGCCCTCCACCTGCTGGTAACTGAATTCCCAACTGATGGGATTGCTGAACTGGGCGGTGAGACCAAGCGTAAGAGCTAAAAGAAGGAAAGTGAAAAGCGATCGTAACATGGGAAATAAATTTGCCGACGGGGCGCAAAAATACGTCGTATTTGCAGGAGTTCTTGTCTTGGTAAGGACGATAAGCAAAAGGTCGAAAAGCCACAAGCTAATCTGGTTTACTAACCCCCTACGAACTACAGCGCAATAGGGTTGCCACCAATACGGGAACTAAACGATGAAGAGACCTGCTTAGTTTTGTCTGGGGTAATAATGTACTACAAACGTAGTATTAAAATTTCGAAAGAACAAATTTCATGCGGGCTAATGGCTTTGGCTGGGGTAATAGTTGCCCTTCGGTAAGGCGGCCTACCGTCGTAGTTTATCTTCTTCCTTCAGCTTCTCCAACCGTTCCCAGAAGGCTTGCTGCTTCAGCTGTTCGGCCTCTTCGGCGCGTTCTTT
Organism: Lewinella sp.; assembly: GCA_045110355.1. GTDB lineage: Bacteria > Bacteroidota > Bacteroidia > Chitinophagales > Saprospiraceae > Neolewinella. The sequence goes on along the minus strand of JBGCFZ010000426.1, from coordinate 6,383 downwards.
TTTAGTTTTGGTGAAGGCGTCAGGTTCCAAAAAATGTTCCTTTTGACGGGGTGCTCGCCGGGCAAGGTCCTTATTGCGTTTTTCAATCTCATGGTCTTCCAGTTGCCCCCGAAACATCCAGCCGGCCAGGGCACCCATCACGCCACCCATCAGGTGGCCTTCCCAGCTGATGCCCTCCTGCCCGGGCAAAATACCCGCGGCCATGCCACCATAGTAGAACAGTACGATGAGTGCTACGACGATCGCCCGGAAGTCTCGCCGGAAGATACCGCTGAAGGCCAAAAACGACGCTAAGGCGTAGACAAGGCCGCTGGCCCCAATGTGTGCTTCGGTATTAGTGTTGAGGTCGATAAAGGTATTGAGTGGGCCACCCAGCGCCCAGAGTAATGCGCCGGAGCCGAGCCACAAGGACGTAAGTATCCGCGGCCAAAGACGTGGATAGAAGAAGATCAGCATACCACTGAGCGACAGAAACGGCAGCGAATTACTGAGTAAATGCCCCCAGCCTCCGTGCAGGAAAGGGAAAAACAGGATGCCCTTCAGTCCAACGATTTCGTTGGGGCGCAAGGCGTACCAGTAGGTCAGTGAACCACCGGTCAGGTAAGTATCTACAATAAACACGGCCCACATCAACCCCAGAAAGACGAGCGGCCATTTGATTACGTTGATGAGGTTGCGTTTACGGAGCATTTTTTTAGGATTCAGCTATTAGTAATCAGGACTTAGTTTTTAGTGTTCAGGGGCAGTTTTCAGTATTCGGGTTTCAGGGCTCAGGAGTTAGTGATAAGGGGAAATCTCTCTAAAAATAAACAAGTGTCGGGTAATGGTCCCCCTTACCTGAAAACTGATGGCTGTATACTGGGTACTCACCACTGACTCCTGAACCCTGATTCCTACCCCTCCTCATCGTTATCAGGCATCTGTTTTTCTTCATACAACCGGTCGAACATTGTCTCCACCCGATTCATTTCGTCGAGCGTTTCGTCGATGTAAAAAGAAATTTCGGGGATGCGACGAATGTGCTTACGTACGCGGTGTGCCAGCCCTGACTTGAGTCGTTGGTGCTCTTCATTCATCTGCAAAATAACCGCCTGCTTATTATCGGTATTCCAAATGCTAACGTAGATTTTGCACTGGCTGAGATCGGGGGTAGGGTGTACCTCCGTTACGGTGACCAGGGGCTGAGCACCATAGATGTAGGAGCCTTCCTGCTGCAGGACGATGCTGAAATTACGCTTGATCATTTCGGCTACCTGCCGTTGTCTTTTCGATTCCATGTTGGGGATTTATGATAGGGAACGTTTTGGAGGGTAGGGGAGTTGCGCAGACACCACTGGAACTCGGCGAACGGGGCCGCCTACAGTATCGCCGTCTCACTGGGTTCGACCAAGTCCCAAAGGTTGCCGTACAGGTCAGCGAAGACAGCGACCCGGCCGTAGGGGAAGTCATGAGGCGGGCGGATGATCTCAATGTCTTGGGCCAGTAAGTTGGCGTAGTCTCGTTCAAAATCATCGGTGAATAAAAAAAGGAAAACCCGCCCGCCGGCCTGATTGCCGATGAAGTCGCGTTGTTTTTCGCCGCGCCCTTCGGCCAACAGCAACGCTGCTCCGTTGTCGGATCCGGGAGGGCGGACGACAACCCAGCGTTTGTCCTGTTTGGGCTGGTAAGTGTCTTCGACGAGCTCAAACTTCAGCTTGCGGACGTAAAAATCTATGGCATCGTCGTAGTTGTCTACAACCAGGGCGATACGAGCGAGGTACTGTTTCATGGTAGCATATATAGATTAATAGATGTGATAGTCTTGTAGATTGATAGCGGCCGCACTTTTCTGCTCGCTGAGCTCGTGTGGCAATATATTGAAAGGGCCCTTGCGCTTTATCCCTTCTACTACACCTGAACCCTGAACACTGAATCCTGATTCCTGAACCCTGACACCTGAACCCTGATTCCCAAATACTGTTTCCTACAAAAAAACAATGGAAAAGAACGTCCTAGGCACCCCACTGATCTCCTGCTGCACTGACCCAATGACTGGCTTTTACCGCGATGGTGTTTGTAATACCGGCCCCACAGACACCGGCCGCCACGTGGTTTGCGCCATCATGACGGAAGAATTTCTGACGTTCACCCGAAGCCGTGGCAACGACCTGTCTACTACACGCCCCGAGTACCAATTCCCTGGCCTGCGCCCAGGCGACGGCTGGTGTCTGTGCGCACTGCGCTGGAAAGAAGCCTGGGATGCGGGCGTCGTAGTGCCGGTGAAACTGGAAGCAACGCATCAAAAGGCACTAGAATATATTGATTTTGAGTGCTTGCTGGAAGCTAAAGTAGTTAGTAGTAAGTAGTGCTGCCGCAAGCTAATGCTCACTTCGTTCGTATGGTATCTTTTCTGCGAAGACACCTCTGTGCCAACCTTCGTGAGCACAAAGCTGCGTAGCAGCTCCGAGCGAAGCGAGCAGAAACGTGCGGTAGTGCTATCAATCTACAAGACTATCAAATCGATCAATCTAAAAAACCTCTAACCCCTCAAACAAGTCATCCAAGTCATCAAAACTCTTATATCCCACCTTTTCCTCGCTGCTGCCACGGACGGCGAAACCGGATACTGGATGAGCGTCCTTTATGACTTTAGGGTCGTTGCCATCCAGGCTTATTTGCAGCAAGCAGGGATGACTTTTCAATAGTGCGTCCAGTTCGGGCAGGCCGAAGGGATGGCCACCAACCAGGTCGTTCCAGGTGATGCCGCCGTGTTCGAAGTCGAGAATGACCAGTGCCGCCGTCGGATGATTGGCGATGGCTTCCGCAACATCCTCGCTGCTTTGGTGCCCGGAGACGGGGACGTGGCTGATAACTTCGATGCCTGCTGCTACCAGTTTTTCGGGCGCGGCCGCAGGTGCAATGGACGTTATCAGGGCCGTGCCGATCTTCTGTTGTCGGAGCAGCTCCGCAGCTGCGGCACCGTCTTCAAGCTGGCCAAGTTCGGCAATAATTGTCGGGCCTTCAACCCATTCGCGCAGGGCGTTGAGGTAATCCCAGCTGATGCCCTCGGCAACGCCTTCTCCGATGGGGAAGGCGAGGTAGTCCACCTCCCAGGCTGCGAAATAACGCGCGTCAGTCAGGTGGGTAATGCCGTAGGCTAGGACTTTAGTGGCTAGCATGATTTGCTGATTTTTCGCAAAGGTAGAAATGGAATCTACAAGAGGCAAGGTTAATGCAGTAGAAACCACTGAGACATGGAGGCACTGAGAAACTATGCTAAGCAAAAGGCAATAATGAACAATTGAGCGCTGTAGGGTAGACTCGGAGGGTCGCCTGATTTAGTGAGGGGATTCATTCCCTATTATTCGTTGGAGCCTCCCTCATCCCACTTCCTTAGGATAACAGACAAAGTACTTCCGGAAGGTTCGTGGCTCGATGCCGAAATCGCTGATTTGGGACATGGGAACGACGTCACCGGTCTTAGTCAGGACCATGATCTCTTCCTTGTTGAGGGTATAGGCACTGTTGCTTTCTTCCCCACTGATGAGGAATGCTTCGGCACCATTAGGCAGGTCCCGATGGCTGACCAATGACTGTCGGATGCCGTCAAGGTAATCTTCGGAGAAGGGCTCGTTGGAAAATTCTAGGCGGAATAGCCTGCGGTTAACCAGGCCGTAGCTCAGGTAAGCGAGTAGTCGGTCTGGGTGCTGCTGCCAGGCTTTGACGGCGGCGGTAATGTCGGTGTCGTCCAGCGCGGCGAAGCAGTCGAGCAGGTCATTACGTCGAACGTTGAAGTCCTCGCTGGTGATCCTGTTCTTGAGGAAATACTCGAGGCTGGGCGGTGCCCAAACTTCGGTTCCGGCGCGGCTGAGGTCCCGGGCACGCTGGAGCACCAGGATGAGCATTTGCTCGGCGGCAACGACCGTTTTATGGAGGTACACCTGCCAGTACATGATCCTTCGGCTCGTGAGGAAGCGTTCTACGGAGTAAATGCCCTTTTGCTCGACCACCAGGCGATCACCAGCTACGTTCAGCATCTTAATGATCCGATCGTAGCCGATTACGCCCTCACTGACACCGGTAAAGTAGCTGTCTCGGTTGAGGTAGTCCATCCGATCCATGTCCAGCTGGCCAGTGACGAGCTGGTGAAGGAAGTGTTTCTTGTATTCTCCACGAAATATTTTGATGGCCAAATCGAGCTTGCCGCCGAACTCGTCGTTGAGCCGCTCCATAAAATGTACGGACAGCTCTTCGTGGTGAGCTTCAATCAGGGTATGCTCCAGGGTGTGGGAGAACGGGCCGTGGCCGATGTCGTGCAAAAGAATAGCGATGTGGACGGCTTCCGCCTCCCGTTTGTTGATCTTAACGCCTTTTCTCTTCAGGCTGGTTACAGCCTGGCCCATGAGGTGCAAGGCTCCGATGGCATGGTGGAAGCGAGTATGCAAGGCGCCTGGGTAGACGTAGTGCGTCAGGCTAACCTGCTTGATGCTGCGTAAGCGTTGGAAATAGGGATGCTCCACCAAATCAAATAAGATCCCGTACGGAATACTGACGAAACCGTAGACAGGGTCATTGAGGATTTTGTGGGTTTTTTCCATGGTAATAGTACAGCTTAGGGCAGTTATGGTTCGGGGAAGGTACGGTTCCCCGTTCTTCGAGGGTAAACCACACTAGATAAATGTAGTCAGGATTGCCCAGTATTCCTGTTTTCGATTTCCCACCAGCAAAAAAGACCCCAGAGGTAAGTACTGTGAAAACCCTCTGCGTAGACAGCATCTTCCCCCATTGATGAATAGATGTTTGAGTAAACGGTCGTTGCGATAAAGGGGAGAGGCTGGTTAATACTGAAGTGGTAGCTACAGTAAAGCTCGTGAGGCAAGGAGTCCAGAGTGTGTCTGTCCGGGTTGACTTTGGAAAAGGTGCTTTGGAGAACCAAGGTCACATCATTCGTCTGCCGGTCCGAAAGCACTTGCTCACTGATGAAAAATACATACTTCGGTTCTTCAATGATTAGGGAAATTCGTTTTTTTACGACTACTTCGGGCAATTGCTGCCTGGCAAATAAGAAGTATCCGCCAACCTGGAGTAAGAAAAGCATGACAATGCAGAGTAGGCCTCTTTTGAAAAGGTAAAGCATGTACTAAAGATCATTTTTTAGCATGATTTGGTGGCTGGTAGAACGAAACTAATTGTTGCACTGTACTAGAGGCGTGACTCATTGAAGCCTGTCAGGGATAGAGCTACCGGCTAAAGCCGGTGCTACTGTAGTCGCGGCTTCAGCCGCTGACTAGCAAAGGGGAAAATCCAATCACCATATTTTTAAACACTCTCCTGACGACTTATTTGTCGCAACGATCTTTTTTGGGAAAATCAATAGTGCCGGAGTATAGGAAACCTTGCTCTTCCAAACCTTCCATTGCACCTGCGGCCGCGCCTGATTCGTAAATTGTGGGTGGCAGGTAGTGGGTAGAAAGTAGTCGGTAGTAAGTAGTGGGTAGTGCTACCGCTAGGGGATGCTCACTTCGTTCGTGCGAGTCATCAAGTATGACTTCTCCATAAACATAATTCGATCGTACGAGCGAAGCGAGCTGAAACGTGCGGCAGCACTACTTACTATCAACTATCCACTACCTGCTAGACATAATTCGGCCGTACGAGCGAAGCGAGCTGAAACATGCGGCAGCACTACCAACTACTCACCACCCACTACCTACTATCCACCACCTGCTAGACATAATTCGGCCATACGAGCGAAGCGAGCTGAAACATGCGGCAGCACTACTTACTACCCACCACTCACCACCTACTACCCACTATTAAACTATTCCCTAAACATTCCCGACCTTTGCGCCTTCAAAGCAAGAAAGCTCCCAAGCTATGAATATTGTCATTGCTGGAGCCGGCGACGTCGGCTTTCATTTAGCAGAGTTGCTGGTCACCGAAAACCAGAACATCGTCTTGATCGATACTGATCAGGATGTACTGGATTACGCAGGTTCCCACCTTGACGTACTCACCGTCAAGGGAGATGCCACCAGCATTGCCACGCTGCAAAAGGCCCGTGTAGTGAACGCTGACCTGATGTTGGCCGTGACGACGTCGGAAAAGACCAACATGATGGCCGCCATCATCAGCAAAAAACTGGGGTGCCGCCGCGTTGTCGCTCGGGTCGATAACGAGGAGTATATGTGTGACGAGCACATGGGAACCATCTGCTCATTAGGCATTGACCAAATCATTAGTCCACGGCAGTTGGCCTCGGAGGAGATTGAACGCCTGATCAAACAGTGTTCCTTCACTGATATCTTCGAATTTGAAGAAGGCAAACTTTCGTTGTTAGGCATTACTCTCGACGACGACTCCCCACTGGTCGGCGTTCGCCTAAGTGACATCGAACACCTGGA
>JBGCFZ010000425.1:0-6204 GCA_045110355.1 Lewinella sp. | reverse complement strand
CCACTTGTTGTGGTGCATCAGGCGGTGCAGCCCATAAAAATAAGCATCGTGTAATACGACAAGCAGCACAAAAGACACGGGCAAACACCACCAACCGTAGGCCGTAAAATCGGTATAAACCAGGGTTAAGTCCCAAGACCTTAGCGCCACAATGAACAGGCCAACGGCCCCAAATACCAGGGCGGTAGTGGCCGACTCCCATAATTCGCCGCGCAACCGTTTAGCCGTTGGCCAGGCCGCCTGAATCTTGCGCCGGGCCGGGCCAAAGCCATACCGATAAAAAAGGAAATAAGCGACCCCTGCCAGCAACAGGTAGCGGCCGTAAATGACAAGGGTACTCAAGAGCCATGTGGCCAGATAGCCGAATTCTTCAAGAATGGTAAGCATAATGATTTGTTGAGGAAGATTAAATGTCCTCCCGACCACAATCGGACGGGAGGAACACCTTGAAATTTGGAACAACCGGCTTTAACGATTTACCTCATACTGGTTGCCGTTAATAATAACCGTAGCGGCACCCGCCCCATGGAAAATGATGCTCCCTTCAACACTGAAGGAGCGTCCGCCCGAAGAAGATCCCGTCAGCAAAAAAGTTGCCTGTCCGCTTTCAATACGCTTGGTTCCTTTATTAATTTTTAGATTCTCCAGCGTTATCTCACAATTGGAATTTAGGCTGCGCTGTTGCCGTGCCTCCAACTCCTGGGTCCCCGTTCGGGAAAAGCTACCCGATACATTGAGATTGGCTCCTCCGGTCAGGTTATTCACCGTCAGGCTACTGGCACTTTCGTCGTCGCTGCTGATGCGATCGGTGCTGTAAGTGCCATCGGTGGTACGGGCAAAGGTGATGTCGCGCACCAATCCGCCCGGTCCGCAACTGGGCAGCCACTGCAGGCCGACGGTGTAGTTGGCCGTAAGTCGGTCTGTATTGCGGGCGAATGTGTAGGTGCTATCGATGGTCGTACCGCAGCTGGTCGTCTCTACCGCTACGTCGGTTACATCGGCAATGGCGGCGTCGAGGCCCTGCTGTTCTCCAACCAGGGTAGCTTCTACGATTTGTGCGGCCTGCTCATCAGAGAGCGGGAGGTCTTCGACCGGGATGATATTGTTCTCCTGATCGCAGGCTACCGCGAAGGCAGTAGACAGCAGCAGGACGAGAAAAAGGAGACTGGAATTAAATCCATAAAAAGAAGTCTTCATGATGGGTATGTTTTTGGTTAACGATGAATGACGGTAGCAAAAGTGAAGGACCGGAGCGCTGTCGCCAACTTTGTTCAACCTATGGCCAAAGAGCATCAACGAATGGCAAATACCCCGGCCGAAGGCACCAATCTGCCGTTCGTTGATCAATAACTTCCATTCGTTGATGGATCATGACAACTGGGAGAAAGAGGGCCTATCTTTAGCAAGCTTATGATGGCAAAAGACGACATAAACCTGTTTAACTATTCGAAACCTCCCTACCTGGACATAGCGGGATGGGGAGCCATCTTTTTAATTTTCTGCGGTATATTTGGTGGCACCTTCTCCCCCGGGCTCACCATACTTCGCGGTATCATCAATACCCTATTGCTCGCGGGATTATTTTACCTGAACGAAAACTTGCTAAACATTTGGGCGCGGCCGCTGGTGCAATGGAAATACTGGTTGGCCGTGGGCGCAGCGCTGCTACTTTTCACCGTTCTCCGGGCGGTATTCAATGATTACCTCGCCACGGGAAGCCAACTTTCTTTACCCCGCATAACGGGCCCCGCTACGTGGTACTGGGGCAGCGCACTAAGTAATTTTGGCATTCTGGCACTGAGTTACCTGATCTTCCTCAACGAGCGGTGGCGAAAAGCGGAAAAATTAAGACTCGTGCAGGCAAGTGAACGCCACAAAGCAGAGTTGTTGCAGCTGCGCAGTCATATTAACCCCCATTTCCTGTTTAATGTCCTCAACAATGTTTACGCGCTGGCGAGTACTGGCTCAGACCGGACGGCGCCCACCGTTCTTCAGCTCAGCCAACTGCTCCGGTACGTCACCTACCAAAGCCAACGAGACCTGGTGCCGTTGGCAGAGGAGTTTGCGCAATTGCGGCGGTACATTGCCCTTTTCCAGCTGCGTGGAGCGCAGCCCTTTGACGTGGTATTGGAAGCGAAGGACAACCACCTCCCGGGAGACATCGAACCGCTCCTCCTACTGCCCTTACTGGAAAACGCCTTCAAGCACGGGAACTTTGTGGAACACCCTGCCGCCTACGCTAAATTTCAGTTGGATGCCGGAGAAAAGACTCTTTTCTTTAGGGGAGAAAATTCCTACCGGGCTGCCGATCAACAGAAGGACACGACCTCCGGCGTAGGGTTGGAGAACATTCGCAAACGGCTGGCCCTGGCATACGGAGACGCCGCCAGTCTGTCGATTACGACAAACGACGTTGTCGGCGTTTTTTCTTTTGTCCTGACCATTGACCGATAAACCTCCTGCATGGAACCCAATACCCTAAAAGTTATCGCCGTAGACGACGAACACCTTGCCCTGACCTTACTCGAAGATTTTGTTGCCCGGGCACCGGGGCTAAACTTGATCGGTCATTACCAATCTCCGGTAGAAGCCTTGGCAGCAATTCGGGCCGGGCAACCCGACCTTTTGCTACTCGACATCCAAATGCCCGGCCTGAGTGGGATGAACCTGCTGCGTAGTTTGCCCAGGCCTCCCGTCACCATTTTTACTACTGCTTATCCGAACTACGCGGTAGAAGCTTACGACCTGGATGTAGTCGACTACCTGCTAAAACCCTTCTCCTTCGAGCGCTTTCTTCGGTCGATCGGCAAAGCGAGGGAACAATTACGCCCGGTGCGGAACACCGGTCCGGTTCCTTTAGCTGAGCACCCCATCAGCGACGCCATTACCATCAAAGTAGACGGCAAACTACTTCGTGTACCGATTACCGACATTCAGTATGTGGAGGGAATGCGGGAGTATCTCCGCCTGCATTGTGACGGTGGTCGTTACCTGACCCTTGAACGTTTTCATCAGTTGGAAGCCCGCCTACCCGCCCGGCAGTTTATCCGGATTCATAAATCTTTCCTTGCCGCTAAGAACCGGATCAGAACGATGGAAGGCAACCAGGTGGAAGTTGCCGGGGAGTGGCTACCGGTAAGTCGCAGCAAGCGGGAAACAGTAAAACGGGAGATCTTCGGAAGTGATGATTAAAATACACCTCTACCCAAACTCCTCACTTAAATAAACCTGTTCTACATAAGAGAACCCATCAAACCTGTCCGCTATCCTCCGCCTTATATCCATATATTTACCGCAACCAAAATTCCAACACATGCAGAAGTTCTCATTACTTTTTGTTCTTGCCCTCATCGTCCTTGCTTGTGGCGGTGGTGAAGACACTCCGAACGAAGCACCGAAAGTGGCCAAGTCGGAACCTGCAAAAAAAGAAATTAACGTCAAGAAAATCTGGAAGGTCCGTTGTATTGCCTGTCATGGTCTCTACGGCGATATGGGTACCAATGGTGCTGCCAATCTCCAGGAAAGCACCAAAGACCTCGAATACCGCATTAATGCGATTAAGAATGGCAGCGAAAACGGCGTAATGACCGCCTTCGGTGACATCCTCGATGAGGACGAGATCAAAGCCATGGCGGAGTACACCATGACACTCGGAAAAGATTAAACGAGGTGCCGGCAAAGGACCACGTCGTATTAGGTATGATGTCAGGAAGCTCGCTGGATGGGTTGGACCTGGCCATCTGCCGTATTCGCCTGGATACGGCCGGAGGACAGCTGGTACCTGATTGGGAAATTCTTGCCGCCGAAACAGATCCTTTCCCCCCAACCTGGCAGGCGCGACTGCGGTCGGCACCACATTTGCCGGGACGCGAACTTTGGCGGCTGCATGCAGACCTTGGTCATTGGTTCGGACAACGGGCTAAGAAATTTGTGGACAGGCATCCTGCCTACCGACCAACGCTCGCTGGAAGCCATGGACATACAATTTTCCATGACCCTACCCGAAAGTTCACGACCCAGATCGGGGATGGTGCCGCCATTGCCTCGCACCTTGGTATTCCGACGGTGACTGAATTACGGAGCAGCGATATTGCCGTTGGGGGGCAGGGAGCGCCACTGGCGCCCTTGGCAGATAAGTACCTCTTCCCGGAATACGGCGGCTTTTTGAACCTTGGCGGCATCGTTAACCTCAGTCTTCGCCAGGATGATGGCGGCTACATAGCCGGAGACATTTCCGGCTGCTGCCAGATCCTCGACCGGCTTGCCGCGCGGGCGGGCCTCAAGTACGATGCGGGCGGACAGCTGGCTTCAAAAGGGTCCCCTGCACCTGCGATCGCGCAAAAAATTGCTGCGCTGCCTTACCACCAATTGCCGTATCCCAAATCACTTGGCAACGCCTGGGTGCGGGAAACACTCTGGCCGATCCTCGATGAGCAAACGGTGGCTGCCGAAGATCTACTCCACACTTTCTCGAGGTGGCTGGCAAAAAAGATAGCTTATGACCTTGCACATTTAGCGACTGATGTGGGCGCGGCCGCAGGTGCAAAAAATGGTCGTAAAAGCAACGTGGGAACTACCCGTATCCTCCTTACCGGAGGGGGCATCCATAATAAATTCCTGGTGGAGCAACTTCGGGGCACCCAGGATGTTGAGCAGCCTCTTTTTGATTTCATTGTTCCCGATACGACCACCGCAGATTTCAAAGAAGCTGCGCTCATCGCGCTGGCGGCGCTGCTCCGTCTTCAGGGGATTCCCAATTCACTACCCTCCGCTACCGGCGCACCACAACCAACGGTGAATGGGGCCGTTTATCATGGGAAGTGAGTTCGCGAGTTGGTGAGTCACTGAGTGGCTACCGCACGTGCCGTTCGTGGCGCTACGCTTACTCACCTTCGCCGAACGAGCGCAGCGAAGTAAGTGATACTCGCAGCAGCAACTCAGTGACTCACCAACCCATCAACTCACTAATTCACCAACTCGCTATGTTGCTAATCACCGGAGCCACCGGCTATTTCGGAAGCCACCTCACCGCTGCACTTGCTGCCTCCGGCCGCCCCTTCAGCGCACTGGTCCGGGAACAAAGCGACACTACCTCCCTGGTCAGACTAGGAAAAGCTTGCACGCTGGTGAAGGGAGATATAAACGACCCCGAGAGCCTACTCGAAGCCTTCCACGGGATAGACACCATCATCCACGCTGCGGCCTTTGTTTCGTTTCAAACGGCCGACCGCGCAGAGATGCAATTAGTCAACGGAGAAGGAACAGCCAACGTGGTAAATATGGCCCTGGAGGCAGGGGTAAGAAAAGTAATTCATCTAAGCTCCGTTGCGGTGTTGAACCGAAGAGATGGCGGCCCGGTAGTTTCCCTTAAAGATCGGTGGCCGGAGGAGCGTCCCAACACCAGTTATGCGGAAAGCAAGTTCGCCGCCGAGCGAGAAGTCTGGCGAGGCCAGGCCGAGGGCCTTGAGGTTGCCGTATTGTACCCTACCCATATGTTAGGGCCGGGAAATTGGAAACAAGACCACGCCCCAAAGCTGTGGCAAATGGCCTCCCGTGAACGTGGTTTTTATCCTACGGGCACTACTGGTTTCATTGACGTTCGAGACGTTGCCGAGGCCGCATTAGCCGTCTTGGACCGCGATCAGGACGGAGATCGCTTTCTACTGAATGCCGTTAACCTGAGTTGGCGGGAAGCCATGAGTAAGATAGCTCAAAGCATTGGGGCAAAGCCACCATCTCTTAAAGTGTCTGCCTGGCAATCGGGGCTGTTGTGGCCAATCGAAATGCTGCGGGCTTCGTTGGCCGGCACCAAGCCCATCATTACCAGAGAAAGCCACCAAAACGTCCAGGCTGATTTTCGCTATGACGGAACGGCTTATCTCGAAGCTACCGGGAAGACCTATCGGGATATTGAAGAGACAATTCGATATGTGGGGGAGCTGTATTTAAAGGAAAAAGGGGTGAAGGGGTGAAGAGGGGCTGCGAATAATGAATGGTTGATGGAGAGAATTAGAGAATAGATTGCCGCACTAACCACTTACTTCGCGTTAGATAGTTGACACTGTACTAGTGGGTGAGTTCATAATTATCTGGCCGTTTAGTCCGCAGGATTTTCGTGCCGTGGCAAGGCGCTGAAACCGGATTTTAGCCATAGCTAAATGAGGATTTCAGCAACGAAGTCACGGTGCTAAAAGGCAAGGAATA
>JBGCFZ010000424.1:0-6168 GCA_045110355.1 Lewinella sp. | reverse complement strand
AACCCACTACGCATCCGCCACTCCAAACTTCGGGAGCCACCCAATAAGTCTTCCGTATTCGTTCTTAGTGCAACGATGGAAGTTATCTGGCCGCCGCTTTCACCCACTGCAGCCCTCAGGGCTGCGGCAAAGTCCGAATCTATGGCGTCCAACTGATCAACTAGCCGTTTGTCCTTCCCCCGCCGAACCCGGTGAACAGCACAGCAAACGTTGATGCACCGATTAATGATCTTATGCCGGATCAACGCGGTACCAACGGCATCTTTATTGAGTATCGCGTCTTCCAGGTCCTTATAATCATCGTCTAGGAAATATTTATGGAACTCCAGTTCGTGTGGTTTTAGGGTAGGTGGTACCTGTGTGATGATGGATTTGGCGGTAGCCACCAGCTCTTCAACAATACTGGACGAACTATAGGCAATGTGGCCATGGGCCAGCATGTGTGCGGTGTGCGGTCGGGCCTGCTCTCGGGCAAAATAAGTCTTGATCTGCGCCGGTGGATTCTTGAAACACTCTATCTCAATCCCGTTTATCCAGGTGTTACCACGTTCGCGGTAGTCGCAGTCTGGTCGTAATATCACGTGAACATCAATATCTGAGTTCTTATCCAGTCTTCCGTGGATAACGGAACCGGAGACGATGATGCCGATGACATCGTCGTCGTGCTTCGTCTGATCGACGTAAACCTTGCTTGCCTGTAAGTACTTTTCCCTTCTCGTGTCCATGGAGGTCATTTTGTCCTGAGCATCTGTGCCCGATTATTGGAAATATACGATCGGACTGTTCTGGGGGCTCAATAGTAGACCAAAATACCGTTGTTCTCTACTTATTACTTTTCTCTTACCAACCCCACACGCTTGTCTACGCTTCTTTATTGTACGTCGAAAACCTATCAAACCAGTATCCGTAAGCACCGTTAAACCCATACTTTTAGCGATTCACTCACACACTTGCCCATGGAAACAACATCAACCCCCATCACCTGGAGTCCACTAAAAATATACTCCTTTAGGTACCTCCTTGTCTTTTTTTCCCTCATCATCCTGCCATTTCCGCTGACGTTTATTCCCGGAGTGAATATGTTGGCGGATAGATATACTGACCTGTTCCCTCCGCTGGTAAGCTGGGTGGGGGAAAATCTGCTGGGTATTGCCGATCCGATTGTGAGTAAAATGACGGGAAGTGGAGACACCCTCTATGATTGGGTGTGGTACCTCGTGGTTATACTGCTGACGGTACTGATCGGAACCATATTTACAGTTGTCGACCGTCACCGAAAAAACTATACCCAGCTCTATGGCTGGTTCCTCCTCATTCTGAGTTACTACCTGGCCTATTCCCTTTTCAGCTACGGCATCATCAAGATGTTCAACCTGCAGTTTTCGCCTCCGGGACTATCACGTTTATTTCAGACATACGGCCAGTCTTCACCAATGAGGTTGGTCTGGACTTTCATCGGAGCGTCCTCTACCTACACCATCTTTGCGGGGGCCAGTGAAACCATTGCCGCCTTATTATTATTGTTCCGTCGTACCCGTACGGTTGGTGCCATGATGGCCTTCGGCGTGATGTTCAACGTTTTTATGCTCAACATGAGTTACGACATCCCCGTCAAGCTGTTTTCCTTTCAGCTTGTCGTTATTAGCATCTACATTTTTTCTCAGGACTGGCGGCGGCTGTTCGCTTTCTTCTTTACAGATGAGGCCGTGGCAGCACCCGCGAAAAAAACACTGGTCAACTCTAAAGTGGGGTGGTGGGTCTTACTTGGCGTCCAGGTGCTGTTTGGCGGCTTTGTAATCATCAGTCAGTTGTACGGCGCTAAGCAAGGCAGGGAACAATACGGCGCCGGCAGCCCTAAATCTCCGCTGTACGGGGTATACAACGTTGATCATTTCGTGAAGAACGGAGATACAATTCCCGATCTATTGTCGGACACCGTTCGATGGAAAAGGATCATTTTCGATTATCCCAAATTTACTCCGATTACGATGATGAACGACCACGATAAATATTTTGGTACAGAGGTTGATACCACGGCCCAAACCATCATGTTTACGGCAAGGGGAGAAGACAAAGAAGCAGATGCTTTTACTTACGAACGGTCGGAAGGGCACCTGTTGCTCAAAGGGATAATGAATACGGATACCCTGGAAATCAGCTTTACTCCCTATGATTTAAGTCGATTTGGCTTGCTGAACCGGGGCTTCCACTGGGTCAATGAAGTGCCTTATAATCGGTATAACTACGATTAGGAGCATCAGGGCGCGGCCGCAGGTGCAAGGGAGGGGGGCAGTAGCAGGGAGGAAGCATACCGTTCCTTGCTTTTATCCACCTTCTCTGCACCTGCGGCCCCGCCCATGTGCTGGCCTACTTTACGATCTCGTCCCAGTTAACCTGGTCATTATGGCTATGCGTAAAGCCCATTGCTCGTTCCTGTGCAATGGTGCCACTATCCCGGTAAGCTGCGACGTAGGTCTTACGCCAATTAGGACTGGTGTTGCCGCCAGAACCATGCACAATTCGCTCATCGTGGATCGTCATACTGCCGCGTTTGACGGGTAGGTAGACCACCTCGTCGGTAGGCTTACTGTCAATGACCAGGGTGTGGGAATCGTCACGATTGACGGAGGCATCGTCTTCTTTGGCCCCTTTCGGCCGGTGGCTTCGTAATTCGGCTTCACGGTTGGTTCCCGGAACCACCTGAAGACAACCGTTTTCGATGTCGGAATCGCTAAGCGCCAGGCTGAAAGTAGCCGTCCAGGTATTTGCTGTTTTGGGCCAGTAGCCTAAGTCCTGATGCATGGCAAATGCCGCATGCTCCTGGCTGGGGCGTTTGGCAAGAAATTGCTCGTAGTCAAGGGCGGGTTCCCCTGCGGTATACAACTGATGAGCAATGTTCTGACTGATCCTGTGATAAATATTATCAACCAGTTCACTTCGGTATTTACTGGGGAGCATGGCATTCACCAGTTGAAACTTTTCCAGCGGAGTGCCGTAGGGTTGGCTCATATCACAGAAGTCGCGTCCCATGTTATCTGCCTCTTTGCCCATAATGAAATGATCGAACCAAGGGTCAATGGCTTCCATCTCTGCCTCAGTCAATACGTCGTGGATGACGATGTAGCCATTTCGCTTGTAGGCCGCAATTTCTTCAGGAGTAATCAGGTAATTTTCGCCGTTGCGCCGATGATGACCTGAGTCGGGATTGGTTACTCTTTTCATATGCAATGATCTATTTAAAAAGCTTGAGGTGAACGGTCCGGCAAAATAATGAGATAAATATTGGCTTGACAGAGCACTAGTGCTCTGTCAAGCCGATCTTGTCACATTAACTGCGGCGTCTTTTACCCGCTGGCTGCGTTGCTTGAATCCTCATTTAGCTACGGCTAAACTCCGGTTCAAGCGCCTTGCCAGCAGGCAAAATTCACCAGCAGTTAATACGACAGAATCGACCTGACAAAGAACTAGACCACTACGCGCCTTCAATCCCTGCTCCTTTTATCCTTTTTTGGCACCTGCGGCCCCGCCCAAGTTCCCTTCAAGCCATTATCGGACCAGTGTAAACCCTCCGGTACGGACTTCCGTCTCTCCATCCCAACGTTCGTAGGAGACGACGTAGGCATACACGGCCGAAGGTGCATATTGTCCGTCGGGAGCAATTCCGGTCCAGCCCGCATTAGGGTCGTTCACGGAGAAGTTTTCGTTGCCGAAAACCCGGTTGCCCCAACGATCGAAAATATGCAGGAAATTAATGCCGGAAACAAACTCGGCGTTGCCAAATACGGTGTACACATCGTTGATCCCATCCACATTTGCCGGGCTGAAGGCCGTGGGCATGTAGATCAGTTCTTCTTCGTCAACAATTACATTTTGCTGGATATTAAGCACGCACCCATTGGTATCCGTCACCGTTACTGTGGCGATGAAGGTTTCGAGGGGAGAGGAGACCATTGGTTCAGGACAAGTCAGGCACGTCAGAGTATCCTTGATGTTACCCCAGGTCCAATTGGCCAGTTCTCCATCTTCCCGGTTCGTATTTATTCCCAGTATTGCATCGTCTCCTAATCGGATGACCACGTCCTCCGCCGAGCCGTTGAAGGTTCCGCCTTCAAATATCTGGAAGGTGTCTCGAAGTTCACAACCAAACTGATCGGTAACGACCAACACATTTGTGCCCACCCGAAGGCCACGAAGGCCAGTCCCGAAGGGTTCTGTTTCTCCCGTTGGGCTGCTGTATGTAAACGGACCATTGAGGCCAACTACATCAGTAACAAACAGACGGCCACCCACCTCGGGGCAGGGCGGTTGCTGCAAGGTATAGCTAACGGATGTCGCCGCTTCAGAGAATACATTTACCGTATCGAAACTACTACAACCCGATATGGGGTGGATCGCTTCAAGAACATGCAGGCCTTCCTCCAGGGTAAAGGTCTGAAGGCCCTCCCCGATGATGTCACCATTGGGACCGTACCAACGTACTTCCGTTCCGTTAAGACCGGGGGATACACTACCGTTAAGTACGGTACCTGTCCCATTACAGATCAACGGTTGGTCAGTCCCCCCATTGGGGACAAGGGTAGCGCCATTCAGGACAACGGAAATTGATTCGGTCGTCGTACAACCGTTCAGGGTATCAGTTACCAGTACATTATACGTGCCGGCACCTCCTGCCATCGTATTCGCAGCATCCGTTGCTCCGACGATGGTTCCGTTGGAAGTACTCCATTCGAAGCGGTAAGGCCCGTTTGCGAGGACCCCAATTTGAACCTCCGGTTCCCGGCAGGTAGAAGACGGTGAAGGCTCAGGAACGGAAACGATGGGGTCTGTCTGATTAATAATGACTTCTGTTTGAGCTATCGTAGGACAGCCATTATCTCTCCTGGTTACGGACACCTCATAAGTTCCGGTGATTGAAATATTGGGCAGGGTTGCATTGGTACCAACAACTGTACCATTCAAGCGCCACTCATAGTCTACCGGGTCGGTATAGCCCGGGTGGGTAACGCTAAGGTTGACGCTTGCATCCGTACAATTGATTTCGTACTGAGCCGGCAGCTCCAGGTCGAGGAGTTGATCATTCCGGCCAATATCAATGGAATCTATTGCCGTACAGCCATTGGCGGGGTTGGTAACCAGGACAAAATAACGTCCGGGAGTTGTCACCATCAGCCTGCGGTTGGAGCCCAGGTCATTGCCCGATGCATCTTGCCATTGGTAGTCGACAACAAAAGTGTTTTGTTGGGCACTTAGGTCAATGGACATCAGGGTACAGCTTAGAGAATCAGCCGATGCAGCGATGGCGGCAAAGACGACGGTTCTGCGATCCTGGATGTTAAAGGGTTGGATTACCTGACAGTTGTTTTCGTCGGTCACAGTCAGGGTGTAAAGCCCAGGGTCAACTTCTCCTAGTTCACTGGTTACATTACCATCGCTCCATTCGTAAGACAACTGACCTGTACCGCCCGAATACACTGCAGAGGCGTATCCCGATGACTCACAGGTCAGATCCCTGATGCTGTCCCTTAATAAGACAATTGCAGAGGCAGGTTCAAGAATAGTGAAAGTGGTATCCCAGGTACAGGCAAAGGGCGATGGGTCGGTAACGGTAAGGTTGTAAGTTCCTGCCCTTAAACCGGAAACCTCCGGTCCGGTCAATCCCGGTGCATCCCAGGCAAAACCAAAAGAGGCATTGTTCCCATTTACCACCACACTGATAGCGCCCGTCGCCTGCCCCTGACAAAGCACGTTGGTGACCATTGGGACCACGGTGAAATCACCGTCGGTCACATTTGCAATGCCTCCGGCAGTGCCCGGACATCCGTCTGAGCCCGTCACTGAAATCAGTTGAATGGTCGTTTCAGCTGTGTAGTTCAGGCTAGTATCTCCGGTAGCAGTAATTGTCCGGTCCACCATGTTTTCGCGTACTACGAAAGTGAAGGGGCCGTTACCGGTCAGCACGATGGGCACGTCTGCATTAAACGGCGCGTTACAAACCGAGAAACTACCCGCCACCGTGGCTCGGGTGTCGCTAAGGACGATGCTTACGGTGTCTCTTAGCGAGAAGCCACAGCCATCCGTCACTATAACCGGATAACGGGTAGTCCCACCAACCGTAGTAATCTGATAAAGACTGTCTAATCCGGAGCCATTGTCCCAGTTGAAAGTATA
>JBGCFZ010000423.1:0-4531 GCA_045110355.1 Lewinella sp. | reverse complement strand
TGTTGCTATTTTGCAACATGAAATCCCTAGCTGCTACCACCCATCTTCGCCCGTTCATCCCCGCCAAGGACTTTGCGGTGTCCCGAGCCTTTTACAAAGACCTTGGAGCGAAAGAGCTGTGGACATCTGATGACATGGTATTATTAGAGTTAGGAGACAGCCAATTTTATCTTCAGGATGCTTACGTCAAGGCATGGGCAGAGAACACGATGCTTTTTCTGAACGTCCCTGAGCTGGAACAGTGTTGGGACGAGCTTCAGGCCCTTGACCTCGTTAACCGATACCCCGGCATCCGTTGGAAAAAACCCACGGATTATGATTGGGGGTTGCGGGAGATTCACCTCATCGACCCAGCGGGGGTGTTGTGGCACTTCGCTAAAGCCCTCTGATAAAGCTCAACAATTTGCCTTCCTCCCATTGATCGGCCATCAATTGGTAACCTACGGGCAATTCCCCTTCACTTTTCAGGGGGACAGCCACAGCCGGCAGACCGGCAAGATTGGCGAGAACGGTGTAGATATCTGCCAGATAATTAGCTACCGGATCGTTGGTTTGTTCGCCGATGGGCCAGGGTAGGCTTGGGCTGACGGGCATCAGGATAAAGTCATGCGCATCAAGGATGCCCTGCAGCTGATCCCGGATCAGGCGACGAACCTTCTGTGCTTTGCCATAGTAAGCATCATAGTAACCGCTACTGAGGACGAACGTTCCCAGAAGAATCCGTCTTTGCACCTCCGTTCCGAAGCCTTCCGTACGACTTTTGGTGTAGGTTTCAACCAGGTCGGTTGCTTCGCTGCTGCGGTGACCATAGCGCATTCCATCAAACCGGCTCAGGTTTGAGCTTGCTTCGGCGGTTGTTAGGACGTAGTAGGCCGGCACCACGTAGTCGAAGAAGGAGAAGGTAACGGGCACCAGCCGGTGTCCGGCGGCCCGGAACTGTTCCAACGTCGCCTTCATCGCGTTGCGGATCTCGGGGGCAAGCGATTCACTTTCCATCAGGTCGGCGAAGTAGGCAATGCTTTGCTGACTGGTTTCTACGGCTTGTTTACTGTAAGTGGGCACCATTTTATTGGGTGCCGTTGCGTCGTAAGCATCTGCTCCGGCGCTGATTTCCAGGACCAAGGCGATATCAGCAGCATCACTGGCCAGGTAGCCGATCTGATCGAAGCTGGAGCCATAGGCAATTACTCCGTGGCGACTGATGCGCCCGTAGGTAGGTTTGAAACCATACAGGCCACAAAACGAGGCCGGCTGCCTGACGGAACCTCCAGTGCTGGACCCCATAGCCACGAGGCAGGTAGCCGCCTGTACTGATACAGCTGCACCACCGGAGCTTCCGCCGGGTACCCGAGTCACATCGGCAGCATTTCGGGTTGGCCCGTAAAAACTGTTTTCGTTGCCTGAGCCCATAGCAAATTCGTCACAATTGGTCCGCCCAATCACGATTACGTCTTGGTCCAGCAAGCGTTGCAAAGCCGTAGCCGTGTACGGAGAGACAAAGCCATCCAGGATTTTGGAGCCGGCACTCACACCGTGGTCGGCATAGCAAATAACGTCTTTGATGCTGAGGACCACCCCCGCTAATTTACCCATTTTTGCCCCCTGCGCCCGCGCCTCATCCTGTCTTGCTGCTTCCCGCATGGCCTCTTCGGCATATACCTCAACGTAGATGTTGAGGTGCGAGTGTTCCGTAATGGCGTCTAGGTAATTGCGAACAATCGCCACCGTAGTGGTGCTGCCATCATCGAGTGCGGCCTGAACGGATTGGATGGAAGGGTTAACCATGGTGCGAAGGTATGGCAGGCTTTATCATTAGTAGAAAAACCACGGCCTGATTTTGAAAGGTATTCCGAATTCTTAGGGTTATTAAGCCGTTTACTTGGGTTGAGCGACTGTATTTCGATCCCTATTCACGACACAGTTGCTCAACCCAAATTCATGCTAGACAATACCGCCTGTGCCGCCCACGTACGATTGTTTGCCTGGTCCAGGACGAGCGAGCGAGCACTCTCAATGACGCCATCAGATACCACTACGTTGCGCCGAACCGGCAAGCAGTGCATAAAGTAAGCGTTGTTCGTCAGCGCCATTTTAGCTTCATCAATGATCCATCCGGGTAAGTCTGTTGTTGCCCCGTAATCTGTATATGAAGACCAATTTTTGGCGTAGATAAAATCGGCACTGCGGAAAGCAGTAGCCTGATCATGGACGACCGTAGCCCCAGTGGTAAACTCCGGTGCGAGGTCAAAGCCTTCCGGATTACAGATGGTCAGATCTACTTTGTCCCAGGCCACCATCCATTCAGCAAAGCTGTTGGCAACCGCTTGTGGTAAGCGGCGGGGATGCGGTGCCCAACTGAGCACAACTTTGGGCCGGGGACGGTTACTTTTTTCGGAAATGGTCAGGCAATCCGCCAGGCTTTGTAGCGGGTGGCGGGTAGCGCTCTCCAGGCTAACCACCGGCACCGTAGCATACTTAACAAAGGCCTTCATTACTTTATCGGCGTAGTCTCCGGCCTTATCCGTCAGTGAAGGGAAGGATCGCACGCAGAGGATGTCGCAATACTGACTTAGTACCCCGGCCGCTTCGCGGACGTGCTCGGCTGTGTCCAGGTTCATTACCGCGCCTTCTTCAAATTCAATATTCCATCCTCCGGAGGCATCATAGGTGATCACCTCATAGCCTAAATTGATGCCGGCTTTTTCGGTGCTGATACGCGTTCGTAAGCTGGGGTTGAAGAACAGGTTAATGATGGTTTTACCATATCCAACGTCTTCCATATCCAACGGCTTACGCTTATGTCGTTGGGCACGGTCGATGAGTTCTTCGATGGAGGGAGCGTCTTTGGCGGAGAGAAATTGGCGCATGGAGTTATTGGTGCTGTTGGTCTATTGGAGTTATTGGTCTATTGGTGCTATTGGTTCGTTAGTCCGTTGGTCTATTGGCGGATAAGTATTAATTCAGACGCCAAAAGTACGGGGTAAACAGGACCAGCACGGTAAATATTTCCAATCGGCCCACAATCATGACGAAGCTGAGGAAAAGTTTGACGTGTGCAGGGAGCCAAGCGAAGTTATCTACCGGGCCGACGCCTCCGATGCCGGGGCCAACATTACCGAGGCTGGTGGCCATGGCCCCGATGGCCGTCATGAAGTCAAGACCCATAGCGGCAAGGATGATAGACCCAAAAACGAAGACCAATAAATAGAGCAGTAGGAAGTTAAAAATATGGGTAATGATTCGCCCGGGGACGATCTGATCATTTATTCGCAGGGGGACAATGGCCGAGGGATGAATGATCCGTTTAAACTCCAGGTAGCTGTTTTTAAAAAACACCAGGTGGCGGATCAGCTTGATGCCTCCGGAAGTGGACCCGGCACAGGCTCCCATCGATAAAAGGACGAAGAAAACCAGCGTCAGGCTCGTTCCCCAGCTGGTATAGTCTGCCGATACAAATCCGGTGGTGGTAATGAGACTTACGATTTGGAAAAGGCTATCGCGGAAGGCTTGTTCCAGGTCATTGCCCCCCGTTGCGTAATAGACTTGTAGGGTACAAAAGATGACCAGCAGAACGATGAGACCTATGTAGGCTTTCAGTTCGTCGCTCTGCCACACTTCAGCCCATCGTCGCTTAAAACTCAGGTACAAGACGGTATAGTTTACGCCCGCAAAGAACATGAATAGAATAAGCAGGTACTGAACTGCAGGACCAAAGGCCGCAGCACTCGCATTCCGGGTACTGAAGCCTCCCGTGGCCATGGTCGTCAACGCATGGTTGATGGCCTCGTAGGGGGAAAGTCCGAAGAGGACAAGCAATACACCAAGTAAAGCCGTAAGCCCGACGTAGAGGAACCATAGTCGTTTGGCCGTTTCACTGATGCGAGGGTGGAGTTTATCGGAGGTTGGCCCTGGGGCTTCAGCGGCAAACAACTCAATTCCGCCGATACCCAATAAGGGAAAAATGGCGACCGTGAGTACGATGATACCCATACCACCGATCCACTGCGTCAGGCTGCGCCAATACAGCAGCCCTCTGGGCTGCGCCTCAATATCGGTAAGCACCGAAGCACCGGTGGTTGTCATACCAGACACCGTCTCAAACAAAGCATCAGGCACCGAGGGGATCATCCCGCTGTACAGATAAGGTAGCATACCGGAAAGGACCATGGCCAACCAACTGAGTGCCACAATGAGGTAGCCCTCTCGCTTACGAATAGGAACACCTTTAGGGTTTTTCACCAGGAACAAACCGCCGCCAATCGAGATGCTTGTCAGGCCTGCAAACAGTTGCGGCAGCCAATCTTCATTATACCAGACGCTGAAGGGAATACTGGTCCACATCAACACTCCGACGATGCAGAGGAGGATGCCGATGACACGGGCTATGGGGCGGAAGTTGATCACAGTGGCTGGTCAGTTGGTCTATCGAAATAACTCTTCCAGTCGCTTAATTGCCTGCGGCAATGCAAATACGATCACCTTGTCTTCCAACTGCAATTGGGTATCCCCACGAGGAATGAGCGTTTTCTCG